>NZ_JBAVCF010000490.1:0-2826 GCF_049586575.1 Bradyrhizobium sp.
GCCCAGGACATCGAGCCGGCCGAAGCGATCTTGAGGATGGGCCGCCCCACAATTGTCGCACCGGAGCATGTGTCTGAGCTCAAGGCCGATCGCATCGTTGTGGGGTGGAAGGACACACGGGAGGCCCGCTTAGCCATTCTTCACGCATTGCCATTTTTTGGCCAAGCCTCCGAGGTTGTCATTATCGAGCTTTGCCTTGCGAGTGAACAGGATGTGGCACGCCGGCGCGTTCAGGACGTAGCGAATTATCTGTCGTTGCGAGGCGCAAAATGTCGAACGGACACCCGCGTGTATACAGCCGAGACCGACGCGGACCATCTATTGCGCCTTGCGAAGGAAGCGCGTGCCGATCTGATCGTAACGGGCGCCTATGGTCACAGCCGAATGGGCGAATGGATGTTCGGCGGCATGACGCGCGACCTTCTGAAGAAGGCGCCGTGTTGTCTGATGATGTCTCACTGATCCGCACAAATGGCGGTGCGACGAGCAACCGCATCACAAATCGGCGCCTTGTTGATTTTCCAGAGCCATCGCGCCATCAGGCGGGTGGAGATCGTATCGCGGCTTAAAAAGGCCAAATACGATTGCCGGCCTTGGCCTTCATTTTGATCTCGCAAGCGGATCGATCGCGGTCACGGGGACTTGCGAAATGATCAAACAATAGCCATGTATGACCAATCGAGTTTCGGCCGAACGACTTGGCCTCGCCGCTGACAGCGCGCCTGACTGACGACCCTCCCTCCTAAACTTCGAATTAGCCGGCTGCGCTTCTGGGCGCGGCTTCAAACACGTATCTATCTTAAAGGACGATCTCTCATGACTAGCGGAACTGTGAAGTGGTTTAACAGCCAAAAGGGTTTTGGCTTCATTCAGCCAGACGAAGGAAGCCAGGATGTTTTCGTTCATATCAGCGCGGTTGAACGCGCCGGCATGAGCAGCCTCAACGAGGGACAGAAGGTTTCTTTTGAAGTCGTTGCAGACCGCCGGACTGGCAAATCTGCGGCGGAGAATCTGCGCGCAGCGTAAGCTATCGCAATCGGCGCCATGCTGCTTTGACCACGGATGTACTGGCAGAGCCTCTGGTTTCGCGACCCCGCGGCTGGTTTACCGGCCGCGGGTTCTTTTTATCACAGCGCGCGCAAAGCCCGCCAAGATCTTTAGCCGTGTGCTGGCGAGGGTACCCCAGCATTTGAAATAACGGAGGGTGTAAGCGTGTCGGCCAACATCGATCTAAACCAAGAGCATGACGACATTATCTACCCGTAAAGGCGCCGCCGAAGCAGGTCTTACGTAATGAGCAGCGGCTGGGGTCACGGGTGATCCGGCGAACGGCTGAGCAACTAGCTGCATGCTTCAATCCCGAATCCATCGCGCTGGCTATCGGATCGTCAGTCCACGAGACCGAATTGTCGGTGCGGGATGCGCTCCTTCGATTGCGACACTCTGCCGACTGGCATCTGCCTAGCATGCCGACGCGCGACCAGTTGCTGGCTGAAGCCCAGAAGATGTTGGCGTAAACGAGATCTTTGGACGACATCGTCGATCGTGCGCGTGAACTGCTGATAGAATCTGTATGCTTTCTTTTGGCCGCTCCATCTGTCGTGGCGGGTGCAGATACGAAACTCCAATCGAAGGTGGCATTTGTCTCGGGGCATCCCCATATAAGATGAATGAATTGGCAAAGATCGAGTACGCGTGAACCTTCCAGGACGAAAGCTGAACTCCGGCAGATGCTGACTGAGGCTGTCCGAAACACGCCCAGTCCGGATCAGCAGTCGAAGCGTCTGGCTAAAGCAAAAAAGATTTCAGCCGAGGCAGCCTCCGTCGATTAAACTGTGCCGGTCATCCGCCGGTTCGCTCGATGCAAGGTAGGCAGCCAGCGTTCGCGACCAGCGAGGCCACGTTTTCATGAAGGAGCATTATGCGCAAACTTCCCATGCCAACTGAACAAGAGGTTTCTGAGGGACCCCAATCGGTATCTTTTCGGATTGCGAATGGAAACGCACGGCAGGACTGCATGCTGCAAACCACGTTCCCAACGAAAGTACAGGCGCAGAAGTATCTTCTCGCGAATTGGCCGACCATCGAAAGAATGGCTCGCGACGCTCTTGCGGCGGGAGCCATTGAAGATGGTCAGATCAAGCTCATGATGAGCTGATACTGACGCGGACAAATCGATGCTCGCCTATGTTTGGCGGAGGCGCGCGACCCCAACAACAGGTGCCGCGACAGATACAGTTCGCGCCGTAGTCCGGCTCGTCAGCTTACAAATAACGGTTAGAACTTGGAGCTGGCGTTGGAAGTAACCAACTCACACCGCTGCGGCATTGATCCTGGTCAAACGGCTGTCGTCGGCGAGCGCTCGCTGCCTCAGAGTGTTCGACGCGGCAACGATCAATGAGACGCTATCAAGAGTGCGGTTCGGACTTGAGTGACGGTCACGTCGGCGGCTGGAGAAAGACGTCCGAAGGACTTGATATAAATCAACGCTGCAAGCCGGGAGGCAGTTAAGTTTTCTCCAGACGTGGATCAGACGAAAAATATCTATGCCCTTATGCTGACCGCTGCGCAGAAGCGAGTCAGGCGTTTGCCCAAGCTCAGTCGGAATTGACAAAGATGACTACGGAATTGACAAAGATGACTACCGAGATCAATCGCTATTGCGCGGATCGCGGGCATTCCGAAGCAAACATGGCTTCCGAATTTGCTTCCAAATTGGTGGCCGCTCATTCTGTTTCGGACGCTGTTACCGCTTGGGAAGAATACGGCAAACACCGTCTCGAAAGAATGGCTGAGAATGGTAAGCATCTCGCCGCAGACATCCAG
>NZ_JBAVCF010000491.1:0-2687 GCF_049586575.1 Bradyrhizobium sp.
GCGTGCCAGAGATAAAGAACAATAGGGATTATACCCATTTAAGCCGGTTGCGGTGAGGCGGACCAGCCCGAGATTGCGACTGCGTTAGATGAGATAGGCGGCGGCGCCTGACCGCTAGCTCGCCGAGAAGCCCTGCCGGCTCTTCCTTCGAGAGCCTTCCTTACAGCGCCCGCTGACCTGCCCGTTACGGCGATTGTCTTGCCGACCCAGTTGAACACGGGGCTGCGGCGGATTGTTAGCACTTAAGGAGAAATTTCAGCTAATCGCTCGCTGCAGCAAATTTTTCAGTAATAGACCAACGTGCCGTCGATTCACCGGACCGACTGACACCGCGCCAGCGCGTGCGGGATGGTGATGATTTAGAGAGAATAATAATGGCAGACGTCGATCAAAACGTTGCGAGCAAAAGTCCCTTTGCTCCTATAATTCTTCCCGCTCGGACAGGTTGCTTGAGAATAAACGTGCCGCTTGGACTGTCTTCATGGTTGCCTGCGCCCATTTATTCCCCATTCGCCCAAGGGCAGCGTTATCAGTCAACGGGCTCTTTTCCATACAAGTTGCGCGGATTCTGCGGGGTTGGCGGTCGAGTTGGCTGCCGTGTAACGCAACTCGCCACCCACAAACTCGAACTTCCTCAGTTGGTCGATTCCCTCCCAGTTTGGGAATGAACTGCGCTCAATGTGAAGAGTGAGAATACGATCGGGTTCCCTCACGGTGTAGGTGCCGAAATACGCGACCACCCCGTGCGATATCGCTTCGTACTCTTTCAGCGTACCGACCATTCGGTTGTGGGACGCAAATTTCGGTAGATTGGCCGCCATGACTTGTGTGGCGAAACGCGTGCCGTCAAATACCAGCATGCCTTTGGCGTTCGGCCCGAACGGTTCAATCGATGAGCCGTCTGGGCTCACGTAGCGGATAGAAACGAGCGTCCAGGTACCCTTGAATTGATCGACCGCAGGCTGAGCTGTTGCGGCGCGACCACAAAGGAGCGGCCATGCCAGACATACTATCGCGAGGACCGGTATTCTCCGAGACATTTGAAGCTCCTTTAGAATCCAACGCTCTCTTGCTTGGATTTACCCGAAACCTCATCATGTGATAATTCGCTATTGTTGAAACGACCTGTTCGCGGAGGCCGAACAATTCGTGGCACCGAATTTGCGGAAATGTCCGCGTTTGCTGCGATTGCCGAGCAGCGGAGCTTCTCCAAAGCGGCAACCCAACTGGGCGTTGGCCGCTCGACGCTAAGCCAAAATGTTCGAGCGCTGGAGGAAAGACTTGGGATTCGGCTGTTGAACCGGACGACCCGCAGCGTCTCGCTTACTGAGGCAGGTGCACGCTTGCTGGCGCGCGTGCAGCCTTCGCTTTTCGCATTGAAAGCGGCTGCCGATGAACTTGCCGATTATCGACTGAATCCGACTGGACTGCTGCGCCTTGTCGTGCAGCCGCCCGTCGGTACCTTTCTTATCGAACCGATCCTTGCGCGGTTTATGCGTGAGTATCCCGGTATCCAATTGGACGTCGCCGTTGTCAAAATGCCCGCAGATATCGTTAAAGAAGGTTTTGACGCGGGCATTCGCCTCGGAGAGCAAATCGACCACGACATGATCACTATGAGGGTAGTGGGCGAAGTCCGCTTTCTCGTAGTCGCTTCACCTGATTATCTGAAGAATCGCCCTCGGCCCAAAACCCCCCGCGATCTGCGTCACCATGAGTGTATCCGCAATCGCTTGCCGAATGGTGCCATCTTCGGATGGGATTTTGAAAAGAATGGTAGAAGCCTACGTGCCTCGGTCGAAGGTCGTTTGATCGTCAACGACATAGAGCTTTCGCTTCGCGCGGTCCGGGATGGTCTAGGGCTTGCGTATCTGTTGCACGATTATATTGCTGCCGATCTCAAAGCGGGCCGTCTTGTGCCGTTGCTTACGGAATGGTCGCCGAGGCTATCGGGGTTTTTTCTTTATCACCCAAGTCGTCGACAGGTGAGCGGGCCACTACAAGCCTTGATTTCCTTCTTAAAGGCGGAAGCTGTCCGACGCGGCGTTTCCCCGGCAACACCGCCCAGTATGGGCGTCTATCCATCTCACCGTTTGGTAGGGAGGTCGCGCAAATAGGTGACAGAGACTTCCACAGAAGATTCTGCCGTGATGGCAGACATCCAAATTGGCAATTCGGGACTGGAGACTAACCGCTGAAATTCGCGATCTGGCGACAGATGAGCGCCGAGTTTCGACCACGGAGACCGCCACGGGTTTCGCAAATTGGCGGGAACGGCGGACTTTTCCCGCAAGCCGGAAATGGCCCGCAGAGACCGGGTCCGTTCCGGACACATAGGTTACGGTTTATACTGGAGACATGGGTAACACTTTTGGCCCGAAGGGATTATCGATTGGTTCGAGCCTGCATGTCTCGTGGTCGAAGTAACCGAGATCATAAGCCATAAAGCTGACCAGCCAAATCTGGTCGCTGACCTGTTTGATGCCGACGCTTTGGCCGGCGAAGACGAGGCTGAGGTTGATCTTGTGGCGATTGAAGCAGATTCGGCCGCATGTGGTGACGGTGACAGTCTTGTCGTGGAACGGATAATCGAGCTCAGGCAAGCCAGCGTAGGTGCGCGTTGAGGGCAGGTAGAGCTCGGCAGGACAGCGCATGTTAAGCGCTTGGTGCGGCCGCTCGTTGTTGTA
>NZ_JBAVCF010000492.1:0-2220 GCF_049586575.1 Bradyrhizobium sp.
GATCGAAGGCGGTTGTGTTCTCCCCGCCCCGGATGAAATGGCTCTACGAGCGCGGCTTCGGTCAGGGCAGCGCGGTTGTCGCCGCCTTCGACGGCGGCAAGAAAATCGGCCAGATCGTCCTGCTTCACCAGAAAGTCTATCTGGATGGCGCGCCCGTGATCGCCACTCAGCTGATCGACCTCTTCATCCTGAAAACCTACCGTTCGCCGGTACTGGTTCGCCGTCTCTACAAGGAGGCCGACCGCCTGTGCGGGGCCAAAAATATCCGCATCATCCTCGGTCTCCCGAACCCGATCTCGGCCCCACTCAACGCACGGCTTGCCGGGCTGCAGCCATTTCTCTTGCTGCCGGTGCGCGTAGGCGTCAGCCCGTGGTGGACTAGCAGAGCACGCCTGCAATTTTCGGGGCCAATCAAGACATTGACGAGAGATGAGGCAATCGAGCGGCTGTCCGGCTTCGCGACGCCGCCCAGCGAGAACGGGCTGCGTTGGGACGCCGTGACGCTGTTCGAGCGCATCTGCGATCCGGTCTACGACTATGCGATCCACACGACCTCGGACCTCCTGCTAATTTCGTCCCCGCGGAAAACGCGCGGCATCAGCCACGTGCTCCTGTGCGGTTTCTTTGCACGGCCGGGAGCGAACATTGCCGGAGGCGACATCCGCACCTTGATCCGCGCAGCCTGCGGTCTGTGGAAACATCGTGTCTTTGTATATGCCGGCCTCAACAAGAGTCTGCCGCGTCTGCCTGGATTTGCGCTTCCACAGCGGCTGCGGCCGCCGATCCTGGTGCAGCTACGAGATTGCGCTTCCGCCGACTCCGCGCCGCGTTTCGACCGTTTTCAGTTGACCGATTCGGACTTCGTGTAGACGCCTGGGACGCGTCCCCTATTGGACGCCGAGGCGCGCAAACAACAAATCGGTCTGTTGCGCCAGCGCCGCCGCATCGGCTTGATGCACAACCTGCCCGGTCTCCAGAACGTAGACACGATCGGCCACGGCCAGCGCGCTATAGAGGTTTTGCTCGACCAGAAGGATCGATAGCCCCTCACGTTTGAGATCGAGCACGATCCCTTCCAGATGCTGCACCATGACCGGCGCAAGCCCTTCGGACGGTTCGTCCATCAGAATCAGATCGGGATCGATCATCAGCGCTCGGCCGACTGCGAGCATGCCGCGCTCACCGCCGGACAATTGCCCGCCGCGATGGTGACGCCGCTCGGCCAACCTTGGAAAGAGACCGAAGACGCGCTCCAGCGTCCAGCCGGTTTTGGCGCGCGCACCCTTGAGCATCGTTAGATGCTCGGTCACCGTCAGTGAGGGAAACAGCCGCCGCCCCTGCGGCACGATCGCAATCTTGCGCGTGGCGATATCATGCGGCCGCAAACCGACCAGGCTTTCGCCCCGCCAGCTGATCGATCCCGAGCGAATCTGCGGCGGTGTCAGCCCCATGATGGAGCGGATCAGCGTGGTCTTGCCCATGCCGTTGCGGCCGAGCACAGCAACGATCTCGCTCGCGCCGACATCGAGCGAGACGCCGCGGACCACCAGCGCTTCGCCATAACCGCTGTGCAGGTCACGAACCTCAAGCATGACGCGGTCGCCCCAGATAGACTTCCTGCACTTGTTTATTGCGCCTGATTTCGTCGGGCGCTTCTTCCACCAGCACGCGGCCCTCGAACATGCAGGTGACGCGATCGACAAGACCGAGCGCCAGATCCATGTCGTGCTCGATCAGCACGACTGTGATGTCCTTGTCCAGCGAGCGGATGATTTCGGCAACCATCGAGCGCTCCGAGGGAGACAGGCCGGCGGCGGGCTCGTCCAACAATAGCAGCCGTGGCGAGGTGACAAGCGACAACGCAATTTCGAGCTGACGCTGTTCGCCATAGGATAAATCCATCACCATGACGTCGGCGCGGCCGACGATACGCGCGGCTTCAAGCGCGGCAGAGATCTGCTTTCCTTCGGTGGCGTCGACATCGGGCTTGCCGAACAGCGAAAATTTTCGCGACGATCGCCCGCGCAGCGCCAACACCATATTGTTGCGTACCGAGAGCCGCGGAAACAGGTTGGTGATCTGGAAGGTGCGGGAAACGCCGAGCCGGGCGCGCCGATGCGGCGGCAGGCGGGTAATGTCGTGACCGTCGAACGCGATGCGGCCCGCGGTCGGCGCCAAGGCGCCGGCGATCGCGTTGAACAGCGTGGTCTTGCCGGCGCC
>NZ_JBAVCF010000493.1:0-4444 GCF_049586575.1 Bradyrhizobium sp.
CCTCAGCGATTCCGCGCGCCTGCGCTTCGGCCGTCCATTGACTTATCGGACCTCGGCGATCGACCGCCAGATCCGGCGCACCGCGGCGATGGTCTATGCCGCGCACAGGCTCAATGAACTCGATCACGAGCTGCGCGGCTTGATCGACGCCTGCTATGCCGAGAGCTGGCGGCGTCCCGGCGAGGCGTCGGAACGCCGCGTCGTCGAAGACGTCACCGATTTCAGGGTTCGCAAATCGATCCGCCTCATTCAGGAAGGGCTCGGCGCCCACATCCAGCTCGATGACGTTGCCCGTGAGTCCGGGCTGTCGCGGCCGCATTTCTACAAATTGTTCCGCAGCCAGACCGGCGTCACGCCGAATCTCTATTTAAATACCTTGCTGATGGAACGCTCGATCGACGTGCTGGTGAAGACGGAAAAGCCGGTGGCAGACATCGGGTTCGACCTTGGCTTCTCCTCGCAGAGCGCCTTCACACGCTTCTTCGCGTCCAATGTCGGGATGGCGCCAACGGACTATCGCGGTGCAGCGCAGTTGCTCTGACGAGCCGGCCGCGCCGGCGAGACACCCGTTCGCGCAAAAAAGATACTCACGATCAAGCGCGCGGAATTCGGGCACGCTACACTGGACCCCCTGATCGCGCCAAC
Organism: Bradyrhizobium sp.; assembly: GCF_049586575.1. Lineage (GTDB taxonomy): Bacteria > Pseudomonadota > Alphaproteobacteria > Rhizobiales > Xanthobacteraceae > Bradyrhizobium. Next base: position 646 of record NZ_JBAVCF010000493.1, read on the forward strand.
AAGCCGCGAAACGGTTCGGGAGGATGAGCGCCGTCATGGCCAGGGGCAGGATGAAGATTCGGTGCATTGGCTTCGCGCCGGCGGGTTTTGCGGGTGCGTTCGGATGAACCGCTTTGTCGAACGCCATCCAGTCTGGTCGCTGCTGATCCTGATCGCCGTCGTGGTGGCGCTCTGGCTGATCTTCGCGACCTGGCCGCAAGGCCTGGAGGAAGCGGTCGGCAGGAAGAAGGTATTTCTCAACGCGCTGTTCAACGGGATCACGCTGGGCGGGCTGTATTTCCTGGTCGCCAGCGGCTTCACGCTGATCTTCGGATTGATGCGCAACGTCAATCTCGCGCATGGGTCGATCTACCTGTTCGGCGGCTATATCGGCTACACGACCGACAATTTGACCGGTTCGTGGCTGTTCAGCTTCGTCATGGCCTTCGTGGCCGCGGCCCTGCTCGGCGTGATCCTGCAGGTTCTGGTGTTCCGCCGCATGGAGGGACAGGATCTGCGGCAGACGCTGGTCACGATCGGCATTTCGATCGTGCTTGCGGATTTGATGCTCTGGGGGTTCGGCGGCGACTTTTACCAGGTTCAGACCCCCGCCATGCTGGTCGGTCCGGCGCCGTTGCCGTTCGTGGTGGCGGTCAAATCCTCGGGCGAAGCGGTCTATCTGCAATACCCGATCGTGCGTCTGGTGATCTTCGCCGCCTCGGTCGTGATCGGCCTCGGGATGTGGCTGGTGCTCAATCGGACCCGTATAGGGATGATCGTGCGCGCCGGCGTCGACGACCGGGACATGCTGTCGGTGATGGGGGTGCGGATTCAACTGGTGTTCGTGCTGGTGTTCGCTTTCGGCGCGGGCCTTGCAGGAATGGCCGGCGTCGTGGGTGCTACCTTTCAATCGATTTCCCCGGGCGAGGACACCAGGTTTCTGCTGGCCTCACTGGTCGTGGTCATCGTCGGCGGCATGGGCTCGATTCCGGGCGCGGCACTTGGCGCCCTGATCATCGGCCTCGCCGAACAACTCGGCTCGGTCTACGTCCCGACCTATTCGATCGTGCTGACCTTCCTCATCATGGTGGTGGTGCTCGCGGTCAGGCCGCAGGGCCTGCTGGTGAGGCGCTGAACCATGAGCATCGTCGAAATCGCGCGCCCAGTGGCACCGGCTCCGGTCGACGCGGCGCCGGTCGCCTGGACCCAGCGCATCCATCCGGCCGCCGCTGTTGTCGCCGTGATCCTGCTGATCATGCCGCTGCTGGTGAACGGGTTCATCCTGTTTCAGATTTTCTCCTGGGCGTACATTCTGGGAATGATCGGCCTCAGCCTGATGTTTCTGGCCGGCTACGGCGGCATGGTCAGCCTCGCCCAGATGACGATCGCGGGTTTCTCCGGCTACATGGTGGCGATTTTCGGCGTCAGCGGCTTGACCCATCTCAGCCTCGGATGGCCGTGGTGGCTCGTCGCGCCGATGGCTTTGGCACTTGCCACGGTGTTCGGCACCATCACCGGCGCGCTCGCGGTCCGCACCACGGGCATCTACACCATCATGATCACGCTCGCAATCGCGTCGGCGTTTTACTATTTCGTCAACCAGAATTACGCGATCTTCAACGGCCACACCGGCATCAACAGCATCGCCACGCCGAATTTCTGGGGCGTCGACTGGCGTTCGCCGATCCCATTTTACTATGTGACCCTGGGCTTCGCCGCGATCTGCTACTGGGCGGCCGGCTACCTCGCACGCGCGCCGTTCGGGCTCGCTTTGCAGGGCGTGCGCGACAACCCCCGCCGGATGGCCGCACTGGGCTTCAACGTCAATGCGCATCGCGTCGCCGCCTATGTCTTCGCCTCGCTGGTCGCTGCGATCGCGGGCATCCTTTTAGTGTGGAGCAACGGGCAGATTTCTCCCGGCTCCGTCAGCGTCGACAACGCCATCGACATTCTGGTGATTGCCGTCGTCGGCGGCATTTCGCGACCCATTGGACCGTTCATCGGTGCCTTGATTTTCGTCATCTTGCGCACCTTCGCCCTCGACTTCCTGGTCGCGATCGGGCTCGACGGCAACCGGTTTCGCCTGCTGATCGGCCTCGGCTTTCTGGTCGTCGTGTTCTGGTCCCCGGATGGGGTGATCGGGCTGTGGACCCGCTGGCGCAACCGCGGCCTGTCGTCCCGCAATGCGGCACCGGGAGGCGGCCATGGATAGCGTCGCACAACGCCTCTCCGCCGTCGGCGCCGGCAATGCGCTGGAATTGCGCGGCGTCACCCGGCTGTTCGGCGCCCTCGCCGCGCTGACCGATGTCACCATGACGGTGCGACCGGGCGAGCGGCGCGCGGTGCTGGGCTCGAACGGCGCGGGCAAGACCACGCTGTTCAACTGCGTCACCGGCGATTTTCTGCCGACCTCGGGCACTATCCGCTTCTTCGGCGAGGACGTCACCGCCTTTCCGCCTTATGAGCGCATCCGCCGCGGCCTGCGCCGCACCTATCAGATTTCCGCACTGTTTCCGGGCCTGTCCGTGGTCGACAATGTCTACCTGGCCTGCCGCGGGGTTTCGCGCGGACGCTTCTCGCTGCTTCGTCCACGCCTTACCGACGCGCTGGTTCAGGCCGCCGAGAACCTGGTTCAGGCCGTGCATCTCCGCGACGTCAAGGATCGGCTGGTTTCCGAACTGAGCTACGGCCAGCAGCGGCAACTCGAGATCGCGCTCGCGCTCGCCGGCGCCCCGCGCTTTATCCTGTTCGACGAACCCGCCGCCGGCCTTTCGCCGACCGAGCGCTCGGAGCTGGTCGAGATCCTGTCGGCGCTGCCTGCGCATATCGGCTACATCATCATCGAGCACGACATGGACGTCGCGTTGCGCGTAGTCGAAAGCGTGACGATGATGCACAATGGCCGCATCTTCAAGGAAGGCGCGCCGCGCGAAATCGAGTCCGATCCCGAGGTGCAGGAGCTTTATCTGGGAGGCGGACATGGCTGAGCCGCGCCGTCCCCCTGCCGCCGCTGCGGTCCTGCAGATCAGCGGCCTCAACGTTTATTACGGGCACTCGCACGCCTTGCAGGGTGTCGACCTTACGCTCGATCACGGCGTTGTTTCCGTTGTCGGGCGCAACGGCATGGGCAAGACCACGCTGTGCAAGACCATCATGGGCCTGGTGCGCGCCTCCAGCGGCTCGATCCGCATGCACGGCCAGGATCTCCTGAGCCTGCAGCCCGCGCAAATCGCCCGCCTCGGCGTCGGCTATGTCCCGCAGGGACGTCGGCTCTGGCGCTCGCTCACCGTCGACGAGCACTTATGCATCAGCGTCGGCGCGCGGCGCGGCGCCTGGAGCCCGGAGCGCATCTACGACACCTTTCCGCGCCTCGCCGAACGCAAGAACAATGGCGGCGGCGAACTCTCCGGCGGCGAGCAGCAGATGCTCGCCATCGCGCGCGCCCTGCTGACCAATCCGCAACTGCTGATCATGGACGAGCCCACCGAGGGCCTGGCACCCGTCATCGTCAACCGGGTCGAGGAGATGCTGGTCAGGCTCGGCGACGAAGGCGATATCGCGATCCTGGTCATCGAGCAAAACATCGGCGTCGCCACCTCGGTGGCCGACAAGGTCGCGATCATGGTCAATGGGCGGATCAACCGCATCATCGACTCGCAGCGACTCGCCGCCGATCGCGAGTTGCAACAGCGTCTGCTCGGGGTCGGCCGTCTCTCGGAAGCCGAGCCGGAGGCCGACGAACAACAAGTCGACGCGCCGCGATCGAGCGCCGCGCGCGTCCCGGCCCCGGCCCCAAATGCAGGGCCGATCCGTATCTACG
>NZ_JBAVCF010000494.1:0-2655 GCF_049586575.1 Bradyrhizobium sp.
GCCATCGAACAACCGGGAATGCGCTTCGCGCGTAAACCGAAGGACACAGGCGACCGCAACATCGGCATGTCCGATCCGCTCGCCGAAAAGATACGGCGTCTTGATCGCGGCGCATTCCTTCTCCAGCGCGTCGAGCGCACGGGTGATCTGGGCTTCGCAGCGGTCGACCCAGAGCTTGAGCTGCTCGCGGCGCAGCGCGCTTTCGTAGACGAGGCTCACCGACTTGTCGCCGAGCCCGGTCGCAAGCGCGCAGAGCCAAAGCTGGTGTCGCCGCTCCACGCCCCTCGGCGGCAGCATGGCGCGCTCGGAGCCTGCCGTTTCGTCGAGCCAGTCGAGGATCATCGCCGAATCGATCAGCGCCGCGCCGTCGTCGAGCACCAGCGTCGGCACCCGCCGCAGCGGGTTATAGGGCGCGATCAGCTCGGCGTCGCCGAAGGTTGACCACGGCTTGTGCTGGAATTTGAAGCCATAGAGCCGCAGCGCAATCGCGACGCGGCGGACGAAGGGGGAATCATATTGGCCGATGAGCATCATGGAGAGTGCGCCCTGCTGTTTCAAACCTTGTCCTGAATCACGCGCTTGACTGAAGCGATCGCGTCTTCGTCCCGCTTGTACATCGTCCACTGCTTGATCCGTTTCGCCCGAACCAGCTTCGCCGCGATCAGGACGCGCATGTGCTCGCTCAAAGTCGGCGCGCTGACGCCGAGTTTTTCCGCAATCACGCTCAGGTTGATCATATGATCCCCTCCCGCTTTGCTCCAAGCAGAGCAAAGCGACCTCCCCTTTTCAAGGGGAGGTTGAAGATCGCTGCGGCCGGTTCAATAAATCACTGAGTATCCAGTAGACCGCGGCTTCGCGGCCCCATCACGGGTGACGGCAATCATGAGCGCATTTATGCGCTCCCATCGCTCGCGAGCACGCCTTTCACCGCGCTCGCCCAACCCTTCAGCGTCCGTTCGCGCGTGGCAGCACTCATGTTGGGCTTGAAGCGGTGCTCCAGCCGCCACTTGTCGGCGAACTTTTTCGGCTCGGGATAGACGCCGGCGGATAAGCCCGCAAGATAGGCCGCGCCCAGCGCGGTGGTTTCCTGCACCATGGGACGATCGACCGGCGCATCGAGCAAGTCCGCCAGCCGCTGCATGGTCCAGTCGGACGCGGTCATGCCGCCATCGACGCGCAGGACGATGTTGGCGGCTTTCGCCTCCGGCCAATCGGCGCGCATCGCTTCCCAGAGATCGCAGGTCTGATAACAGACGCTCTCGAGCGCGGCATGCGCGAGCTCGGCGGGGCCCGTGTTGCGCGTCAGCCCGAACAGCGCGCCGCGCACCCGCGGATTCCAGTAGGGCGCGCCGAGGCCGACAAAGGCCGGCACCAGATAGACGCTTTGGGCGGAATCGGATTTCTCCGCGAGCGGACCGGTCTCGGCCGCCTGCCTGATGATGCCGAGCCCGTCGCGCAGCCATTGCACGGCGCTGCCTGCGACAAAGATCGAGCCTTCCAGCGCGTAGGTGCGCTTGCCCCGGAGCTGATAGGCAATCGTCGTGAGAAGCTTGTTCTTCGAGGCGACCGGCGTGGCGCCGGTGTTGAGCAGCGCAAAACAGCCGGTGCCGTAGGTGGACTTGATCATGCCCGGCGAAAAGCAGGCCTGGCCAATGGTCGCGGCCTGCTGATCGCCGGCAATGCCGGCAACCGCGATCGCCCCGCCGAACAGATCGGGCGAGGTTTCGCCGAACGGGTGCGAGGAATCCTTTACCTCCGGCAGCATTGCGCGCGGCACGTTCAACAGCCTGAGGAGATCGTCGTCCCACACGCCGGTATGGATGTTGAACAGCAGCGTGCGCGAGGCATTGGTGGCGTCGGTCGCGTGGACCTTGCCAGCGGTCAGGCGCCACAACAGGTAGCAATCGACGGTGCCGAACAGCAATTCGCCACGCATCGCGCGCGCCCGCGCGCCCGGCACGTTGTCGAGGATCCAGGCAACCTTGGTGCCGGAGAAATAAGGATCGATGATCAGGCCGGTCTTCGCCGTAATCGCCGGCTCGTGGCCGTCGTCCTTCAGCCTCGCGCAGAAGTCGGCGGTGCGGCGGTCCTGCCAGACGATGGCGCGATGAACGGCCTGCCCGGTGGCGCGATCCCACACCACCGTCGTCTCGCGCTGGTTGGTGATGCCGATCGCGGCGATATCCGCAGCTACGAGCCTGGCTTTTTTCAGCGCATCGCGACAAACCGCAATCGTCGAATTCCAGATGTCCTCCGGGTCATGCTCGACCCAGCCGGAAGCCGGAAAATGCTGCGGAAATTCCTGTTGCGCGATGGCCGCGACCGAAAGGTCGGCGCGAAACACCATGGCGCGCGAGGACGTGGTGCCCTGATCGATGGCCAGCACGAAGGACATTGGCGTTCTTCCCACATTCTATTTGCACGCAAGGCAAGCGGATTGGAAAGCGGACGTCAAGGTTTGGCCTGTAGCCCGCCAAACAGCAGACGTCGTCCCGGTCAAGCGGAGCGCGAGCCGGGACCCATAACCCGCGGCCCCGCTATTTTGCACTGGGGCTAGTCACCGCTCACCAACTGAAGCCTGTGGTTATGGGTCCCCGCGTTCGCGGGGACGACTTCGCGAGAAGTTTGTTGCGCGAGCTACACCGCCGCGGTGGT
>NZ_JBAVCF010000495.1:0-4608 GCF_049586575.1 Bradyrhizobium sp.
GCTCCATGCCGGCGACACATCGACAGCTACCAAGGACACGACTCACTATCATCGCAACCTCGGCACCGACAATGTCGTCTTAATTGCCGTCGATATCTTTCATCCTACCAAATAACTTGCCGTTCAGGCCGAGACCGCAAAGCGATTCGGCAGAGAACCCGGCTAGCTTGTCGGGCGTGTTCGGGTGCCCGAACTCATGGAGCAATGTCGGCTCATGGCACGTCGCTGCCCAAGAAGATGTCCGTTGTCACGGCGGGTCTTGGGGTATCAGCGGACGTGACGCGAACACGTCCAAATCGACCTGTTTGACCCCATTCAGACATTCGATCCCGGCAATTGCTGTTTCGCAAAATGGTTGCTGGTTCACGTCACAAGCACTCTTTAACCTTAGCCGGACGAGTTTGGGAGGCGTATGGCATAGGAGGTAAGATAGCGAGATAGCCGGAGCAGCGGCCCAGATACATGACCAGTGCCGATTTATTGGCGGACCCTTGCGGTTCGCCTTTGCCTGACCGGGCGGTTCCACGCTGGATCGTCTCGGCTGGTCTCTTCTTGCTTCTGGGTTTTGCCATCAACGCCGTGACGATTATGGCGTTGCTGGGTTCGACCATGGTGTGGCAAGGCTTGCTCCATCATGACCCGGACATCGCGGTTTCGACCGCAGAGTTGATGCTTGCGTTGTCGCCTGTTGTCGGTGTTTTCGGCGCGTTGGTGCTCACGCCGATCCCGGCCGTCACCGGCGCGGTCGTTCTGGCTCTCTTTATCCTTGTCTTAGGAAGGCTGCCGCTTTGGGCTACTGTTGTCGCAATTCCTTTATGTATTGAGGCGTCTGCACTGCAAATTTATCTCTCGGGTGCTGCGGTGCTCGATCCTTGGCTTGCCGCAGTCCAGGTCCCGTTTGTGCTGGGGTGTTGGGCGTTATCTCGCGCGCTGGCGAAGGCGCCGAGGTCCCCGGAGCGGGTCAAGGCATGCAGGTGGGTGTTGTACCTGTGCACCACCCTGGCCACAGCGGCAATCGTAACAGTGACTGCACTTTGTGTTTACGCCAATTGGAAGCCGTGGCATCCGGAGGTGTCGTGGTCGTCGTCGACTAGGCTGCCGAAAATCTCTCTTGCAACTGAGTGGCAGACAAAAGAACCGTCCGGATTCATTTCGTGGTCGCCGGACGAAACAAAAATTCTGACGCTTTCCAGCTACGGCGATGGGCTGATGGTGGTGCATGACCCGGCGGGACATGTCGAACATCAGCGAGAGTTTCCAGGTCTGGCAAGTCCATTCTCGCCTTACTTTGCGAGTAATGGGAAGCAAATAATCCTGGCAGGCGAGATCAAGACGGGCGTTGCTTTTTCGGTCTTCGATATCGCGTCCGGCCGTACTGTCTTTCAGGAGCCCTTGCTGCAGCCGAACGAACCCGGCCTGGGCGAAGCGGAACTTACGCTCTCGCGAAATGGTTCGGTTCTGGCGGCTGTCCACGGCCGCATCAATGGATACGCTGCCCTTAAACGCCCGATTTCGGTTTATGACACCAGGACTTGGCAGAAGCTTTCAACAATAGAGCTGCCGATCGCTCCGAGTGAAGTTGGCCGGTTAGCCCTTTCCGATGATGGCGGCAGGCTTGCGTTCTGGTCTTCTGGCAAATTCTTTGTTGTCGATGCACGGACAGGTCAGCCAATCACGGTCACGGCACTTCCGGTTCAGCGTCCCACATTTATTGCACTTAGTCCGGACAGCAGCATGGCGGCCGTGGCGGAGGCCGATACCAGCCCACCCTATTTTGCGGCAAAAGCAATTCGGATTTTTCGCTTAAGCGACGGCACTCAGATCGCATCGCGTGCCGCCTTTTCTCACGGGCCGGATTGTTCAGAGAACCAGGATGATTGCGGGCTGAACACTCCGATATTGTGGGCTCCGAACGAACGCTTCCTGATCTTTCCCGATGGTTATCATATGATCCGGCTTTGGAGTCCGTTTGCCGAGGCTGGCGAAGACGCGACGATCAAGACCCGATATTTCGAGCGTGGCATAGCTTTGTCGCCGGATGGCGACCGTTTAGCGATCAGCAACGGCAACTTCGTCAGTGTCTTCCGTATCGGTGGCTGACTGCTGATGTTCGACAATGCGACTGTCATCGATTGAACAGTATTGCTGCATCGCCGTTTGTCTCGTGCTGGCACTTTTCGACCGGCGACGATGTCCGCTTCCGCGGCAGCTAGTGGAAGCAAAGCGGACGTTCAGTTAGCCGACCGTAATGTTGGCCGCCCGGATGACCTTGGCCCATTTCTCGGTGTCTTCGACGACGAACTTGCCGAACTCCGCGGGCGTCATTGCCTTAGGTACGCTACCGAGATTGGCGAACTTGGCCATGACTCCCGGCTCGGCGAGGCTCGCGGTGACCGCGCGGTTGAGCGTGTCGACGACATCCGCCGGCGGGCCCTTCGGCGCCACCATGCCGTTCCAGATGACGGCGTCGAAGCCGGGTACGGTCGCGGCGATGGGCGGGACGCCCGGCAGGGCCGGCGACGGCGCGCTGCTGGTCACAGCCAGGGCGCGGAGCTTCCCCGCCCTGATCTGCTCGATCATTGTCGGGATCGGGCTGAACACGACCTGCATGCGCCCCGCCAGCATGTCAGGGATATAGATTTCGCGGTAATGCACGACCGTCATTTTGACGCCGGTCATGGCCATGAACAGTTCGCCGGCCAGATGCAGCGAACTGCCCTTGCCGGCCGTCGCCATGTTGATGCTGCCGGGATTGGCCTTGGCGTAAGCAATGAATTCGGCGACGGTCTTGGCCGGAAACGACGGAGCGACCGTCATCACCATCGGCGTGCGGGCGATGCTGGCGACCGGTGCGGTGTCGCGGATGAAGTCGAAATGCAGCCCGGTGTAGAGGCTGGCGTTGATGGCATTTGACGAAGTGGCCATCAGCAGCGTGTACCCGTCTGGCGCCGATCGTATGACTTTCTCGGTTGCCACATTGGTGCCGGCGCCGGGCAGATCTTCGACGGCGAATTGCTGACCGGCGTGCTGCGACAGCGACTCACTCAACACGCGCGCCAGAATATCGGTCAGGCCGCTGGCAGGAAACCCGACGAGCAGATGCACCGGCCGTGCCGGATAGGATTGCGCCCAGGCGAAGCGCGAGATAGCCGGGAGTGCAGTTGCAGCCGCTGCCAGACGGAGAATATTGCGGCGGGGAAGTTTCAACATGTTTCCCTCCAGTCAATGTGAGCAACCTGGAATCGGTCACTCTGGTTTGATGTCCGCGAATTTGACGACCTTGGCCCACTTCTCGGTATCCGCGGCGATCAGGCGGCCAAAGTCCGCAGCCGAGCCCCTTAGCGGCATTCCACCCAGATCAGCGAGTTGCTTCTGATGACTCGGATCAAGCAGGGCGGCATTGACTGCGCTGTTCAGCAAATCGGTGATCGCAGGCGGGGTACCTTTGGGCGCGCAAAGGCCCCACCAATTGCTCGCCTCATATCCCGGCAATGTATCCGCCACTGCGGGGACATTCGGCAGCGCCTCGGAGCGGCCGGCCGTTGTTACCCCCAGCGCACGCAATTTCCCGTCCCTGATATAGCCGATGGAGGCAGGGATCGGGTCAAACAGCACTTGGACTTGTCCGCCCAGCAAATCAATCAAAGCCGGTGCACCGCCACGGTACGGGACGTGGATCAGGTCGATGCCTGCCATCATCTTGAACAGCTCGCCCGCGAGATGGGGCGTGGTGCCGATTCCGGCGGACGCCAAGTTGACGCGGCCCGAGTTTGCCTTGGCATAGGCAATGAACTCGGCAACTGACTTCACCGGGAGGGAGGGATTTACTTCCATGACCAGCGGCGCTCGCACGGCGCCCGCAACAGGAGTGAGATCGCGAAGCGGGTCGTAGTTCAGCTTCTTATGGAGAGATACGCTGATGGCATTCGAGGGAGTAAACTGCAGGAGCGTGTAACCATCCGCAGCCGCCTGGGCCGCCGCTTCCGCGGCGACGTTGCCGCCTGCGCCCGGTTTGTTGTCGATGAAAAACGACTGGCCTAGCCCGCTTAATTCATGACGGCGGTGATTTTTGAGTGACGGATGTAGCGGGAAGCCGCGATTCACCGCATGATTCTGGTGCTGAAGCCTCATCAAACGCGCGATCGAGGAGCGCCACATCCGTCATGCACCAGGATAGCCATCTGCCCTTTGACTTGCCAGCGGTTGCGCGCAAGAAGGTGAGCATCGCGTTTGACGGTGGCATGTTGTCATCCAACGCCGGCGTGCTGCTGCTGCGCGGTGTTGAGCAGCGGTTGGGCATCGCGGCAAGACTGGCGGCGTGTGTGACCGACCACCGTGACCCGAACCGGATCGACCACACGCTGGTGGAGATGCTGCGGTTGCGGGTGTTTGCGATCGCGGCCGGATACGAGGACGCCAACGACTGCACGACGCTACGTCAGGACCCGGTGTTCAAGATGGCGATAGGGCGCGCACCCGAGAGTGGTGAGCCGTTGTGCTCGCAGCCGACGATGTCGCGCCTTGAGAACGCGCCGAGCCGGACTGAGATTGCGCGGATGATGGGAGCGATGGTGGACCTGTTCTGTGCCAGCTGGAAGCGGGCACCGG
>NZ_JBAVCF010000496.1:0-2184 GCF_049586575.1 Bradyrhizobium sp.
GCGAAAGCCCTGGTCCTGCATCACCGGCTTGCCGCCGGATTCGACCTTGGCGGCGAGATCCTTGATGCGGCGGATGCGCTCCTTGGAGACGCCGACCCGCGCGATGCCGGTGCGCTCATTGCCGAGCAGGAATTTGGCATAGTCCCAGCCCTTGTTCTCCTCGCCGACGAGATTTTCAACGGGCACCTCGACGTCGTCGAAAAACACCTCGTTGACCTCGTGGCCGCCATCGATGGTCTGGATCGGCCGCACCGTGATGCCCTTCGACTTCATGTCCACCAGAATGAAGGAAATGCCGGACTGCTTCTTGGCCGAGGGATCGGTACGGCACAGGTTGAAGATCATGTCGGCGTGCTGGGCGAGCGTGGTCCAGGTCTTCTGGCCGTTGATGACGTATTTGTCGCCCTTGCGCTCGGCCTTGGTCTTCAGCGACGCCAGGTCCGATCCGGAGCCGGGCTCCGAGAAACCCTGGCACCACCAGTCGTCGACATTGGCGATGCGCGGCAGATAGTGCTTCTTCTGCGCCTCGTTGCCGAAGGTATAGATGACAGGACCCACCATGCTGACGCCAAAGGCGAGCGGCGCCGGGGCCGGATGGGCCTGAAGCTCTTCGTTGAAGATATACTGCTGCACCGAGGTCCAGCCCGTGCCGCCATATTCCTCCGGCCAGTGCGATACGCCCCAGCCCTTCTTGTTCAGGATACGCCACCAGGTGACCATCTCGTCCTTGCTGAGATGACGTCCCTCGATCATTTTCTGGCGCATCGCCGGCGGCACGTTATCCCTGAAGAAGGCCCGGACCTCGTCGCGGAACGCCATTTCTTCCTTGGTAAAAGCGAGATCCATCGGATCCTCCTGTGAAGCTCAGATACGTTCCGTCCCTTCGTCGTCCCGGCGAAAGCCGGGACCCATACGCCGCGGCCGTGCTTTGGGCACTTGCGGCAGCCGGCTTTCGCAAACACGAACGCCTGTGGCTATGGGTCCCGGATCGCGCTCGCTTACGCTCGCTTGTCCGGGACGACCAAAGTTACTGTACCACCTCGAACAAACCGGCCGCACCCATGCCGCCGCCCACGCACATCGTTACCACAGCCAGCTTTGCCTTGCGGCGGCGGCCTTCGATCAGGGCGTGGCCGGTGAGCCGCGCACCCGACATGCCGTAGGGATGGCCGACCGCGATCGCGCCGCCATCGACGTTGATCTTCTCCGGATCGATGCCGAGCTTGTCGCGGCAATACAGCACCTGCACCGCGAACGCTTCGTTCAGCTCCCAGAGATCGATGTCATCGATCTTCAAGCCATGGCGCTTGAGCAGCCGAGGCACGGCGAATACCGGCCCAATCCCCATCTCGTCCGGCTCGCAGCCGGCGGCGACGAAACCGCGGAAGATGCCGAGCGGCTTCAACCCGCGCCTGGACGCTTCCTTGTCGCTCATGATCACCGAGGCGCTCGCGCCGTCCGACAACTGGCTGGCATTGCCGGCGGTGATGGTGAAGCCATCGCCGCGCACCGGCTTCAGGCTCGCGAGGCCTTCGGCGGAGGTGTCCGGCCGCGGGCCTTCGTCCTTCGACAGGGTGACTTCCTTGAAGGAAATCGCCCCCGTCGCCTTGTCGGCGACGCCCATCGTGGTGGTGATCGGCGCCAGTTCGTCGTTGAACTTGCCGCCCTGTTGCGCGGCGGCAACGCGGCGCTGGCTTTCAAGCGAATATTCATCCTGCCGTTCGCGCGAAATGCCGTAGCGCTTGGCGACGACTTCGGCGGTGTCGATCATCGGCATGTAAACTTCGCCCTTGATCTTCAGCAACGCCGGGTCCTGGGTGTGAAACTTGTTGGCGTGGTCGTTCTGCACCAGGCTGATGGATTCGCCACCGCCGCCGACCGCGATCTCGACGCCATCGAAAATCACCGAACGCGCCGCCAGCGCAATCGCCTGCAAGCCCGAGGCGCATTGCCGGTCGATCGTGGTGCCGCCGACGGTGACCGGCAAGCCAGCGCGAAGCAGCGCTTTCCGGGCGATGTTGCCGCCGGTCGAGCCCTGCTGCAGCGCCGCGCCCATCACCACGTCCTCGACCTCCTTGGGGTCGACCTTGGCGCGCGCAACCGCCTCGCCGATGGCGTGACCGAGCAGCGTTGCGCCTTCGGTGGCGTTGAGCGCGCCACGATAGGCCTTGCCGATCGGGGTGC
>NZ_JBAVCF010000497.1:0-2059 GCF_049586575.1 Bradyrhizobium sp.
TTCAAACAGTTACACTGTGACAGACGTGATCCCCCGACCGCGCCGCCAGCCCCTCCCGCGCGAGCGGGTTCGTTCATTAGGGATGACCGGAAGTAATCGGCAGACGGTCAAAACGACGCGATTGACCGATCTGCGACATCGACCGCGCATCGCCGGGGCGTTGCCGAATTGAGCCGCAATCTCATCCAAGTTTCCGACTAGATTCGCCTCATATTGATTCTGGTTGATTCGGCGGGACGATCTCGATCACCGGGGATATAAAAAATGGCATTTTTCAAGCGGGAAGTCAGCCCGGTCGAGCGGTTCGAAAGCACGCTCAGGGATCGGCGCGCGGCGCGACAGAAGCAGGCCGAGCGGGTGAGTGCCGTTGAAACCGTCGTTGGAGAAAAACGTGCCGTGGCCGAACGGCTGGCAGTGGCCGGTGCGACCGCTGCCAAGCTCGGCCGGGCAGAAACCAGGCTGCGCGCCGTCGAGGAGCGCGCCAAGGCCCTGCGAGCCGAATTGACGGAATTCGATGAGCAGATCGCCTCAACCGAGCGCGCATTGGCTGATGCCAAGGCGCAACGCGAACGCGACATGCTGGCCGATCAGATAGAGCAAATGGCTGCGGCAATCGAGCAGGCAGCGCCGGGATTTGGCGCCGGCGCAGCCGCACTCGTCGACGCCGTTACAAAAAGCGCTGCGTTGGTGCCGGAGGCGACCAGGTTCTCGACCAGCGTGGATGCGGTACGTCGGGAGGTGCTCGCGGCTGCGGACCTGGTCTGCTGGCAGCTCCGATCTGCCGCGGTGCGCACGCGCTCGGGCAACGCGAATATCGCCATCGGTGCGACGGCCGAGCTTGAGCAAATGCCAACTCAGGAGATCGATCGGCAATTGATTTACACGCTCAGTACGCTGCGTTGGCGGGAGGGTGATGAAGTGCGCAGGGTCCCGGCGTTCGCGCTGGTTGAGCTGCCAAACACGTTGCTGCCGGTCGCGCTGCGGTATCAACATGTCGAATATCTGAATGCGCGGCGTGTGCAGACCCTGATTCACATTCATGGCAGCGAGGGCTCCCAGGGCGAGCCCAGTCCCGACGATCCGCAGCTCATCGATCTCGATGCGCTTGCTGCGGAGGAGGAGAGCGTCCGAGCCAATGTCGCATGAGCCTGTCTGATCGATGCGTCAGCCAATGGCTTTTTCCGAGGCGTGACCGCTAACTATTGAACGACGTCGAGTTTGACTTTTGCGATCCCGCTTCCGACCATCCCGAGCGCGTTGGCCGCAGAATGTGAGACATCGACAACTCGTCCGGGAACGTACGGACCGCGGTCATTGACCCGTACGGTCACGGACCGTCCGGTCGTGAGGTTTGTCACCCGCAACCGGGTGCCAAACGGCAACGTCGGATGAGCGGCGGTCAAATCGTTCGTATCGAACTTTTCGCCGCTCGCGGTCTGTTGCCCCTCTGTGTAGAAGCTGGCAATTCCCTGCGAGGCGATATGTGTCGGCGGGGCGTCGTGGTGCCGCGCGAACGGCGTATGCTTTTTCTCGGATGCGACATGCCGGCCGGTAAGGGACGATGCCGTTCGATCGTGTTGCAACGACGCGTGCCGGCTGGGGCCCTCAAATTGAGAATTTCGGACCGCCGTGGACTGCGCACAGGCCGCAAGGGATGCGGCCCCTAGAACGACGACGAGCAATCGAAAGATGTCCCGGACACGCGCGGCCAAGGCCGAGTCAGGAACAGAACTCGTTTCAATCGCGACGCACGAACCCTTGGCACCATTGGCGGGAAACATATTGTATCCCCAACTCGTGCCCCCACCCTAAACCCGACCCGCAATGAGGGCGGAACCGTGGCTGAACGGCATCGGGCGCGGCATAACCCGGCGATTTCATTTCGGGTGTGATCATTGAGCCACAACTCGCCGCGGTGCGATATCGGGCCGGGACCTGACGGCTATCGGCGCCGACATCCGCTTGAGACCGATGCGGACGTCACGAATGCGCTGGTGTGCTCCGCTCAGCTGGCACGAGCGTGTTTACCCATTCGGTGCAACTTGAGCATGGCATAGAC
>NZ_JBAVCF010000498.1:0-1862 GCF_049586575.1 Bradyrhizobium sp.
GTTGGGATCGGCGGCAACGGAGGAGGAAACAGTCGACGGGGCGATTGAGACGCTTCTTGTGCGGGAGGTCGTCACGCCCTCGCCAGACGACGAAGAATGCCGACGCTACTACGAGGGCCATCGGCGCGAGTTTCAAAGTGGCGACCTCGTCCACGCGCGGCACATCCTCTTCCAGATTACGCCGCAGGTAAACGTGCCGCAGATGCGAGCACGCGCCGAGCACACGCTGAACGAACTGCTGGCTGCGCCGGAGCGCTTCGAGGCGCTGGCGCGCGAATTGTCCAACTGCCCGTCGGGTCAGCAGGGCGGCAACCTTGGACAGATCGAGCGGGGAGACACCGTGCCGGAATTTGAAAAGGTGCTCTTCAAGTTCGGAGCCTCTGGAATTTTACGCGATCTCGTCAAAACACGTTACGGCTTTCACATCGTGGCAATCGATCGAAGCATCCCGGGAAAAGCATTTCCCTTCCAGAAAGTGCACAAACAGATCGCTGAGCGGCTGCGTTCCACCGTGGAGGAAAACGCCATTCGGCAGTATATAAGCATACTCGCAGGCCAGGCGGACATTTCGGGCGCCGACCTTGCTGGTTCGCAAACGCCCTTGGTGCAATAGCGTCGATATTCCGCGTCGCTTGCGCGCGTGAAGCCGTCTTCCCGGCTTACGATCAATGTGCCGATAAACGTCATGCGAGCGGATACTTCGTCTTGGATAACAGTCGTTCGGCGCCTGCTAACGCCGGTCGACCGACGTAATTGTCATCTTTTCCTGCCGGTATTTTATCAGCTCGCGACCGCGATTCTTGCCCTCTCGAAAATCGCCTGCCCGACACGGCGTCTCGTCAGCGCGGCGCGAGGTCACGACCTTGCTTGCCGAAGTCATCGGCGTCGGTCCGCAGACAAGGGCGGTCTCAAAAGTTCTTTTTCTATCCATTGCGAAATCACACCGCAAAAACGGGCCAGGCCGTCGCTACATCGGTCGCGGCCTTAGAAATTTAGTGAACCGCTGGGTCGTTGAGCATCGTCCGACGCCATGCGTCGATCTCGTTTAGCTCGGCCGGCACAACGTCAAAGAGCGGCGAAGCAAAGGCGTCCCATGCCGCCTCGAACGCCGGTGATACCGACGTCAGGATGGGTAATCCCGCGTCTATTGCCGATGTGAACGCTGTGAGGAGGCCCTCTCGCGACGCTTCGAGTTTGCCAAACCTGCTCAGTATGACGAGATGGCAGCCGGCGGCGATGTCCCGTTCAATCGCCTCGGTTGCCGACACGGCGCCCGATCCCTGCAAATGACACGCTTCGGATTCAGCGCCGAGATCCTGAAAAATTGGATAGAGGATTCCGCTGGTGATGCTACGCAAATATCCAGCACTGCATTTTCTGCCCGCGAGAACCGTGCGGTTCTTCGACCACACCGGCGACGCGAATACTGGGCTTCCAACGCTCAGCCATCTTCCGGAATATCCCTTGAATGGTTGCACTCGGCACGCCTTTCACCACAGCTATTCTCTTCATCGATGCCTCCTTCGGAGAATTGGTCCGATAGACCGTAGCGCCGCGTTCTGAGTCGGTTTCCCACCCTATTGCGTTGCTCTTAGTGCATCGAGCATGACCGTCGAATGCGCAAATGCAGCGCCAGCTCTCATCTCCGCCGCGACCCACACTGCTTCCATCAGCTCTTGCGCCGACGCCCCCGCGCGTTGGGCTGCCTTGGTGTGGCCGGTGATACATTAGGGACATTGCGTAACGTGCGCGACGGCTACCGCAATCAATTGCTTGGTCTTGCTCGAAAGCTCCCCTTCCAAAAACACGGACTTACTGAAGGCTTGAAACGCTGCCTCCGTTTCTGTTACAATGCTTCTCCG
>NZ_JBAVCF010000499.1:0-4075 GCF_049586575.1 Bradyrhizobium sp.
CACCTATCCCCTGCTGTCGACGACCGCGATCTATCTGACCCTGATTTTCGCAAGCTTCGTGCGGGAACAGGCGCAGCGAAAGCAGGTTCGCGGTCAGTTCGCGCAATACATGTCGCCGGTTCTGGTCGAGCAGCTTGCGCAATCGCCGGAAAAGCTCCGGCTCGGCGGCGAAGAGCGCGAGATGACGATCATGTTTTCCGACGTCCGCGGTTTCACCACGATCTCGGAATCCTACAAGAGCGACCCGCAGGGCCTGACCGCGCTGATGAACCGGTTCCTGACGCCGCTGACCAATGCCATCCTCGCCAGGAAAGGCTATATCGACAAATATATGGGCGATGCGATCATGGCGTTCTGGAATGCGCCGCTCGATGACAAGGAGCATGAGATCAACGCATGCAACGCCGCCATCGACATGCTCGAGAAGATCGAGGAGCTCAACACGACGCGCGAGCAAGAGTCCAAGGAGGGAGGGCATCCCTTCATTCCGATCAATGTCGGCGTCGGCCTTAACACCGGCCTTGGCGTGGTCGGCAATATGGGATCGGATCTGAAGTTCAACTATTCGGTGCTTGGCGACAGCGTCAATCTGGCGTCACGGCTGGAAGGCCAATCCAAGGAATACGGGTTTCCGATCATCGCGGGCTCCAGGACCGCGCTCGCGGCGAAAGACGAGTTCGCCATCCTCGAGCTCGACTTCATCATGGTCAAAGGCAAGAAAGAGCCCGAGGTCATCTACGCCATCGCTGGACGTGAGGAAGTTGCCCGTTCGGCACAATTTCAGAGGTTGCGCAACCTGACCATCGAGATGCTGGCCTGTTATCGCAGTCGCGATTGGAAGGGCGCGCTGGCGTCGATCGAGCGCGGCCGGCGCGCCGACGAGGCCGGCACGTTAGCCTATTTGTACCGGCTCTATGAGGCGCGCATTCTCGACTATCAGAAGAACCCGCCACCCGACGACTGGAATGGCGCCTTTGCGCTGCTGACGAAATAGTCGCTGCGTTCACTGCAGGCCAACCAGTCTCACGCCGCGCCCGTGGCCCTCAATTCGTAAAGCCAGTGCCGCGCATCCCCGCATTGCTGGCGTGCAAGCCATAACATGCGCTTGCGTCCGCTTGTTCAGCGCCCGATAAAATGGGCGATCAGTGTCCGTAGCTGCGCGTGAAAACAAGAAGGGGAGATAACGCATGACAAAACCCACGGAAAAGGAAATCACAGCTATCGCCAGCGCCGCCGGGGTCCCGGTCGAGACGGAAGTGGCTGCACGAATCGCCAATTCTCTTGGGCCGGCGTTCGACAGTTTTGCGGCGATCGCCGGCACGCTGCCCTTCGACCTCGAGCCTTCGACGTTTGCTCTCGTTCAAACCGAAAGGGCAGCCCGATGAGTACCGAACCGGCCCTGATGTCATTGACGGCGGTTGCCAGTGCAATCGCGGAGAAGCGCCTTTCGTCGCGCGAAGCGACGCAATCCTGTCTCGACCGGATCGCAAAATGGCAGCCTCATCTGAACGCCTTCATGGCGATCGAGCCTGATGAGGCCTTGAGGGCGGCCGATGCCGCCGATGCAGCGCTTGCAAACGGTCGCCGCCGCGGGCCGTTGCATGGCGTGCCGCTCGCGCACAAGGACATGTACTACGAGGAGGGCCGAGTCGTGACTTGCGGCTCGCGCATTCGCCGCGACTTCATCGCCACGACGACGTCGACGGCCGTGCAACGCCTGAAGGACGCCGGAACGATCCGCCTCGGCTCCTTGCAGATGGCCGAGTTCGCCTATGGCCCGACCGGCCACAACGCCCATTTCGGCCCGGTGCATAACCCGTTTGCGCCGGACCATATCACCGGCGGTTCGTCATCGGGATCGGGCTCGGCGGTCGCGGCACGGCTGACCTTTGCCGCGCTCGGCTCGGATACCGGTGGCTCGATCCGGATGCCGGCGCATTTCTGTGGCGTGACCGGCTTGAAGACGACCGTTGGCCGCGTCAGCCGCGCCGGGGCGATGCCGTTGTCGCAGTCGCTCGATACCGTCGGGCCGCTGGCGCGCTCGGCGGAAGATTGTGCCGTGCTCTTGGGACTGATGGCGGGTGCCGACCCCGCCGATCCTACGGCGGTCGCTGGCTTGGTGCCGGACTACGCGGCAGCGACCGCAGAGGCGATGAAGGGTCTCACGATCGGCGTGCCCGGCGCCTTTTATGTCGATGATCTCGACGCGGAAGTTGCCAGCGTGCTCGATGCGACGATTGCCACGTTGAAGCGCGAAGGCGCCAAGGTCGTTCAGGTCGATTTGCCCGACCAGCGCCAGCTCTCGGGCGCCGCGCAGCTGGTGCTCGCGGTAGAGGCAGCCGCTTTTCACAAGCGCTGGATGATCGAGCGCCCGCAGGATTACGGGGCGCAGGTGCTGATGCGCCTCCAGAACGGGCTCGCGATTTCGGGGGTTACCTACCTCGAAACCTTGCGCTGGCGCGGTCCGGCGCTGGCGGCGCATAACGCGGCGACCGCCGGGGTCGATGCCGTCATCGCGCCGGTCTCGCCTGTGCCTGCGCCGACCATTGCCGAAAGCGATGTCGGTGGCGGTCCAGGCGCGGAAGCCGTGATCCAGCGGCTGACGCGCTTCACACGTCCCATCAACTATCTCGGCCTGCCGTCGCTTGCGATTCCATCGGGCTTTACCCGCAAGGGCCTTCCCGTGGGATTGCAACTGATCGGCCGCTCGTTCGACGAAGCGAAGCTGTTGCGGATCGGTGCGGCGTTCCAGCGCGCAACTGACTTCCACGAAAAGGCGCCGCAACTGCCTCTCGCATAAGGTGTTTTCAGAGATAAAGGTTTTCATCGTGGAACGCCGTGTTGTCTCTGTCATTGCTTAGGGCGGCCGGGACGCTCCTGCGATCATCGCCGCCGTCCGGGGATACCCGCTCGAATTGGCATGGTCACATCAGCCAATAATGGCTAGGTTTCCAACCAGCGCGGGGAGCACGCCGCGTATTACCAGGGGGAGTTTTATGTACCTATCAAGCGAAAGCCTTATCATTATTCTGTTCGTTGGCCTGGTCGCCGGCTGGCTGGCCGGCAAGATCGTGCGCGGCACCGGCTTTGGCATCATCGGCGACATCGTTGTCGGCATTGTCGGCGCTTTCATCGCCAGCTGGCTTTTCCCGAGGCTTGGCTTTCACATCGGCGGCGGCATCGTGGGGGAAATCATCTATTCGGCGATCGGCGCCATCATCCTGCTGCTGATCGTGAGGCTGATTCGGACCGGCGGCCGATTTTGACGCCAGTATGAAGGATCAGGCCGGCCGCGCCTTTGCCGGCCGGCCTTGAACTTCTGGCGCCCTTCCGTGACTTAAAAAGATGGGCGGTTTTGGCCGTCCGGCGCAGGAAAAAGCGTTTGGGTTGAAGGCATTTACGTTAATGTGACTTCATTGGACGCGGCTTCCGAAAATCGGTAATAATGCGCCGCGGATCGCAATTTTTGCTGGGCCGCGACCCCCAATGAAGAGATCAGGATAGATGGCAGCCGCTCCCGGTGTCCGGCGATCCGAACTCGGTCAAGCCTTGCACGCCTGCCGCACCGCCTTCATCGGTGTCGGCATTATGAGTTGCATGATCAACCTGCTCTATCTGACCGGGTCGCTGTTCATGCTCGAGGTCTATGACCGGGTGCTGCCGAGCCGCAGCGTTCCGACCCTGGTCGGCCTGATCATCCTGGCGGGCGGACTTTATGTCGCCCAAGGGGTTCTCGATCTGATCCGGGGACGAATCCTCGGCCGTGTCGGAACTTCGCTCGACGAGGCGCTCAATGCCCGGGTGTTCGATATTGTCGTCCGGCTGCCGCTGACCGTGGGCGGACGCAATGAGGGTCTTCAGCCGCTCCGCGATCTCGACAATGTGCGCGGCTTTCTCGGCAGCATGGGGCCCGGCGCGTTCTTCGACCTGCCATGGCTGCCGTTTTATCTCGCGATCTGCTTTGCATTTCACGTGCTGATCGGCGTGACCGCGCTGATCGGCGCGATCATCCTGGTGACGCTCACCGTCATGACCGAATTCATGTCGCGCGCCCCGGCGCGCCAGGCGCTGGGAC
>NZ_JBAVCF010000500.1:0-4253 GCF_049586575.1 Bradyrhizobium sp.
TCGTTGGCGCGCGCGATTCCTTCGTCGAGCTGCTTGTCCACCGCCGTATCGATACGGCTGACGAAGAAGCTTGCGACGCTGGCGACATGGGAGGGATCGCCCCCATCGGCCGCGAGCTTTTCGAGGCCGGCGAGATAGGCCTTGGCAACCTCGATATAGACTTCTTGCGAGAACAATAGCGTGATGTTGATGCTGATGCCTTCGCCGATCAGATGTTCGATCGCCGGCAGGCCTTCCGGCGTCGCCGGCACTTTCACCATCAGATTCTTGCGGTGGACGGCCTTCCAGAGATGCTCGGCCTCCGCGATCGTTCCCTTGGTGTCCATCGCCAGATAGGGCGACACTTCAAGGCTGACGAAGCCGTCATGGCCTTTCAACTCATCATAGACCGGCCGCAGCACGTCGGCGGCGTGCTGGATGTCTTCGACGGCGAGGTGCTCGAACAGAGCCGCGACGGGACGATCACCTTTTTGCAAAGCGCGCCCAATGGGAGCGTCGTATTCATCCGAACTGCCGATCGCTTTCTCGAAGATCGACGGGTTGGACGTCACGCCCTTGACGCCGTCGGTATCGATCAGCTTTTTCAGGTCGCCCTTGGCGACGAAGCCGCGTGCCAGGAAATCCAGCCAGACTGCCTGGCCGTGGTTTTCGAGTGCTTTGACCGGATTCATGATGTCCTGTTTCGGTTCGAGCGGATAGGGATTTGGCAGCAGACCGGACATTAACCAGAGGTACTGCCATCAACAATCCTTAGGCTGCTTCGGTGACCGGATTATGGGTGATCTCACGCGTGATAACGTCCCGGCTGAGAGTTCGATCCGCCGAAATGCCGCTTTTAAGCCCTGTTGTCTGATCAATTTTTCTGGCCTGGCGCCGCCGCCAGCATGTCGTGGTGCAGGTCTGGGCTGTCACAGGCGGAGCCTTCCGAGCCGCATCTGCCGCTGCTATCGTACCTTGATAAAAATAAGTGCAGGGGAGGATACTTACATGCTGCGAGACGATATCAGCGCCGCCAGCCGCCGCCGGTTTTTGCAATATTGCGCGGCATCGCCCCTGCTGGCATCGGGCGCGTTCGCCGCGAACGGCATGGAGGCTCCGTCGAGGCTGCCCGATCCGATGATCTGGGCGCCTCCCGGCAGCGTCGATCTCATCAAAGCTCCGAAAGAGGCGATCAACGTGTTCGATTTCGAGCCGGTCGCCCGCCAGAACGTGCCACCGGCCCATTTCGGCTATATGGCCTCAGGAATTGACGACGAAGTGACGCTGCGCGCCAACCGCGAGGATTTCAAGAAATTCCAGCTGATGCCGCATCGTCTCAACGACGTATCGAAGGTCGATATCAGCGTCGAATTGTTTGGAACGAAATACGACTCGCCGATCTTCGTCTGCCCCACCGGCGCCAACCAGTTCTTTCATCCCGACGGCGAACTGGCGGTGGCGAAGGCGGCGCGTGCCGGCAATCATCTGCAAATTCTCTCGACCTCGTCGAATTTTTCCGTCGACGACGTCACCAAGGCGCGCGGCGCGCCGGTCTGGTTCCAGCTGTACGCCTCGCCGAGTTTCGAGGTCGCGAAGGCGCTGATCAAGCGGGCCGATGGCGCCGGCTGCCCGGTTCTGGCGGTGACGGTTGACCGTATAGCCGGGCGCAATCAGGAGACATTATTCCGGTTGATGAAATCCGACACCCGCGAATGTTCGGGATGTCATGATCGCTCCAGCTTCGCCTCGCGGGCTCTGCGGCGGCACAACTACGACGGCATCGATCTCTCCGGCATCAAGGGTGGCGGCGAATCCTCCAATCTCGATTGGGACACCGTCAAGCGCATGCGCGACGTGACCAGGATGAAAATCATTCTCAAGGGCGTCGTCACGGCTGCGGACGCAGAACTCGCCGTGCAGAACGGCCTCGACGGCATTCTGGTTTCCAACCATGGCGGGCGCGGCGAGGACAATGGCCGCTCGACCATCGACGCGCTGCCGGAAATCCTCGCGGCGGTGAAGGGGCGCATCCCCGTGATCGTGGACAGCGGATTCCGCCGCGGTACCGATGCGGTCAAGGCGCTCGCCATGGGAGCGCAGGCGGTCGGTGTCGGCCGCCCCTATCTCTGGGGGCTGGGCGCGTTCGGTCAGGAAGGCGTCGAGCGCGTGCTGGAACTCGTGCGCACTGAAACCCGGGCTGCCATGCAGCAGTGCGGCGCGCGAACGGTGAAAGACCTCAATGCGAGCTATGTGCGCCGGGTAACGTGAGCGCTGTCGTTGCGAGGAGCGAAAGCGAAAGGGGCTATCATGTTCTTGGACGTCATACCCCGCAAAAGCGGGGTATCCAGTACGCCGCGACGTCTCAATCGCACTCGACTGTCTCTGGGATACCGGATCATCCGCTTGTGCGGATGATGACGATCGAACGTGGTCCTGCGCTCGAGTGGCCGGTCCCCTCAGCGCAAGCCAGCGTTGATCTTTTCCAGCGCGGCGGAGCCCGGGCAGAGAACATCGGCCTCGAGCCGGTTGAGCGGCTGCTCCACCGTGTTGAGGTGGCTGTGCAGGTCTTCCGAATCCGGATCGACGTAAAGCAGCCCGGTGACGATCTGGCCCTTGGCGGCGTGCTTCTGCAAGAACGCCATCGCGCCGACGCGATCATGCGCATCGTAATCGGCGTCGATCTTGCGCAGCGCAATCTTGCTGCCGTCGTGCTGTTCGACCACCTGCACCGTGCCTGGCGCGTAATCGACCGAGATCGGCTCGCGGCCGGTCAGCACGTCCAGCCGATTCACCGCATCATTGTGCTCGCGCACGTAATCGAAGCTCTTGGTCGAGCCGGCATGGTTGTTGAAGGCGATGCACGGGCTGATGACGTCGATGAAGGCCGAGCCCTTGTGTTCGATCGCCGCTGCGATCAGCGGAACCAGCTGGGTCTTGTCGCCGGAGAAGCTGCGTGCCACGAAGCTCGCCCCCAACTGAAGCGCAATTGCCACGAGATCGACCGGGCTATCGGTGTTGGTCACGCCCTTCTTCGATTTCGAGCCGCGATCGGCGGTGGCCGAGAACTGGCCCTTGGTGAGGCCGTAGACGCCGTTATTCTCGACGATATAGGTCATGTTGACGCCGCGCCGGATCGAATGCGCGAACTGGCCAAAGCCGATGGAAGCGGAATCGCCGTCGCCGGAGACGCCAAGATAGATGAGGTCGCGGTTGGCGAGATTAGCGCCGGTCAAAACGGAAGGCATGCGGCCATGCACGGAATTGAAGCCGTGCGAGTTGCCGAGGAAGTAGTCGGGAGTTTTCGACGAGCAGCCGATGCCCGAAATCTTGGCGACGCGATGCGGCTCGATCGACAGCTCATAGCAGGCCTCGATGATCGATGCGGTGATGGAGTCGTGGCCGCAGCCGGCGCATAGCGTCGAGATCTTGCCCTCGTAATCGCGGTGGGTGTAGCCGAGACTGTTTTTGGTCAGCCCCGGGTGATGGAATTTCGGTTTCGCGATAAAGGTCATGACTTCACCTTGCGCAGCGGAGTCAGCTTGAGCTGATCCTGATGTTCGCCGATCGCGTTTGCGATGAAACGCGCTGTGATCGGCGTACCGTCGTAATGGCGTATCGGCACCAGCCGTACCGGATCGATACCGTTTTCGTTGACGATCAGCGAACGAAGCTGGGCGTCGCGGTTCTGCTCGACCACGTACACGAAATCGTGGTCGGCGACGAAGCTTGCGACCGACGAATGGAACGGGAAGGCGCGAATGCGCAGGCGGTCAAGCATGTGGCCGTGCGCTTCCAGGAGCTGGATCGCCTCGTCCATCGCCGGCGCTGTCGAGCCGAAATAGATCACGCCGTATTTGGTCGGCTTCGCCGCGTTGGCCTGCAACGGCCGCGGCACCATGTCCTGCGCGGTCTCGAACTTGCGGACCAGACGCTGCATGTTGTCGGCGTAGACCGCGCCATCTTCCGAATAGCGCGCATAGCGGTCGCGCGAGGTGCCGCGGGTGAAGAAGGAGCCTTTGGTCGGGTGGGTGCCCGGATAGGTGCGGTAGGGAATGCCGTCGCCGTCGACGTCGAGGTAACGGCCGAAGTCGCGGCCGTCGTCGAGCATTTCGGCCGTCATCACCTTGCCGCGGTCATATTGGCGGGTCTCGTCCCACTTCAGCGGGCGGCACAGCCGGTGGTTCATGCCGATGTCGAGGTCGAGCATCAGGAAGATCATGGTCTGCAGGCGTTCGGCGAGATCGAACGACTGCGCGGAGAATTCGAAGGCTTCG
>NZ_JBAVCF010000501.1:0-3945 GCF_049586575.1 Bradyrhizobium sp.
CAACTCGCGAGCTGCTTCCTGCGCGACGTTGCTGCCGCGATTGAGGCCGTTCCCGAGCAGATGGGGCGGCGCGGCTACGGCGTTTACGCGCCGGCGGGCACAGAGGACGACTTCCGGCGTTTGTTTCCGCCATCGTTCGGTCTTGTACTGCAGGCTAACGCCGACCTGGGCAATGTACTGTTCGGCGCGACACAGGACCTGCTCGCCACGCCACACGACTGCGTCATTCTCGTCAACGGCGACAGTCCGACGTTACCGACACGGTTTCTCATAAAAGCCATCGAAAGGCTGCGCATGCCCGGCGATCGCCTTGTGCTCGGCCCAGCCGCCGACGGTGGCTATTATCTGATCGGACTCAAGCATCCCCACCGCGCTGTTTTCACCGACATTTCGTGGGGCACGGCCAGCGTAGCGCGTACCACGCTGCAGCGCGCGCAGGGGGCGGCACTCGAAAGCGCCTTACTGCCCGAATGGTATGACGTTGACGACAGCGAATCCTACCGCTGGCTGCGGGACGAGTTGGCCGGCCGGCCAGGCCGCTTCCATGGCGGCGGTCCGGCTACTGCGACGCGAGCGCTCTTGGCAACGGTGCCGGAGGCTATTCGGTGAGTTTGCCGCATCCCGTCGCGTCGGCATGTCCGCTACATTCGCCGGCCTCAAGCAGCGCGGCTTTCAACCAACTCATCGCGGCCGGGACGCTCATCGCGGCCTTGGTCGCGGCGACACCGTTTGCGCAACGGATCGGCGGCGACAAGGCATTTACGGCCATCGCCGTGGTCACGGCCGCGTTGACCTACGCCGCAACCGTGCTGGCAGACCGGATCGAGGGACGGAAGGCTCTCGTGTTTATTCTAGGGCTCGCGGTCGTGCTTCGCGTCTATGCCCTGTCGTTCCATCCATTCCTGTCATCCGACGTCTATCGCTATGTGTGGGATGGCACCGTGCAGGCGGCCGGCATAAATCCCTATCGCTACGTTCCTGCCGATCCTGCGCTCGCGCAGCTTCGCGATGCCGCGATCTATCCGAACATCAACCGCGCCAACTATGCGGTGACCATCTACCCGCCGGTCGCCGAATTTTTCTTTCTTGTGGCAACGCGGTTTGGCGCGAGCACCCTCGTCATGCGGCTCGCCATGCTCACCTGCGAAGCGCTGAGCGTGTTCGTGATGCTGTTGATGCTGCGCCGCATGCAGCAGCCGCTCACGCGCATCGTGTCTTATGCGTGGCATCCGCTGGCGATCTGGGAAATCGCGAACGGCGGCCATGTCGATTCGCTGATGATGGCGCTGACGCTGGTTGGACTTTGGGCTGCCATAGGCGGACGACCACAAAGCGGCGCGTTCGCGGTCGCGCTGGCGAGCCTGGCGAAGCCACTCGCCGCGCCGGCTTTTGCGGTCATCTGGCGGCCGTGGAACTGGAAAATTCCCGTCATCGTCGTTGCGGCGGTCGCGCTTTGTTATCTGCCATATCTATCCGTTGGCTGGGGTGTGCTGGGCTTCCTGACGCACGGTTATCTGAACGAGGAGGGGCTAGACTCGGGCGGTGGCTTTTGGCTGTTGTCGCTGTGGCGCCTCGCGTTCGGAACGAGCCGCTACGACGTCGCGTGCTACGTGCTGTTGGCCGGCGCACTATTGCTGTACCTCGCGTTGCGCGCGGCATTTCAGCGGACGCAAAATGCGGCGGTAACCCTCTGCAACGCCAATGTGCTGTTCCTTGCTGCCTTACTGCTGTTATCGCCAGAATACCCGTGGTATTACGTGATCTTGGTTCCGTTTGGAGCGCTTTTGAGAAATGTGCCCATATGGGCGCCCACTTTGGCACCTACTTGGGCGATGTCGGTTGGAGCCTTGTTGCTCACTGCGGCGACGACATCGAATGCCCACGCGACGCTGATCGTCAAATCCGTGCTGTTCGGGAGCGCGCTGTCGTGTTGGGCTTGGTCGGCTTGGTCCAGGCGGCAGAAGCGGCCGTTGACGGTGCAATGACATGATCTCATCCGCTGGTGTCCATCCGAGCCACTATTACGAGGCTGTGCCGGAGGCACGGACTGACGAGGCGTTACATCCGCCGGTCTGCCTCTATCTGGAGGTGACCAACCGCTGCAATCTGCTGTGTACGACCTGCCCGCGCACCTATGAGGAGCTTGAACCGCCTGCCGACCTAAGCTGGGACTTGTTCACGCGCCTCGTCGAGCAAGTGCCGGATCTCGCCCGCGCTGTGCTGCACGGTGTCGGTGAGCCGATGCTGATGAAGTCCCTGCCGCGCATGGTGGAGTATCTCAAGGAGCGCGGTGTCTATGTGCTGTTCAACACCAACGGCACGGTGCTCAACGCGCGCAACGGCCGTGCCCTGATCGACGCGGGGCTCGATGAATTGCGCGTATCGCTCGACGCGTCCAACCGCGAGTCCTTCAAGGCGATACGCGGCGCGGACTATTTCAACCGGATTCTCCACAACGTGCGAGCATTTCGCGACCTGCAGGACCGCGAAGGTATCGATCGGCCGCTGGTGTCGCTGTGGCTGATCGGTCTAAAAGAGACGATTGCCGATTTGCCAGCCTTCGTGAAAGTGGCGGCCGATCTCGGCATCAAGGAAATTTATCTGCAGCGGCTGGTGTATTTCGATCGGGCGACAGTTGGCTTCGCCCGGCCGGATCAGGCGCTGTTCGAACGCATGACCCGCGATGAGGCAGGTTACTTGAAGGAAGCCGAGGACCTGGCCCGCTCGCTCGGAATTGCCTTTAATGCTTCGGGTGCGGCGTCGGAGCCCGGTCTCAGCCTGCAGAAGGCCGATGGTGACTCGCCCTGGTCGTTGTGCCGGCGACCGTGGTCGCTGATGTACATCACGGCCAACGGCCGCGCCCTGCCATGCTGCATCGCTCCGTTCGCGATGCACGGTTATGAAAACTACACCTTGGGCGACGCGACCAAACAAAGCCTGCAAGACATCTGGAACGGACCCGAATACCGCGCATTTCGCGGTGCACTGTTGTCCGATAAGCCGCCTGCGACGTGCGCCAATTGCGGGCTATGCTGGAGCCTGTGACGCAGGCTTTTTCGAATCTTGAACCGATGCGTTCGGCGCCGGTTGTCGCCGCCATTATTCCCTGTCTCGACGAGGAGGACGCGATCGGCCCCGTCGTCGCGTCCGTCCGCGGGCATGGCGTCACGGACGTCATCGTCGTCGACGGCGCGTCCAAGGACCAAACCGCGGAGCGTGCAACGGCGGCTGGTGCGAGGGTCATCGTTGAACCGCGGCGCGGGTACGGGCGCGCTATCCAGGCCGGCACCGCGGCTTTGTGTGAAGATACCGACATCGTCGTTTTTCTCGATGGCGACGGCAGCGACCCGGCGGAATTCATCCCGGCGTTGATTGCACCGATTGCGGCTGGCCAGGCAGTGTTCGTGCTAGGGTCGCGCATCCGAGGCCAGCGGGAACCGGGGAGTCTCGCGCCGCAGCAGATCGCAGCGGGGCGTGTGGGCGGTCTCCTCATCCGTATGATGTACGGCATGCGGTTCAGCGATCTGTCGCCATTTCGCGCCATCCGGCGCGATGCGCTGCGAGAGCTCGGCATGCGTGAGGCGACCTATGGCTGGAACCTCGAAATGCTGATGCGGGTCGCCGCCGCCGGTTTGCCGGCTAAGGAAATCCCGGTCGGTCAGTGCCGCCGCATTGGCGGGGTCTCCAAGGTTTCAGGTAATTTTTGGGCCGGCCTCAAGGCCGCCGCGGTGCTGGCGATGACCTTCTGTCGCCTGGCGCTCAGCCTGCGGCGCGAGCGGCGGAGTTGAGGCAGCTCAGCCCACGATCTGCAACACGCGACCGATCAACCCCTTGCCGTCGCGCACGGCGGGAGAATGTCGCCGCAACAGGGCATCGAAGCCAAGCCTCCGCCCGGCGGCATCGATGACGAAAACGAACATCAGTAGCGCCAGGAACATATAGGTC
>NZ_JBAVCF010000502.1:0-6615 GCF_049586575.1 Bradyrhizobium sp.
GCCTGGCCTGGCGCCGGCGTGCTCTGCGCGTGAGCCAATCCACCCGCCAGCGTCAGGGCGAACGCGAGCGCCGAAACAAGCCGGCACGGTTTCAGCGCCCGCATCGAGCCCGGTGGCTTACGTCCGATAAAGCTGGTCAGGTGGGCCTGCATCGCTCGCCGATTTTTCGGAGAAATCGGGGCCATATAGACCCATCCCGCGGTCCGATTCCAGCATTCGCTCGCGATTGACTCCTCTCACGGCGAAGCAAACGGCGTCTGAAGACCCCGGCGGAATTGCCTGCCTTCAAAGATAACGCTTGAGGTCAGTTGCCGCTTCCTCGGGCTTGCGATTGAGGTTGAATGGGGAAACGAATTTGCCGTCGCGATCCATCAGATAGATCAGCGCGGTGTGGTCCATGGTGTAGTCGCCGTCCTTCAAGGGGACTTTCTTGGCATAGACGCGGTATTCGGAAAGCACCTTCGCGATCGCCTCCGAACTGCCGGTTAGACCTCTCAGCCGCGGATCGAAACTCGACAAATACTCCTTCATCGCGGCCTGGGTATCGCGCTCGGGGTCGACCGAAATGTAGTAGGCGTTGACGCGCTCGGCGTCCTTGCCCATCGCCCGCAGCACTTCAGACATCTCAAACAGCGTCGTCGGACAGACGTCCGGACAGTGAGTGAAGCCGAAGAAAACCAGGGTGGGATGGCCCTGCATGGATTTTTCGGTCACGGTCTGGCCGGTCTGGTCGGTCAGCTGGAACGGCCCGCCGATCGCGGCCGGGGCCGTGACATGGCGCAGGCCGCCCATCACCCACAACATCAGAACAAGCCCGAGAGCGAGGCTTCCGGCGAACGCTCCAATCACGACGAGCGGGCGGGCGGTCCGATCCATCATCCAAATCCTGTTTTAGAAGCACGCGGCGAAGCCGGACGCGATCATCTCGAAGAAGACCGCGGTTCCGTAGCGAACCCACAAGATCGCTGCCGCCAGCAGAAGCACGGCGCCAAGCCCCACTCCGCCGAACACCACGCCACGCGCCAACCGGTTCGCGGGCTCGGACGTCCGCGTTATCGGCTGTGGCGTGGAAAGGGGGTGCGCCATCCATGACCTATCTGAAGTGCTCCAGCCGACAACGTGCCGTTTGGGCCACTACCGTTCAGATAAAGCCTGCGGCCGGGCCCCGCAAGCGCGAGAGCCACGGCCTAAATCACGTGATGCTGATCCGGGCTTGGGAATAAGAGCGATTAATGCGCCGTCGAAGCCCGGGCGTCGAGGTAACAGGGGTGGTACATGCTCGTCAGCTCTTTGCCGCGCAGATAGATCATGTGCGCGGTCAGCCCGCCGCGCTGATTGATCCATTTTTTCACCGGCGCCGGATACATCGAATAGAGCATATGGGTGGCTTCGGGATTGGTGATGGCGTGACCGTCGTCGTCCATGTCCCAGGCCGCATGGAAGCCGAGCGCCGCGTGAGACGTCACGCAAATCTTGTCATGGGGAATGGCGCCGAGCACGATGGTGCAGGCCGAGGCGCAGAGGCCATCGATGATCACCATCTCGCCGGAGGTACGCACTTCCTGGTACTTGTCCACGTAGGTGCCGATCCGGCCGCCGCGGTCCTCGCCGATACGAACCACCGCATGGCTTGCCCCCATGCTCGCCAGCAGAACAACCGCAGCGAGCAGCCCCATCATCAATTTCATTGTCCGGCCCCGGTCTGAACCTGCCGGACTTGAATCCGACGGCGTTGTGATGCGTCGTGAGGGTGTTTCGAGTTCGCCATTTTGTCCAGATGGGCACCGCGTTTCAAATTAAATTCACATCGAGTGTTGCCGGCGCGCTGCACCCTGCCGCCAACTTGCCTTGCCCGATCCCAAACTGGAACAAAATGCTTTCGCGAGTGCAGTTCGGCCAGCGGCCCATCTTGACCGTCCGGCTTACGGTTGACCATCCGGGGAGTTGCGGGCTTCATTAGACTATGGGGGGAAAGCGATGACAGGCGAAGTTGACGTCATCGTGGTGGGCGCGGGGCTCGCCGGCCTTGTCGCCGCGACCGAAATCGCTGGGGCCGGCAGGCGCGTCATTGTCGTGGATCAGGAAGGCGAGCAAAGCCTTGGCGGACAGGCGTTCTGGTCATTTGGCGGGCTTTTTCTGGTCGATTCTGTCGAGCAGCGCCGGCTTGGCATCAAGGACAGCTACGAACTAGCGCACCAGGACTGGATGGGCACGGCGGGGTTCGACCGCGACGAAGACCTCTGGCCGCGGCGCTGGGCGGAGGCCTATCTCGCTTTCGCCGCCGGCGAGAAGCGAAGCTGGCTGCGGGCGATGGGGCACCGTATTTTTCCGGTGGTCGGCTGGGCGGAGCGTGGCGGCTATGATGCCATGGGCCACGGCAATTCGGTACCCCGGTTCCACGTGACCTGGGGCACCGGCCCCGGCATCGTCGAGCCGTTCGAGCGCCGCGCCCGCGAGGCGGAAAAAACAGGATTGCTGACGTTCAAATTTCGCCACCGCGTCGATGCGTTCACTTTTCAAAACGACAGCGTCGACGGCGTTCAGGGCGCGATCCTCGAACCAGACCCGGTCGAGCGGGGCCAAAGCAGCTCGCGCAAAGTCATCGGCGAATTCACGCTGCGCGCGCAGGCCGTCATCGTCGCCTCCGGCGGTATCGGCGGCAACCACGAGTTGGTTCGGCAGAACTGGCCAGCGCGACTCGGCCCGGCTCCCGCCAACATGATCTCCGGCGTGCCCGAGCATGTCGACGGACGGATGATCGGGATTACGGAAGCCGCCGGCGCGCGGCTGATCAACCGCGACCGCATGTGGCACTACGTCGAGGGCATCCGGAACTGGTCGCCGATCTGGCCGCGCCACGGCATTCGCATCCTGCCGGGGCCATCCTCGATGTGGTTCGACGCGACCGGCAAGCGACTGCCGTCGCCGCTGTTTCCCGGCTCCGACACGCTCGGCCAGCTGGAATACATCGTCTCAACGGGTCACGACTATTCGTGGTTCGTATTGACCCAGAGCATCATCAAGAAAGAATTCGCGCTATCCGGCTCGGAACAGAATCCCGATCTCACGGGCAAGAGCTGGCTGATGACGGCGCGGCGCGCCACCAACAAGGGCGCGCCCGCTCCCGTCGAAGCTTTCAAGAAACATGGCGCGGACTTCATCGTGCGCGACAATCTCGCCGATCTTGTCAACGCCATGAATGCGCTCTCGGGCAACGATCTTCTGAAGTGCGAGGCCATCAAGGCCCAGATCGAGGCGCGCGATCGTGAAATCACAAATGCCTATGCCAAGGACACGCAGATCATCAACATCCACAATGCGCGCCGCTATATCGGCGACCGTCTGATCCGAACCGCCGCGCCACACCGGATTCTCGACCCTGCGCATGGGCCGCTGATCGCAGTGAAGCTCAATATCCTGACCCGCAAGACGCTCGGCGGTTTTGAGACCGATCTTGATTCGCGCGTCTTCGGCCAGAGCGGCAAGATCATGCCCGGACTCTATGCCGCCGGCGAAGCGGCGGGCTTCGGCGGCGGCGGCATGCACGGCTACCGCGCGCTCGAAGGTACTTTTCTCGGCGGCTGCCTGTTCTCGGGCCGCAATGCGGGCCGCGCCGCGGCCAAGGCCGTCTTGTGAAAATCAGAACCCTGATCCTCGCGACAAGGTAGTAGCGGTAAAAGCGCTGGCAGGCTAAGTCGCGGCATCAGCCACGGGAGAACAACATGACCATCCAACGTTTCGATACCGGACCGCGCATGAGCCAGGCCGTCGTCCATGGCGACACCGTCTATCTCGCCGGCATTGTCGCCAATACGACCGCCGGAGAAAGCGTCACCAAGCAGACGCAGGAAATTCTTTCGATCATCGACGGCCATCTGGCGAAGGCCGGCACCAACAAATCCAAGCTCTTGACCACGACGATCTACATCACCGACATGAAGACGTTCCCGGAAATGAACGCGGCGTGGGACGCCTGGGTCTCGCCGGGCAATACGCCGGCGCGCGCCACCGTCGAGGTCAAGCTTGCCAATCCGAAATACAATGTCGAGATCATGGTGACGGCGGCGAAGTAAGCGCGCCTTCATCCAAAATGCGAAAGCGGCGGCAACCTAAACGGTGCCGCCGCTTTTTCTTTCAGCCGCGCTTCGCTTGGCTCAGGCCGCGCGGGCGGCGTTCTTTTCCGCCTCGATCTTCCGCGCAAACAGCCAACGGAAATAGGTCAGCGGCGCATCGGCCCCGATGGCGAGAAGCTGATAGTTCGGATCGGCGTCGAACACCTTCTGCTGGGCCTCGATGATGTCCTTGTCCTCGTTGAAACCTTCTTCGAGCGAGTGTCGCAGCGACAATGCAATGTTCGGATTTTCGATGTCGAAGTCGTGCAGATAGTTCCAGAAGAAGTGGGTCGAGCTGCGCGTTTCCGGCGTCATGAACTGGGCATTGCGGTATTGCCGCGTGCCGGGAACGGCTACGCCCTTCTCGACGCCCCCGCCTGCCGGGGCAAACGTCGTGTCGAGCGTGAATATCCCGGGAATGATCATGCGGCCGATGTTGCGGCGGTCGATCTTGTCGGTTTTGTTCGGGATGACCTTCTTGTGGTAGGGCGGCGGCTCGGCGCCCATGTGCCAGCGCTCGACCTTAAAACCGTCATCCAGTTTCTCGATCGCAACCGGCTTGGTCTTGTAGGCATATTCCTCGGAGCCGCCGAGCGTGTTGGTGTGCACGAAGGCGAGGTGGGCGAAGTCGCTGAGGTTATCGACGATCAAAAGCCAGTTGGCCTTGTAGTGCATGTAGCCGGGCAGGCCGCGCCATTTGGGATCCTCGAGCGGCGGATAATCGAGGATCAGCTTCGGGTCGGCCTTCTCGGGATCGCCGGTCCAGATGAAAACCAGATTGTAGCGTTCGACCACCGGATAGCTGCGCACGCCTAGCTTCGCCGGAATACTGTCTTGACCCGGAATCTGGATGCACTTGCCGTCGGAGGCGAACTTCATGCCGTGATACATGCAGCGGATGTCGTCGCCTTCGATGCGCCCCATCGATAGCGGCGCCGCGCGATGGCAGCAGCGATCGTCAAGCGCAACGACTTTGCCGCTCGCGCCGCGATAAAGCACGATCGGCCGTTCCAGAATGGTGCGCGCCAGCTTCTTGCCGTCGATCAGCTCGTGATTCCACGCCGCGACGTACCAGGAATTGTAGAGAAAGATTCCGTGGTCGTTCATGTCACCCTCCCGGTTGGACTTTTTCCGATTGTTAGGTCAACCGCCCCGGCCGGAGAATGGGATTTGTCTGGACACACTGTTCAGCTGGATGGACAATCCCTGCGGAGCGCATCGAGCTTTCGCCTTTCGTCTGGATACCCGTCATGGATTGGCGCGACTGGGAGCTGTTTTGTCAGGTGGTCGAGCATGGCGGCTTCAGCGCCACCACCCGCGCGCTTGGTCATCCCAAATCCAGCCTGAGCGCGGCGGTGCAGCGGCTGGAGGGCCATCTCGGGCTGCGGTTGATCGAGCGCACGACACGGCATCTGCGACTGACGGACGAAGGCAACACGATCTACCGGCGGGTCAAGCCGTTGTTCAGCGCATTGCACGATACGCAAAGCGAGGCGCTCGCGATGAGGGGCGCGGTTGCCGGCACGCTGCGCATCAAATCGCCCTACGAGTTCGGCGCCCACCACGCCGGGCCGGTCGCTTGCGAATTGATGGAACGCTATCCGGATCTCACGATCCGGATCGACGTCGAACACGAGATCGTCAACCCGATCGCCGAGAACTACGATATCGTCTTCGCGATGCTGGAAGCACCGTTGCCCTCCGCGGGCATCGTCATCCGCAGGGTGTTCACGCTCGAGCGCGGACTGTTCGCCGCGCGGTCGCTATGGAAACGCTTTGGCGAACCGCGAACGCTGGAGGACCTCGGCCAACTGCCGTTGCTCGCCGGCCCCGGCGATACGGCCTGGGCGGTCACCCCACCGGGCGGCAAGACCGAACACCTGGCCGTGGAGAGAGCGAAACTGGTGAGCTCAAACGCCCATATCAGGCTTCAGGCGGCGCTGGCCGGTCTCGGCGTCGTGCGGGTGACGTCCAGTTTCACCCGCGCCGCTGTCGAAGCCGGCTCGCTCACGCCCCTGCTGACTGACCATGTCTGCGAGCCTCTCAGCGTGCATGCCCTGCTGCCCACGCGCCAATTCGTTCCGGCCAAGGTCCGCTGCTTCCTCGACGCCCTGGAAACGCATGCCCATGGCGGCGCTGCGATCGCGGCCGAGCCCCTGCCCGGTTAACCAATTTGGCCTACGATTCCGGGGAACCTTTGCCGCTTTGCCGCATCCAATGGTTGGTATCTGCTAGATTGAGGGTGAGACCGTCATGCAAAGGGCCACCGCACCGAAAACCGCGCCAGCCGGCGACGCCGAACTCATCGCTCGCGCTATCGCGCGCGACGAGACGGCCGTGCGCGCGATCATCAAGGACAATAACCGCAGGCTATACCGGCTGGCCCGCGGCATCCTGCGCAACGACAGCGAGGCCGAGGACGTGGTCCAGGAGACCTACGTCCGGGCTTTCACGCATCTCGACAGTTTTCGCGGCGACTCAAGCCTTGCCACCTGGCTGGCGC
>NZ_JBAVCF010000503.1:0-1675 GCF_049586575.1 Bradyrhizobium sp.
GAACGTATCATCGCGCTTTCCTCCAAGAAGTCCGAACGCATCAGCGCCGACCGGCAGGTGCGCCAGGCCGAGATCCTTGCCAAGCAGCAGGTCGAAAAGAGCGACGTCGAGCGCGAGCAGGTGATGGAAGCCGCACGGCTGGAGCGGCGGCGCGCGATCGAGCAGTTGGAGATCGCCCGCGTCCAGGCGCTGCAGGAGGCCGAAATCGCCTCACGCGAGGAAATCGAACGCTCCCGCATTGCCTCCGACCGCGGCCTCGACGAAGCGCGCGTGTCGCGCGAGCGGGATCTGCGCAAGCTTGAGGTCGATCGTGAGAAGGTGGTCGAGACCGCGCTGATGGAAAAGGCCATCGCGCTCTACCAGAAATCTCTCGAACATTCGGCGGCGCAGGCCGAGGCGGAAAACGCCAAGGCGCACGCTTCCGAAGCCCAGGAAAAGGCCATCACGGTGCGCGACAGCGAGATCGCGCGACGCCGCAAGACCATCGAGGTGATGATCGCCGAGAAGGAAGCCGAGGAGACCCGGATAGCGTCGGAAGCCCAGCGCATCCGCTCCGCCGTCGAAGCCGAAGCGCAGCGGCTCATCAACGAGGCCGAGAACGTGCTCACCGACAGCGCGCGCCAATCGCTGTTCAAGCGCAAGCTGCTCGAGCACGTCGAGGGCATCGTGCGCGAGAGCGTCAAGCCGATGGAGAAGATCGAGGGCATCCGCATCCTCCATGTCGACGGCCTCAATGGCTCCGGCTCGGGCGGCGGCAGCGGGCGCAACGCCACCGACGAGGTGATCGATTCGGCGCTGCGCTACCGCGTGCAGGCGCCGTTGATCGACTCGGTCCTGTCCGAAATCGGCATCGAGGGCGGCAGCCTTTCGAAGATGCAGGGCCTGATCCGCGAGGCCCGTGACCTCCAGGGCATCAGGGACTCCACGTCGAAGCGGGCCCCTGACGCCTCACCGCCGTCGGGCGGTACAGCGCCGGACACGCCCGCCGGCGGCAGTTCGTCGCGCAAGAAATCCTGAGGCAGATCATGGCGCGAGTTTATGTTTCCAGCGTGATCAACGGCCGCTCCGACCGGGTGTGGGCGCGGGTGCGTGACTTCAATGGCCTGCCGAACTGGCATCCCGCAATCGGCGAAAGCCGTATCGAAGGCGGCGAGCCCGCCGACAAGATCGGCTGCGTGCGGGATTTCCGCTTGCGCAATGGCGACCGCATTCGCGAGAAGCTGCTCGGCCTCTCCGACTACGAGATGTTCTGCACCTATTCGATCCTGGAATCGCCGATGGGCGTGGAGAACTACGTCGCTACTCTGCGGCTGACGCCGGTGACCGACGGCGACTCGACCTTCGTGGAATGGACCGCGGAATTCGATTGCGCGCCGGATCGCGAAGCCGAGCTGATCGCCAGCATCGGCGGCGGCGTGTTCCAGGGCGGCTTCGACGCGCTCAAGCGTGCGTTCGGAGGCTGAAACATGCCGCGAATCGTCAAAAGCACTGTCATCAACGCGCCGACCGACCGCGTCTGGAACGTGCTGCGCGATTTCAACGGCCACGACCGCTGGCACCCTGCCGTCGCCACCAGCACGATCGAGCGCAGCCAACCCTCCGACAAGATCGGCTGCGTCCGTCGTTTCAAGCTCGCCGATGGCGGCGAATTGCGCGAGCAATTGCTGGCACTGTC
>NZ_JBAVCF010000504.1:0-1923 GCF_049586575.1 Bradyrhizobium sp.
ACTCCGAAGGCAAGGCAATCGGTTTCATTCGCTTGCCGGAGCGCTGCCCCAATGTCGTGTTCGGCGGGGTGAAGAAGAACCGCCTGTACATGGCAAGTTCGCATTCGCTCTACGTCCTTTACGTCGAGGCGCGGGGCGCGGTCTAGAGCCAGCCGGATTGTGACGGAACCGGCCGCACCCTCGGGCGCGGCCGGGTTAAGGTAAATAAACGGTTTAAATTGCCCCTCGCAGTTTAACGGCGTTACTTCCCGAACAATCCCTCACACGTTGCGGGAATAACAGGGAAAGCGTCATGTCAAACTGGCGGATCAGTTCGTTCAGCGGTGCACTGCTCGCCGCCTATTTCATTCCGAACTGGGCCATCATCGCCCATACGATCGTGATGTCGCCGGTCCGCGGCCTCTACGAGCGGCCGAGCGTTTCTGTGGCGCTCTATGCCAGCGATCACCTGCAACTGGCTTCGATGACCACGGTGCGCTTTGCGTGGCTGCTGGCGCTGGGCCGGTTGACCGTCGTAGCCTTCTTTGCGCTATTCCTCGTTCTTGCGGCGATCAGCTTCATTCGCAAGCAGACCAGTGGCAGCGAAGCCCTGGCGATCGCGCTTGGCATCGGTAGCGTCATCAGCTTTGCGAGCATGATCATGGCGTCCCAGGTCGGCGAGGCCGAGGCGCTTCGGCTGCATGCAACCGAATTGCTGATGATGCTCGGCACCGCCATCGTGATGCTGTTCGACCGTCCTGCGCAGCCGCAGACGGTGGCGGCAACGGCGCCATCGGATCTACCCCGTGAGCAGGCCGAGCTCCGCTATAATGGCTGACGCATCCTTGACGGCGTGATAGGCGGCCGGCACCTTGCGGCGCTGTGCCATGCCTTCGTCACGGCGTTTCTGATCGTCCATTGAAACTCTCACCGTTGCGTCAGAAAGCCGACCACCGCTTCGGTGAACGCGTGCTGCTGTTCGATGTTGGAAATATGGGCCGCATCCAGAATCGTCATCGAGGCGCCGGGAATCTGGCTGCGGATGAATTCGGCCGCCGCGACGGGGGTCGATACGTCGTGACGGCCGGCGATCACCAGCGTCGGGGACTTGATTTTCGGCAATAATGCGCGCTGATCGAGCGTGGAGAGGGCTTCGCAGCAAGCGATATAACCGGCGGGCGGGGTCGCAAGCAGCATGGCTTTCACATTTTGCGTGATCTGCGGCTCGCGCTCACGGAAGTCAGCGGTGAACCAGGCTGCGATCACGGCGTCGGCGAGGCCAGCCATGCCGCCGTCTTTCACCGCCTTGATCCGGTTCAGCCAGTTGGTCGGATCGGGAAAATAGCTGGTGGTGTTGGATAGGATGATCTTGCCCATGCGCTCCGGCGCGTTTGTCCCCAACCATTGTCCGACCATGCCGCCCATCGAGAGTCCGCACCAATGCACCTTCTCGATGTTGAGGTCGTCGAGGATCGCCAGCACGTCGCGGCCAAAGCGTTCCATGGAGTAGGGGCCCGGCGGCACGCCCGACTTGCCGTGGCCGCGGCGGTCATAGCGGATCACGCGAAAAAGCTGCGTGAACGCCTTCATCTGCGGCTCCCACATCTGCAGATTGGTTCCCAGCGAATTGGACAGCATCAGGGTAGGACCGCCATCGCGGCCCTCGACCGAAACGTTGAGCAGGCAGCCGTCGGCGTCGATCATCGGCATATTGTTTTCCTTGTCATGCCAAAAATGCGCAGCGCGTCTTCACATGAAATGATCCGCGCATTCGGCGCGAGCAGGCGTGAGAGCGAGGCGGTCATCGAAGCGAATGTCGGAATCGGACCACCCGTGTCCTTTCGATTCCGAAGTTCGTAGCATTTTGCGCAGCCACGTTTCGAACTTCGGAATCGAAAGGACACTAGCAAAACCTATTGATCTGGTGTGGCTTTGGTTCAGAAG
>NZ_JBAVCF010000505.1:0-6238 GCF_049586575.1 Bradyrhizobium sp.
CTCATGCGGACGGCGAAGTCGTGTGGGCCTGATTCCCGACGCTGATATCAAGCTGGTGACGATGCTTTCGCATTGTGACCTGCGACGGAGGCAACAAAGCCCGGTCTCCGAGGCGAGCGCGAAGGAAACCGTTAAAACCATTGCGCGGGGAAAGCCGGGTGATCCGGCAGTACCTGTGGTGGACTAACTCGTGTGCTTTTTTCATTTGCACGCGAGGCTATGGGTGCGTGCCCGCACCCGGCTTTCCCTGCGCCCTCACCCAACGAGGGACACTATCCGGCACAGGCTCGGGCGCAATTTCGCGCCGCGAGAACGGTGACGCTTGCTCTGCGAAAACGAAAGCGAGGACTGCGCCACGCCCGCTTTGGAAGCCCCTTCCCTTCTGTTATCGGTTCAGAGGCGAGCGGCCATCGCCAACTCTCTGCGTTCGACAATAAAGGGGATTGCCAATGAAACCTCGAACCGCCCTTGTGATCGCCGCGGCCTTTGTCGCCGCCACAAACGCCGCGTCGGCCCAAACGCCAACGCCCGCCGATATCGTGTTCGTCAACGGCAAGGTTTTCACGGCCGATGAAAGCGATCGCGTCGTGCAGGGCTTTGCGGTTACGGGCGATCGCTTCACGGCGGCCGGGACCGACAGCGACGTGCGTCGCTACGTCGGCCCGCAGACCAGGGTGATTGACCTCAAGGGCCGCTTCGTCTCGCCGGGCATCACCGATGACCACTTCCACAACGAAGGCGGAGGCTCCGGCGTCGATCTCAGTCATGTGCGTTCCGTTGGCGAGTTGCTGACGACGGTCGCCAACGCCGCTGCCGCAGCGCCTGCGGACTCCGTGATCGTCTCCAACTCGGACTGGCACGAGGCGCAATTGAAAGAACAGCGCCTGCCAACAGCCGAGGAGATCGAACAGGCTGCACCGGGCAAGCCTGTCGTGCTGGTGCGCGGCGGCCACGAATACATCCTCAACATCGCCGCGTTGAAGAAATGGAACATCGGCAAGGACACGCCGCCGCCGAACGGCGGACAGATCGGGCACAACAGCGCCGGCGAACTGACCGGAGAACTGGTCGACGAAGCGAGGTCGATGGTTACTCTGCCGCACCCGAAGCCGGTGAGTATGGACGACATCCTGGCAACGCAGAAGGCCGTCGCCCCCTATGGCATGACCGCGCTTCGCATTCCCGGCGCCTACAAGGGCGACATGATCCAGGCCTACCATCTGATGAAGCAGGCGGAGGCGGACGGAAAGCTGACGCTGCGCTGGACGGTCTACATGCCGGGTTTCTCCTTGCGTTCGGCGGAGGCCGCGCGCAAGGCGATCCAAGCCTGGGGAACGCATCAGGGCGAAGGCAGTGACTGGGTCAAGGTCGACGGCGTCAAGCTGCTCGTCGATGGCGGATTCGAGGGCGGCCATCTTTCAAAGCCTTACCTTGAGCCCTATGGCAAAGGTGGAACGTTTACCGGCCTCACCGTGTCGCCGCCGGCGGCCTACACCGAGGTCGTGCGCGAGCTGAATCGCGACGGCTGGCATGTCATCACCCATGCCGTTGGCGACGCCGCGCTCGATGAAGTTCTCGACGCCTACGCGGCGGCCGACAAGGACGCATCGATCAAGGGCAAGCGCTGGTCGGTCGAGCACGCCTTCGTCTCTCGGCCGGAACAGGTCGCGCGTCTGAAGGCGCTCGATATTGCGGTGTCCGCGCAGGATCACCTTTATCTGGCAGCACCGGTGCTGAAGAAATACTGGGGCTGGGAAACCGCGAGCGAAGTGACACCGGTCAAGACCTATCTCGATGCGGGCCTGCTCGTTGCCGGCGGCACCGATAGCCCGGTGGTCCCCTTCAATCCATTCTGGAATCTGTACCACATGGCAAGCCGCGACACGATTTCGGATGGCGTCTATGGCGCGGACCAGAAGATCGCCTCGCGGCCGCTGCTGCTCAAGCTCGTCACCATCAACTACGCGAAACTGATCGGCGAAGAAAAGACGCGCGGATCGATCGAGCCCGGCAAGCTCGCCGACTTCGCGGTGCTGACCGACGATTTCCTCACCGCAAGGCCGGAGACGATCCGCGACATGAGAGCGCTGTCGACCTGGGTCGGCGGACGCGAGGTCTATCGGGCATCGGGGTATGAATGAGGTCGCGACCAAGGGATTCGAGGAAGGCGCACGCGCCCCTCAAAAGTCGTCCCTGCGAATGCAGCGACGACACTGGAAGCCTACTTCCCCGGCCAGGAAGGCTTGCGCTTTTCGGCAAACGCCTTGAGTCCCTCCCTGGCGTCTTCGGTCATGGCGAGGATCGCGATCTGGCTTTCGGTATAGGCGATGGCCTCGTCGAACGACATCGAGGCGATGGCGCGCATCGCATATTTGCCGCGCCGGATCGCGGTCGGCGACTTGTCGGTGATGCGGCCGGCCAGCCAATCGACCTTGGCGTCGAGTTCGGCCACCGGCACGACGTAGTTCAACAGTCCTGCCGCCTGCGCCGCTCGCGCATCGAACGGCTCGCCGGTGATCGCCCACTCATGAATCAGTCGCCGCGGGGCGATCGACTGCAACAGGCTCAACACCTGCATCGGAAATACGCCGACCTTGACCTCCGGCAATCCGAAGATCGCGTGATCGGAGGCGACCGCCATGTCGGTCATGCACAACAGCCCCATGCCGCCGGCCATGCAGACGCCATTGACGCGCGCGATCGCGGGCTTGGTCGCGTTCTGCGACAGCCGCAGCAGATCGGCGTAGTCGACATTGGGCCTGGAAAAATCCGCGGCGAACGCGCCGCCGGTATTCTGCAAGTCGGCGCCGGCGCAGAATGCTTTCTCGCCCGCCCCGGTCAGCACGATGACGCGAACCTCCGGATCATCGTGGGCGGCGCGATAACCGCGCGCGATGCCGGCGATGACATCGGCATTGATGGCGTTGCGCTTCTCCGGCCGGTTGACGGTGATCCAGAGCGCTTTGGCGCGCTTCTCGATGAGAACGGTAGTGGTGTCAGTCATGGTTGCATCCTCCCGTCATTGCGAGTGCCCGCGAAGCAATCCAGCAACCTCGAAAGAAAACTGGATTGCTTCGTTGCATTGCTCCTGGCAATGACGGCTAGGACTTTAGAATGTCTTTTCGAAATATGTCTACGGCGTCGGAATCGAAGGCTCGGCCTTCCTGATCCAGACCTTGTTGTCGTGGAAGGCCGCGCCGCCGACCGGAGCCACGGCCTCGGCGCCGGTGAGCATGTTGATGCCGCGCCCGCCGATATGGGCCTTGTTGGGATGCACGGATTCGGCGATCAGCACGCCGCGGCGCACCCCGTCGAAATGTTTCGCCGTCAGCGTGGTCTCGCCGCGCAGATTGCCGAGCGTAACGGCGTCGCCATCGGCGATCCCGAGCCTCAAGGCGTCGTCGGGATGGATCATCACGCCGGGCGCGCCCTCGCGCGCCTGCGACGACAGCGTCTCGTTGAAGGTCGTATTGAGGAAGCTGCGCGAGGGGCTGGTCGCCAGGCGAAACGGATGCGCCTCGTCCGCTTCCTCGATCACGGTCCAATGATCGGGTAGCGACGGCATCTGGTCCCACGCGCCCATCATGCCGGCATTGCTGACGGGAACATGGGCCCAATCCGCCTTGAAGTGGAATTTGCCGTCCTTATGCGCAAAACCGTCGAGATAGTGCGAGGTGCGGAAATCCGGCTGGAGATCGCGCCAGATATCCGCCTCGAGCCCGGCGATGCCGCCATGGCCGCTCTTGCGCAAGGTCGCGTCGATCAGTTCGCGCGGCGACATCTCGAAACCGGGGTGAGAAATCTTCAGCCGCGTCGCGAGCCCCTGCAGAACCTGATGGTTGGAGCGGCATTCGCCGGGCGGTTCGATCAGCTTGGCGCCGACCGAGATGTGCTGGTGGCCGCCGCCGTAATAGAGATCGTCATGCTCCATGAACATGGTGGCCGGCAGCACGACATCGGCCATCTGCGCTGTCTCGGTCATGAACTGCTCGTGCACCGCGACAAACAGATCCTTGCGCGCGAAGCCGCGGCGCACCAGCGCCTGCTCCGGCGCCACCGTCATCGGATTGGTATTCTGGATCAGCATCGCCTTGACCGGAGGTCCGTTGTGAAGCGCTACGGGATCGCCGGTGAGAATTCGCCCGA
This sequence comes from Bradyrhizobium sp., assembly GCF_049586575.1. GTDB lineage: Bacteria > Pseudomonadota > Alphaproteobacteria > Rhizobiales > Xanthobacteraceae > Bradyrhizobium. The sequence continues at coordinate 4,147 of NZ_JBAVCF010000505.1, forward strand.
CCTTGGATTGGTCGAGCCGCCGCGCATTGGGATCGATCGCGTCATCGCCCTCGATGATGGACTTGTCGAATTTCCAGAGTGCCGCATTGTTAAAGAACGCGCCGCCGCCTTCGTGCTGCCAGGCGCCGGTCACCGCGGGAATGCACAGTGCCGCATGCATCTGGGCCGCGCCGTTACGGCTGCGGGTAAAGCCATAGCCGAGACGGAAAAAGCTCCGCTTGGTCCGGCCGACCATGCGCGCGAAGGCCTCGATCTCTTCGACCGGCACGCCGCAAATCGCCGATGCCCATTCGGGGGTGCGGGTCTTCAGATGCGCTTCCAGTTCGCCGGGGCAATCGGTGTAGCGATCCATATAGTCGCGGTCGGCAAAACCTTCGCGGAACAGCACGTGCATGACACCGCAGGCGAATGCGCCGTCGGTGCCCGGCCGCACCAGTATCTTGACGTCGGCCTGCTTCATCGTCTCGTTGTTGTAGACGTCGACGACCGCGATCTTCGCGCCACGTTCTTTCCGCGCGCGCATCGCATGCGTCATCACGTTGACCTGGGTGTTCACCGCGTTGGTGCCCCAGATCACGATAAGGTCGGAGACGCCCATCTCGCGCGGATCGACGCCGGCGATCTTGCCGGTGCCCGCGGTAAAGCCGACGCGCGCAATGGTCGAGCAGATCGTGGAATAGAAGCGCGAATATTTCTTCACATGGGCGAGGCGGTTGATGCCATCGCGCATCACCAATCCCATGGTGCCGGCATAGTAATAAGGCCAGACCGATTCCGCGCCGAACTCGCGCTCGGCGGCGTTGAAGCGGCCGGCGATTTCATCGAGGGCATCGTCCCAGGAAATCCGCGCGAACTTGCCGGATCCTTTCCCTCCGACGCGGAACATCGGATAGGTCAGCCGATCGGGATGATGGATGCGCTCGGCGTAGCGGGCAACCTTGGCGCAGACCACCCCTGCCGTGTAGGTCTGCAGCTTCGAACCGCGAACCCGGCCGATCGAAGAACCATCGATCACCTCGACATCGAGGGCGCATGCCGACGGGCAATCGTGCGGGCAAGTCGAATGCCGGATCGCGACCTTGGCGCGTGCGGCCGGAGCCTCGATTTTGGCGTGCTGGTTCATGCTCAATATGATTAGCACCAAAACCCGAGTCTGCCAGTGTCAGAATCGGGACACTCATACGCAAAAAGGTGGGCAGATGGACGGGATTACCCGCCCAGATAAGCTCCACCATTGGCATGAATCGCCTGGCCGTTGATGTAGCGCGCGGCGGGACTGCACAGGAAACGCACAGCGGCCGCGACGTCTTCCGGCTTGCCACGCTCGCCGGTGATCGTCCGGTGGATCAGATGGTGTGCCGGTTCCGGCGTGTTCCTCGGCCGTGGCGTGCCGATGATGCCGGGCACGACGCAATTGACGGTAATGCCGTCCGGCGCGAGGTCATGGGCGAGCGCGCGGGTAAAGCCGATGATCCCGGCCTTCGCGGTGACGACGTGGGCGCGGTCGCTGGCGCCGGTATGCGCGCTCAGGCCACCGATATTGACGATGGTCCCCGCCCCGCTCTTCTTCAGGTGCGGCAGGCACGCCTTCACACAGTGGAATGTGCCGTCGAGGATAACGTTCATCACCTCGCGCCAGTCGGCATAGGTCATCTCCGCAAACGGCTTCTCGCGCCGCAACGCCGCGTTGTTCACGAGAATGTCGATGCGGCCGAACTGCTTCGCCGCCAGATCGACCATCACCTGCACGGCGTTGGCATCGGCAATATCGCCGACATGGGCAAGCGCCTTTCCACCCCTGCCCTCGATTTCACGCACCACCGCTTCGACCTCGTCGCGGTTGCCGCGCGCGTTGACGAGAACGGATGCGCCGCCCTCAGCGAGCGAAAGCGCGATCGCGCGGCCAATATTGCGACCGGAGCCGGTCACGATCGCGACCCTGCCGGTGAGTTCACCTGTCATTTTACGCTCCGTCATCGTCCGCGAAGGCGGACGATCCAGTAAGTACCAGCGCCCGCCATTGACCCGAATAGCTCTCGAAATACTGGATGCCCCGCTTGCCACCTTCGCTGAAGCTTCGGCGGCCCACTAT
>NZ_JBAVCF010000506.1:0-14156 GCF_049586575.1 Bradyrhizobium sp.
GCAGCTCCTGCGGCCGCGGGAGCAACGTTGCCGGCCATCGCAGACAGCAGCGGCCCGCAAGCGGCCGCGGCCGGCGGCGGGCAGAACCTCGTCCCCGGCATCAACAACACCGCGCAGCTCATCGACGTGGCCCAGGTGCAGGGTCAGGTCCATGCCCAATCCGTTCATCGCGTCGGCGAACTGGCCGAACGCAACCCCAACGAAACCGCAGCCATCATTCGTCAATGGCTCTCCGAACCCGCCGCGTGATCCGAGATGGCCGTGCCCCAAAACGTTAACGCCAACGACATCACCAGCGTGATTTCCTCGCTGGCGGCGCGCCAGGGCAATCGCACCAAGGCCGCGCCGCTTGCGGGCGGGAAGCGCGCGGCCATCCTGATGCTGGCGCTGGGCGAACAATATGGCGGCAAAGTCTGGTCGCTGCTCGACGACGACGAAGTGCGCGAATTGTCGATCCACATGTCGACGCTCGGCACAGTGGAGGCCGACGTGGTCGAGGACATGCTCCTCGAATTCGTGTCGCGGATGTCGGCGTCGGGCGCCCTGATGGGAAATTTCGACGCCACCGAACGGCTGTTGCAGCAATATCTGCCGCCGGAGCGCGTCGTTGGCATCATGGACGAGATCCGCGGGCCGGCGGGCCGCAACATGTGGGAGAAGCTCTCCAACGTACAGGAAGAGGTGCTCGCCAACTATCTCAAGAACGAATATCCGCAGACCATTGCGGTCGTGCTCTCCAAGCTCAAGCCCGAGCATTCGGCGCGGGTACTCGCGATCCTGCCCGAGGATATGGCGCTCGACGTCGTCAACCGCATGCTGAAAATGGAGGCGGTGCAGAAGGAAGTGATCGAACGGGTCGAGCAGACGCTGCGCGTCGAATTCATGTCGAACCTTTCGCAGACTAGGCGGCGCGATGCGCATGAGGTCATGGCCGAGATCTTCAACAGCTTCGACCGCCAGACCGAAACCCGGTTCATTACCTCGCTCGAAGAAGACAACCGGGAATCCGCAGAGCGCATCAAGGCGCTGATGTTCACCTTCGACGATCTGATCAAGCTGGATTCCGGATCAGCCCAGACGCTGATGCGCAACGTCGACAAGGACAAGCTCGGCATTGCGCTGAAGAGCGCCAATGAAGAGGTTCGCGCCTTCTTCCTCGGCAACATGTCGTCGCGTGCCGGCAAGATGCTGCTCGACGACATGGCCGCGATGGGGCCGGTGCGGCTGCGAGATGTCGACGAAGCGCAGGCGCTGATGGTGAACCTGGCCAAGGATCTCGCGGCCAAGGGCGAGATCACGCTGACCAAGAACCGCGCCGACGACGAGCTGGTGTACTGATGGCCGCCCCCGCAAAATTCCTGTTCGACATGGATTTCTCGGCGCCCGACCGGCGCGAGCGCCCCGCTACGCCTGCGGAAGTCGCCCAGACGATTGCCGCCGCCGAAGCCCGCGCCTACCGCGACGGCTATGATGCAGCCTTGCGTGAAGCCAAGGTCGAAAGCGACCGCCGCGCCGCGCTGGCGCTCGAGGCGATCGGCGTGGCCATCAAGGGCATTGCCGCCCGCTTCTCCGGAATCGAGAGCCGTATGGAAACCGAAGCCGTCGACGTCGCAGTTGCGGTCGCGCGCAAACTCACGAGCGAACTGATCGACCGCGAACCGCTCGGCGAGGTCACCGCATTGGTCAGCGACTGCTTTGCGCAACTGGTTTCGACGCCGCATCTCGTGGTCCGGATCAACGATTCTCTCTACGAGGCGGCCCAAACCCGCATCGAAGCCTTGGCGAAGCAAAGCGGGTTTGCCGGCCGCCTGGTCATCCTGGCCGAGCCGAATATCGAGAGTGGCGACTGCCGAATCGAGTGGGCCGACGGTGGCGTCGTTCGGGAACGCGCGACCATCGAAGCCAAGATCAACGAACTTGTCGGGCGCTATATCGCGTCTCGCAGCCAGGCCTGAACGGCCGCAAGAGGAATGAACCATGAGTGACACAGACACACAGGTTCCGCTGCCGGACCTAAATGCCGCCGACACGACGGCCGCGGGCGACATCGCTTATCACGAAGACGAGAATGCCGCCCGCATTGCCGCCGATCTTGAGGCCGTGTTCGACGTGCCGGTGCAGGTATCAGCCGTGCTCGGCCGCTCCAAGATGGAAGTCGGAGAATTGCTCAAGCTCGGGCCCGGTACCGTTCTTGAACTCGATCGCCGCGTCGGTGAAGCGATCGATATTTACGTCAACAACCGTCTGGTCGCGCGCGGCGAGGTGGTTCTGGTCGAGGACAAGCTTGGCGTCACGATGACGGAAATCATCAAGGCGGAACGCAACTAGAGATTTTTTGATTAAGCGCGCCTGAAGGGCGCGAACAGACGAACAGGAGAATACCATGCGGCTTCTTATCGTTGGGACATTGAAGGGGCAGCTCACAACGGCCACCAAGATCGCGATGGACAACGGCGCTTCCGTCACCCACGCGGAAGACAACGAACAGGCGATGCGGGTATTGCGTGGCGGCAAGGGCGCCGACCTGCTCCTGGTCGACGTATCCCTCGACATCCGCGATCTGGTGATGCGGCTTGAAGCCGAGCACATCCATGTGCCGATCGTCGCCTGCGGCATTTCCAATGACGCCCGCGCGGCGGTGGCGGCGATCCACGCCGGCGCCAAGGAATATATCCCGCTGCCGCCGGAGCCGGAGCTGATCGCCGCCGTGCTTGCCGCGGTCGCCAACGATTCACGCGATCTGATCTATCGCGACGACGCGATGGCCAAGGTCATCAAGCTCGCCCAGCAGATTGCGGGATCCGACGCCTCCGTCATGATCACGGGCGAGTCCGGCACCGGCAAGGAAGTACTGGCGCGTTATGTCCACACCCGCTCCAACCGCGCCAGGAAGCCGTTCATCTCAATCAACTGCGCGGCTATCCCCGAATACTTGCTGGAGTCCGAACTTTTCGGACACGAAAAGGGTGCGTTCACCGGCGCTATCGCGCGGCGGATCGGCAAGTTCGAGGAAGCGACCGGCGGCACGCTGCTGCTCGACGAAATTTCGGAAATGGACGTGCGGCTGCAATCCAAATTGCTGCGCGCGATCCAGGAGCGCGTGATTGATCGGGTCGGCGGCACGCGGCCGGTTCCGATCGACATCCGCATCATCGCAACCTCAAACCGCAACCTGTCCGATGCCGTGCGCGACGGGACCTTCCGCGAAGACCTCCTGTTCCGACTCAATGTCGTCAACCTGAAGATTCCGCCGCTGCGTGAGCGCCCGGCCGACATCCTGGAGCTGGCGCAGCACTTCGCCAAAAAATATTCCGACGCCAACGGCGTCCCGCTACGCCCGCTCTCCGCCGAGGCCCGTCGCGTGCTGACCACCAACCGCTGGCAGGGCAACGTCCGCGAACTGGAGAACACCATTCATCGCTCGGTGCTGATGGCGCAGGGCGACGAGATCGGCGTCGACGCGATCCTGACGCCGGACGGCGATCGCCTCGATGGCCCCAAAGCTGTCCCGGCGGTAGCGCATGCGACCTTCGCCGCCGAACAAGTGACCCGCGCGCTGGTCGGACGCACCGTCGCCGATGTCGAGCGTGACCTCATCCTCGAAACGTTGAAACATTGCCTCGGCAATCGCACCCATGCCGCCAATATTCTCGGCATTTCGATCCGCACACTTCGCAACAAGCTGAACGAGTATGCCGATGGCGGCCTGCCGATTACGCCGGCCGGCGCCGGCGACATGCACCGCGCCGCGGCAACCGCGTAAGAACTGACAAAGGGACAGGAACTGCCTTCAATCAGCCGGCGCGAGGCACTCCTCGCGCCGATTTTTTTAGCCCAACTCCGAGCCGGGCTTGCGGAAGATGTGAATGGGATCGCCGGGCTGAAACGAGCGCCCGGTGAACGCCACGTAGGCGTAGAGCGCCAGATAGGCGACCGCCAGCCCACCGACCAAGTAGAGCACCCAGGTAGCCGCGCGTTTCATCGGCTGGTGCCACCTAGTTGAAGTTCATGCACCACAAGCGGCGAATTCGACCCAGGAACTTCGAATAGAAAAGTGTCACTGGAAGCAATAGCTTTGCCAGTGCCCATGACTTTCCGAAGTTCGTGGAAGCGGGTGCTGCGATGGAGCACGAACCTCGGTAAGTGGGCACCAGCCGCGTTTACCAGGACGGCAGCACGGCGCCCTTGAATTTCGTCAGAACGAATTCGCGGATTTCGGGCGTCTGGTAGCTTTGCACCAAGGTCTTGACCCATGGTTTGTCCTTGTCGGCGCTGCGCACGACGATGATGTTGGTGTAGGGCCCCTTGGGATCCTCGCGCAGGATCGGATCCTTGACCGGATCAAGCCCCGCCAGCGTCGCGTAATTGGTGTTGATGCCGGCGGCATCGACGTCGTCCAGGCTCCGCGCCGTCTGCGCGGCATCGACTTCCATAATCTTGAAGCCCTTCGGATTGTCGATGATGTCGGCAACCCTGGGCTTGAAGCCGACCCCCGGCTTGAGCTTCAGCACACCCTTGTCCTGCAACAGAAGCAGGAAGCGGCCGCCATTGGTCGGATCGTTGGGGATCGACACGGTCGCGCCTTGCGGGACAGCGTCCCAGCTCTTGTATTTCTTCGAATAGATGCCGACCGGAAAATTCACGGTCTGGGCGACCGCTTCGATCTTGTAGCCGCGTTCCGCCGTCTGGTTGTCCAGATAAGGCTCGTTCTGAAACGAGTTGGCTTGCAGCTCATCTGCCGCGAGCGCCGCGTTGGGAGTGACATAGTCCTTGAATTCGACAATCACGATGTCGAGGCCGTTCTTGGCGGCGATCGGTCTGACCGCCTCAAAAATCTGGGCGTGCGGACCGGCCGTGACGCCGACCTTGATGGTTTCGGCAAAGGCCGGATCAGCGGCCGCCGCGGCGACGGCAAATAAAGCCAGCAAAAAACGAAGGAGCATGACGGTTCACGCGAAATGGAGGGCCGGGCTTGGCTCCATCAGCGGTTAGCAAAAGGCTGGCCGCGAGGCCAGCATTTACCCGCGCCGCAATTTGCCACCCCCGGCCTGTTCGGCATGGGGCGGCGGGATTCCATCAAAGCTTGACCGGCACAAAATGGTTAACGGCGATCAGGATGATCAGGAGCACAATGCCGAGACCAAGGCTTGTGCCAATCAGTTTCTTTTCAATTGGCAGCAGCGGCTCGACCTTTTGGGCAGAGATCTCGTCTCTCAGGTCAGATGACATGCGATAGCCTTCCGTTAAGTCGCGAGCGGCGGCTTGAAACCGCTGAAGAACAGCCAGGAGATCAGCAATCCGACCCAGATCACGAAGCCGAACAGGCTGACGAAATAGACCACGGCGAGCTTGCCAAAGCCCTGCTGCCACAGCTTGCGGAAATCCGACAGCACGCCGATCGAGAAGAAGGTAAGCACAAAGAAGATCACGCGGAACACATTGGCTTCCCCGGCGGCCGCAGGAAGCGCTTTCTCGATCTGCGGCGTCGAGCCGATCGCAAGCCAGAGCGATACGGCGAACACAAGGACAAAGCCGAGAATGAACTTCGGAAACCGCTGCCAGATTTCGATTGGCTTGGCCTTATCCGGCCCCTTGTCGATATGATTGGTCCAGATATAGCCGAGAATGAAGGCCCAGACGCCGATGAAGATATCGATGAAGATCTTCACCGTCGCCGTCGTCGCGAGAATCCAGCCCGGTTGATATTTGATGCCTTCGGCGGCCGCCTTCGCCATGATCAGCGACTCGGTGATGCCGCCGCCTGCCACCGCCGCGCCATCGGTCTTGATGGCAAGACCCATCCAGGCGCCCGCCACCAGGGGTTCATGCCACAGGAAAGTCTGGGCCAGGAAGGGCAGGATCAGGACTTCAACGACGGCGAAGACCACAACCAGCGACGACACCAGGATCGGCACCGCCGGCCGCGCGCGGATCGCGCCGCCGGTGGCGATCGAAGCCGCCACGCCGCAAATCGAAATGCCGGAGGCAAGCGGCACCGACCATTCGCGGCTGAAGCCGAACCATTTGCGCGCGACGTAGTAGATCACGGCCCAGTAAATCAGATAGGCCTCGACGATCGCGGCTGCGCCACGCAGCAACAGCGATGATGCGAGATTAAGCCGGCCCGCCGCCGTGACGGCAACGGTGGCGCCGAGAATGACGATGGCGATCTTGATGTAGAGTTCAGGCCGGATCGCTTCCTTCAACCACTCCGCAAATCGCGGAAAGAAATTGGCGATCACCAGGCCTGCCAGAAGCGCGATGATGTAACCGCCCTCGTTGGTGAGCCTGAGCGACCAGGTGATGCCGAATTTCTGCTGCTCGGCCGGCGTCACGGCCGCGACATGGGCATAGCTGCCGACGATCCAGCTTGCATAGGCAATCGCAAAGGTCGCTGTGAATGCGAGCGCGAATTTCCGCACATCGACGCCGAGCGTCGTGACGCCTGCGCTCAGCACCACCAGAAGCGAGACATAGGTCGCAATCAGCGCCCCACCGCCGCCAAGCCAGGCATAAGCCCTGGCAAAGGGGCTGAGCGCGTGCGTAAGATCGTTGTAAACCGAGGTGTTGACGGCCCAGCCCAGGAGATCGATTCCGCTGATGCTGACCAGCGCCGCTCCAAACACCAGCAGGCCGATGACGACGGCCAACCAGTCCTCGGTCAACTGCGCCCGGAGTGTCAACGGCTCCGAGGCCTTGATTGCGATGTCCGACATTCCGATTCCCCAAAATAATCCGGACGGAAGGACACAGCCCTCCATTCTATCATTTGGAGGATGAGGGCGGTAACGACGGCTGTCGAGGACCTTGGAAAAAAAGCGATGTGCGGCCTGCCGGATTACCGCGAAACGCGACCCTTCTTCCAATGACCTAAGGAATCATAGATCAATCTTCTCCGTCGGCGGCCGGCCGCCCCGGCCTGACTATTGCGGTTATTCCGCCGCCGTGGCCGCTGGCTTCGGGGTCCCGATATTGAGCGCCAACTTGCCGTAGCGATCGGTAAAAGCGGCCGTATCGGTCTCCTCAAGCTGGATCGAACCCTCCATCACGCCAGCCTTCCAGGCGTCATGCTCGGGATCGCGCTGGAATTCCGGCATCACTTCGCGGCCGAACAGTTCGAGGGATTCGCAAATATGCTCGTGGCTGTTCTTGCCGGCCTGATTGAGCAGAATAACCTGGTCGATGTGGGAGGTGCGGAACCGCCGCAACTTTTTCCGGATGGTATCCGGCGATCCGATCAGGCCGCTGCGCAGCGCCGCCTCTTGCGCCTGCGGGTTCTCGCGCTTCCATTTGTTGTACTCGTCCCACATGTTGACGGCGCCCGGCGGCGGACGCTGGCGATCCTGCGAGGCGCCGTAAAAGCGCAGCGCGAACTGAAAAAACGTGGCGCCATCGGCACGTAGCCGCGCCTCCTCATCCGTTTTGGCGCACATGAAGAACGACACCAGCGCCATGTTGGGATTGATCACGTAGTCGGCGAGCTTCTTCAACCGCTTGGTGATGGCGTTGTAGTAAGCGTGCACCCAGGCGTGCGCGGCGTCCGCGCTGACGAATTGAAAGCCAAGCGCGCCGAAGCCGTTTTGCCCTGCGCGTTCGATGGTCGGCAGTTGCGAGCAGGCCATCCATAGCGGCGGATGCGGCTTCTGCACGGGCTTCGGCACCACGTTGCGCAACGGAATGTCGAAATATTTGCCGTGATGCTCCGAGCCGCCATCCCGAAACATCGGGAAGATGGCGCGGACCGCTTCCTCGAACACCTCCTTCTTGGTCTCCATGTCACGGCCGAACGGAGTCAGTTCGGTGATGGAAGCACTTTCGCCCATGCCGAATTCGCAGCGGCCGCGGCTTAGCAGATCGAGCACGGCGATGCGCTCGGCAACGCGCGCGGGGTGATTGGTCGTGAGCTGAAAAATGCCGTGGCCAAGCCGGATGTTTCGGGTGCGCTGGCTGGCGGCAGCCAGAAATGATTCCGGCGACGGCGAGTGCGAATACTCCTCCAGGAAATGGTGCTCGACCACCCAGGCGTGGTCGTAGCCAAGCCCGTCGGCGGTCTCGAGCTGCGTCAGCGCATCCTGGTAGAGCTTCAGCTCATCGCCAGCCTGCCACGGGCGCGGCAATTGCAGCTCATAGAAGATGCCGAACTTCATGACGCCTCTCCCGCAAACCATTTTTATCTTTTACAACAGTGTATTCTTGGCAAAACCTTAGTCCAGCCGCAGGGCATTCCGTGAGCTGGAAGCTGCTTGCGTCAGCGGCATGAATGGTTAGCTTCAGCTACGCGCTCTCGAATCGGCGCTCTCCCCACCGAGACACGATGACCACCTTTACCCCGCATCAGGATTCTGCGCTGAAGGCCGTTGCCGACTGGCTCAAGGCCAAGCCCGGCCGCAGCGGCACGCCGCCGGTATTTCGCCTGTTCGGCTATGCCGGCACCGGAAAGACCACACTGGCGCGTCACATCGCCGAGGATGTCGAAGGCGAGGTGAAATTCGCGGCCTTCACCGGCAAGGCGGCGCTCGTGATGCGCAACAAGGGTTGCGACAACGCTTCCACCATTCATTCGCTGATCTACCGCGCACGGGAATCCGGTGTCGAGCAGCCGAGCTTTGAGCTTTGGGACGATGCGCCGGCCTCGAAGGCCAAGCTGATCATCATCGACGAATGTTCGATGGTCGATGCCGAGATGGGCCGCGATTTGATGTCGTTCGATTGTCCGCTGCTGGTGCTCGGCGACCCCGCACAATTGCCGCCGATCCAGGGCGGCGGCTTCTTCACCGACGTCGAACCCGATGCGATGCTGACCGAGGTACACCGCCAGGCGCAGGACGATCCGATCGTTCGCATGTCGATGGATATCCGCGAGGGCCGCGAACTCGAGATCGGACGTCATGGCGAAAGCGAAGTGATATCGCGCGGCGAACTCGATCCCGAGCGCGTCATGCAAGCCGATCAGGTGCTGGTCGGACGCAACAACACCCGCCGCGCCTACAACATGCGGATGCGGCAGAAGCAGAATATCGAGGATCCCTTGCCGGTCGCCGGCGACAAGCTGGTTTGTCTGCGCAACAACCGCAAGAAGGGGTTGTTCAACGGCGGCCTGTGGCGCGTGAAGTCACGCAGCGCCTCGCGATCGAAGTCGCGCATCGCCAGCATGCGGCTCGCGCCCGACGAGGAGTTCAGCCACAAGGTGACGAAGGTTTCCGTGCGCTGCGATTGTTTCGAAGGCGGGATCGAGGCGATCCCGTGGGAACAGCGCAAACCCTATGACGAATTCGACTACGGCTACGTGCTCACCGTGCACAAGTCGCAAGGATCGCAATGGGATGACGTGGTTCTGTTCGACGAAAGCTTCGCCTTTCAGGAAAGCCGCGCTCGCTGGCTCTATACCGGCGTGACGCGGGCGGCGAAACGGCTGAGCGTGGTGGTCTGAACCCTTCCGCTCCTGCCGGCTTTCGGGCAAATAGGCGTGGGAACAAGCATTTACTCACGAACTCGTGTGCCGAAGCCGGTAACGGACGGGGTTTTGCTCCGTATCTCGGTCAGGACGAGCAGAAGGCCGATTGCGTAGCGCCGCGGCCAACCTAAACTTGGCGCAAACCTCATTCCGCCGAGCCGACTGGAAATCGAGAGGAAGCCTCCATGACCCGCCGTTCAATCAGCCGTCTTTCGACGTATGCCGCAGCCATCGGATTGCTGGCGATTTCCGCCATCAAATTCGCGCCGTCGCTCGCCGCCGAAGATGCCGTAATCATTCCGCCACCCGCGGCCGATATTCAGAACGCCAACGGCATCCAGACCGTGGTACTGGCCGGCGGCTGTTTCTGGGGCGTGCAGGGCGTGTTCCAGCATACCGCCGGCGTCGTCAACGCCGTGTCTGGCTATTCCGGCGGCAACAAGACGACCGCCGATTATCAGATGGTTTCCACCGGCACGACCGGACATGCGGAATCGGTTGAGGTCAAGTTCGACCCGAAGAAGATCAGCTATGGCAAGATCTTGCAGATCTTCTTTTCCGTGGCGCATGACCCGACGCAGTTGAACCGCCAGGGACCGGACACCGGCACCCAGTATCGCTCGGCGATCTTCACCACCTCCGACGAGCAGAAGAAGGTCGCGGATGCGTATATCGCTCAGCTCAACGCCGCCAAGGTCTACAGGAAGCCGATCGTCACCAAGGTCGGGCCCCTGGAAGGGTTTTTCGTGGCCGAGGCCTATCATCAGGACTACCTGACGCTGCACCCCAACCAACCCTATATTGCCTACAATGACATTCCGAAGGTCGAAAACCTGAAGAAGAACTTCGCTGAGAATTATATTGAAAAGCCGACTTTGGTGAGCAGCATCAAGGTCACTAACTAGGAGTCTTGATTTCATGTCTGACGCCAAGACGACGCCGAAAGTCGAAAAGAGCGAGGCCGAGTGGCGCAAGGAACTGACGCCGATGCAGTATGCCGTGTTACGGGAGAAGGCGACCGAACGGCCATTCTCCGGCGAATACGAGCATGACCATCGGCCAGGTACCTATGTCTGTGCCGGCTGCGGGCAAACGCTGTTTGAGTCCGATGCCAAGTTCGATTCCGGCTGCGGCTGGCCGAGTTTCAACCGGCCGGCAACCGAGAGCCATGTCGACGAGGAGCGCGACGTCACCCACGGCATGATTCGGACCGAGGTGCTTTGCTCGAGCTGCAACGGCCATCTCGGCCACGTGTTCGAGGACGGCCCGGCGCCGACCGGATTGCGCTACTGCATCAATTCGGCAGCGCTGAAACTCCAGCCGAAATAGCCTCAGAACGAAACCTTTCACTCGTTCGGTTCCCTTACCTGGAACCGAAAAGCGGGGTATGCTGTGCTTCTTCGGCCCGGTTTGGCGGGGTTGATCCGCTGACCGGCCAGTTGGGAGGAGCGCCATGACGCTTGGAACGATCCTCATCATTCTCGTGGTTCTTTATCTGCTCGGCGGCTGGAGCGGCCGGATCGGCGGCTACGGTTACGGTTACGGCCATTCCGGAATGGGGCTCGGCGGTGTGGTTTTGGTGGTGCTGCTGGTCTTGCTGCTGCTCGGCAAGCTGTAATTCTTGTAACACACTGGAATTACATGATTTTTTACCTATGAGGGTGTTCGACTTTTGTATTCATCATCACGTTCGGCAGGAGTCGCAATTCCTGTGGAGAGGCTTATATTAAGGACTGTCCAAAATGAAATGACGTGTATCGGCGCCGCTTGATTTTCGCGCCCGTGCGATCTGTTCGCGATGTCTTTCGCGTTCTCACTAAAAAGAACAGAGGTCCGTGACCATGGCTTCCTTCAGCTTCAACACCGCTGCCGAGTTGTTTCCCGCCGCTATCCGCAAGAAGAAGCGGGCAGGCTTTGCCTACCGGCGATTTGGCACCGCGGCCGAAGCGGTGCGTTTCGCGATCGAGGAATTGCCGGCGGATTCGCTGAACGGCGCCTACCTTCAGGTCGACGAGGCCCGCTTCGACCAGGTTGGCATTCGCTCGCTGTATGAAAGCCAGGATTTCCCGCTCCCGCGCCGCCCGCGCCCGGCCGAGCCGGCGCCCGCCGACGCCAAGACGGACGAAAAGGCGGCCTGACCGCCCTTCAACTCAACTGACCGAATGGACGAGCAGCGCGGCTAACGCGGCTGCTTGTCCAGCCAGCGGCGCAACAACCGCACGTTTCGCATATTGGCGCGAAACAGCACATCGAATGCATCGCCGGCGAGCGGCACCAGTCCTACGACGCCATCGACCGCGACGTTGCCGAGCATCCGCGCGGTGACATGCCATGGCGCGCCGAGCGCACGGGCCTCGCGCACGAGCCAGAGCGAGAACGCGGTCGCCACGATATCGCCGACCACGGGGATCAGCCGGATAATGCCGTCGACGCCGTAACGGATCTTGGTTCCCGGCAAGATGAAGGCGACGTCGAGGAGCTTTGCCAGCATTTCAAACCGCGCCAGGCGCTGCTCGCGGGTAAGGTCGCCGAAGGGATTGGCGCCGGAACGGGCGAAATCGAAATGAAGGCGCCCGAATCCCTCCAGCGGCGAGTTTTGCGGAATCTCTCGACCATCCTGGTCGATCACCGGGCCTTGCGGGCGCCTTGCACCAAACCCTCCACGCCGGGAGGCCGTGAAGCGCGCATCACCGGGAGAAATGATCTCTTCGTTTGCCATGGCTGGTGCCCGTTTTCCGAAGTTCGTCCTAGGCCTCAGCATCCACTTTCACGAACTTCGGAAAGTCAGGGCACTAGCAAACTTTCTAATTCTAGTGCCGCTTCCCATTTGAAGTTCCTGGACGGAATTCGCCGCTTGTGGCGCAGGAACTTCAAATGGGCGGCACTGCTCAGATGGTAACGCACGAGACCGGCGCAAGTGCCTTACCGAGGGCGCGGCGCGCCCCGCTCACGCGGTTGCCGGGCGGTTGACAAAATAGTGGGCGACCCCCGAGGACACCGTTCCGGGAACGAATCCGACCAGGCCGTACAGAACGAATTGCAGCACGCCGCTGTCCGAACCGCGCGACCCGTAGAGCAGTTCGGACACCGCAGCGCCGATCAAACCGACGATCAGGAGCCGCACCACCGGACCGATCCGTTTGACGTGGAGAATAATGTCGTCCACGGCGCCAAGCATCAGCGCCGGCAAAATGCCGAACAGGTAGGAATACTGCAATGTTCTGACGAACACGATGACGAGCTTGCCGGCTTCCGACATGCTCGGTGGGTGGCTCCAGTAGCCGGACGTCACGGTGGTCGCCAGAAGGAGCAGGAAACCGCCGAGCAGCGGCACTAACGCGGCAAAAATCAAATACCGCTTCATCTTGCTACCCCACGCTGCCCGGTGGAGTGGATTTGACATTCTCTGCCCCGTAGCCGCAGATTCGCCTAGCGAATGTCAGATCCAAAACTCCACTGGAAAACCTATATTTGCCAGTGGTCCTTTGATTCTAACGTTCGCAAAAGTGGTCGCTGAGAAGGGATGCGAATGTTAGAATCGAACCACTAGTCCCTATTCGCCCCAGGCGGCGAATGCGTCGTTGAAGGCCCGTTCGCCGGGAGCGCCCTTCTCGATGGCGATGATGGCGCGGCGCTGGTTGACATAAACCAGCGGCACGTCGAACCACGAGCGTTCCTTCAGCAGCTGCAGGTTACGCGAGCGGTCGGCATCGACGTTCGACAGGCCCACCAGGAAGAAGCCATCGGTGACCTTGACGGCGAGGCCCGCCAGCGGCGTTCCGCGCGCCTGCTCGTTTGATTTCATCAGGATGCCCGGCACGTTGCTGACGCCGCCGCCCGAGAAATCCGGCGGCAAAACAAACGTCAGCTCCGCAGTGTGGCTCGCCGGCAGCGACGTATCGGTGTTGCGGCGGAACGACATCGTCATCTTGAACTTGCGATCGGGAATCTCGATGTCAGCGCGCACGGCAAGATCGGCCTTCTGGTTGCCGGAGGCCTTGATCTGCTCGGTTCGCCAGATCACGGAACCGACATATTGTTTACCCTTGGGATCGGAGGGATCCTCGTCATACAGCACGACCCGCTGCGCTACCGGCGCCACTTGATCGCTCGATGACGGCTGTCCCACGCGGTCAGGAATCTTCGGTTTGATCCCGGGCGTGCTCGTATCCTTGGGAGCCTCGACAACGGTTTGCGAGGGTTTGAACAATCCGCTCACCGTATTCACGACCGACTTGCCCCACAGGATCGCCGCGCCAACGAGAATCAGAACGATGCCAACGGCGATTGCGCTCTTGAACGGAAATACCGTCCCCCGCTTCGGCTCGCCGCTCCGCTCCGGCGCCACACGTGGACGCGGTTGGGCAGGTTGCTGCGGCGGGGCGTAGCGCTCCGCTTCCGCGACCGATTCGTCATACGAATAGGGCGCCTCGGAATCGAAGCCGCGATCTTCCATGACCGGCTCAAGCCGGTCGAACTCGGGCGACGGCGACGGCACGTTGGCATAGGTTTTTCGCGCCGCACGGCTCGCCTGCGCCGCGGCGCGGCCGAGATCGTCGGCATCGGCCGTGATGTCGCGAAATCCGCGCACCCCCGGCGCCTCGGAGGCATTGTTGTCGGCGCCGCGACGTGCCACTGGCCTTTCCCGCGTGGAGGGCAGCTGCGGATCCTGCATCGGGACTTGCGGCTGACGCGCGCTGCG
>NZ_JBAVCF010000507.1:0-4726 GCF_049586575.1 Bradyrhizobium sp.
CGTCGGTGCCGGTCACCGAAGAGATGTAAGGACCGAAGGTCGGATCGTTGGTCGTTTGCACGACCCAGCCGCCCGCGCTCGCGGTGAGGCTGGCGATCGGCGGACCCATGCTGTCGAGCTCGCGCGCGGCGTCGTCCACGCGAACACGATGGATGTCGATCTGCTTCGGCCGCGGGCCGGTCCGGGAGGTAATTGCGAGGCTGGCCTTATAGGTCGGCGGATTGGTCGAGTTGTCGAGAATACGTTGCATCTCGAGCATCGGCGGCGCGGGCCTGGCGACGTGCGGCGCCGCGATCGCGATCAGCGAGTCGTCGGGCGTCGGCCCGCTTGGCCACGCGCTCTCGACCTGCCCGGCGCTCACGCCGAGCACGACATATAGATGGATGCTGGTCGACCCGCGTGGCAGCGCGATGTCCATGCTCGAGGCCGTCGTCGCGCTCGCGTTGAGGCGCGTGAACGGACGCCGCAGCGGATTGGCGCGGAAGGCGTTCTTGAGCACCGCGAGGCGCGCATCGAGCGTGTCCGACGGCGTCGGCGACGGCAGCCCGAACGCGTCGAGCATGTTCGACTCGGTCGCCTCGTAGATGAAGAAGCCGACCGCGTTCGATGGCGTCGGCCAGTGGATGCGGACGTGGCTCGAGCCAGTTGCATCCGGCAGGCTCCCGAGCGTCACGTGCTCGATCTGCAGGATGGGCGGACGCGGATCGCCAGTCGCGACCACGAGCGGCTTGTCGGACCAGGCGCTCAGCCGCTGCGGCGCGATCAGCTCCTGTCCCATCGCCCAGATCGCGAGGCCGATGAAGGGAGTGGCGCCGAAGTCGAGCGACAGGCCCGAGAGCGTGAGCCGGTAGCGTCGCGCATCGCTGCCTTGCGCGGCGCCGAAGCTGCCGGCGTTGTTCTCGCCATCCTCGGTGAGCGGGATGATCGTCGCGCCGGGCGCGGATGGTACCGCGCTACTGAAGGTGACGACCAGAGCGGCGCCGCCGCCCGCTAGCGAGCGGTCGAGGCCCGCCGGCACGACGAGGCTCGGTGGCGACGTGCCATGGGTCGCGCCCGGATACATCCGGCCCACGAAGGTGATCTGCCGGGGCGTACGGATGCGCCAGTCCCACAGGAACTCGATGTTGAGCGATGTGGCGCAGACGGATCCGCTTGCGGGCGCGATCGGCTTGAGCGTCGCGCTCACGAGCCGGACCGGCTCGAGCGCGGGCTGCGCGAGGGTCTGCGCGACCGAAATCCACGGAGTCCATTGCCCATAGATGTCCTGGACGGCGGCCGCGTAGGAGAGCTGGAGCGTTCCAGGATTGGACGGGATCTCGACTTCCCGATCGACCGTGTTCAGGTGATAGAACTCGGGGTCCGGCGGGTCCGCGGCCTGATTGATCGCGATCGGGCGATAGCCGCCGCTCGGCCGCACTGCCATCAACGCCACGACGGGTGCGGCAGGCGTGACGCTGGTCCGTGTCGCGGCGAAGCTCGCGGTGCGAAAAAACTCGGTCCTGGGCGGACGGTCCCAGCCGATCCGCGAGGTCGAGCGCCAGTTGCCATCGGGGGCGAGCGGGCGCAGCGTGCCGACGACCTCGGTGAAAATGTTTGCCGGCGGCGGCGGGGCCGGTGGGGCCACTGGCGCCGGGATGATCGCGGCGTAGTCTGCCGGTGCCGACTTGCCGTTGAGCCCTTTCTCCCAACGTGCCGTGATCATGAAGTCGAGCGCACCGGAGCCGGCGGGGGCCCCGGCTGCATCTTTCGCCGACGGGTAGGCGGTGCCGAATCCCAGAACCAGGCTCAGGAAAGGATCTATCGAGGCGGCCATCAACGTCATCACGAGTGGGGCGAGCGTCGTGGTGGTTGCGGGCACACCCATCCGCTGACCCAACGAGGTCTCCGGGGGGGGCAACGGGACCGTGATCGTCTGCCCCGCCTGCTGATCGGGGGCAAAATCCTTCACAATGGCCTTGAGCTCACCCAGCAGGCTGGAATTGACCTCGCCGACGAGCGATGTGAAGTTCGGCGCGATCCAGTTTGGCTCCGGGTTGCCGGACGCATCCGTGAGGGCCCATCCGATCGGCGGTCCGCCGCGGGTTAGCCGCGCGATTGCCGCTGTCTGGGCGTCCGTGAACGAGCCCACCATCCCTTGCGGCTCGCCATGCTTGCCGATCCCGCTCCAATCCGCCTGCTTCACCGGAAGGCCGACCAGCTCGATCGGGGTCCAGCCAGGCGCGTTGGCGTAGGCGTTCGTCAACAGGCCGCGCACCGCCGTGATGGTTATTCCCGGCGCGACCAGGAGACCGTCGATGATGTGCGCGGAAAGCTCGATGGTCGTGTTTCCGGTCGGGACCGAGGTGACCGCACAGATGTTCGACAGGAGCGGTCCGCCCGCGAACGCGAAGATGGCGCCGCCCGAGGGAGCCTGGATGTCGACGCTCACGCTCGAGACGCTGCCTTGCGACCAGGTCACGAGTTCGAACAGCCCTAAGAACAGGAGCTGCTTTTGCGAGATCGCGAGCGGCTGCCAGTTCGCCTCGGCCGAGTGCGGGTGTACCCATACTACGAAGGGTTCGGTCGGCATGCCTATGCCGGCGCTAAGTATCCAGCGCAGCTCGATGGCGGTCGGAAGCGGCGCCCAGAGCGGAATGTTGAGCCGTTGCGCCGCAGCCGTCCAGGAGATGAGAGCGCCCTCGGCGTGGAAAACGGTCTGGTCCACGATGTACGCCACGTCAGTCGGTCTCCTCCCACGGTGCGACCGTGAGTTTGTCATCAAGGATTGTGTAGAACTGGTCCGTTCCCGCCGGCCCGTCGAGATAGGCCTCGGTATGCGCGATGCGTCGCAGCGCGAGTATGATGTGCTTGCCGCGCGAATTCGCATTGAGCGTCACGAGCGCACGCTGGCCACCGGGCGCCGCGACGATCTGATCTACGATGTTGTCGCCGCCGGCCTGCTGGACGAGGTCCATCCATGGCTGCGACGTCATCTGGTAGCGTTGCGCCGCGCCGGGCGGCGGATCGGTGATCAGCGTTGGCAGGGGGCGGTTGCGCCACATCGGCTCGGATGAATCGACCAGGATAGCGGCGGGCTGCGGCGGCGTTCCCGGATCCCAAAAGATCGTCAGCGCCGGCATCTTGGGAGACTGTAGCGCGTCCAGCCCAGCGGCGATCAGCGCATCGTCGAATTCGGATCCTTCGGGAGCTCGTCCGGCAAATTGCGTTCCGATCGCCTGCAGCGCACCCGCCGTGCGCATGCCGCGATGGTTCAGGCGGATGATCTGGAACGAGATGGCGAAATCCTGGGCGGTGCGGAATCCTCCGGTCGAGAACGAGCCGCGCCACACCACCTGTCCTGGCGAGCCGTCCGCCGCGCTCGTGTCGAGCATCTCGATGTCGATCAGGTAGTCGGTGAAGAGATCGAGCGGCAGCGCCATCTCGATGTAGGTATGACGCGTGCGCTCGCCGCTGACGTTCACGCAGGGCAGGCTCGACGCCGCGAGCTTCTGGACCGAGTTCTCCCACGGTGAGAGGATGCTCGCCGGCACGGGCTTGAGGTTCGCGGGAATGAGCGGATAGGGGTGCGGTGCGGACGGCGTGCTCGCGACCTGCGCGAAAGACGACGGCCGCAGCCGCGCCTGGAGCTTCTTATTATAGGCCGCATAGATCGAGCCGACATTGTTGCTCGCGAAAACGATCTTCACGGGATCGGCCGCGAAGAAACGCTGCTCTGCCTCGCCCGGCAAGGCGACCATGACCCACGGATCGAGCCGGGCGGGTGGATTGCTGTCGGCCTGGAACCAGAACGTCTGCTGCTTCGGCCCGAAGGTGTTGTCGCCCGTGGAATCCTTGCGCTCGCACGTCCACGTGACGCTCACGCGATACTGCTGCCCCGCCATGAGCAGCGCGTTGTCGGCGCTGTCGAGCCCGAGCGCATTCTGCAACACACCCTGCAGCTTCTGCTGCTCGACGGTGTCGTAGCTCGAGCGCGCGACCTCGGATGCCTTGAGCAGCTCGATGCCGCCGACATAGAACGGACGCAGCGTGATCTCGCCGCGCAGCTGACGGGAGGTCGGTGGGCATCCGATCTGAACGCGGTCGAACCCCTTCGCGCCCTTGATCTCTACGAACACCGCGACATAGTCGCGCGCCAGCGTGGCGAGCTCCTCGAGCACGAACACGGCGGGTCCCCAGGGGCTCGCCGGATTGGTCCATGTGGCGGGAAGCGCGACCGGCGGCACCTGGTCGGCGGCCACGATCGTGTGCTGATTGGTCAGCTGGTCGTTTGCGTTGCTTGCCGCGACGACGACCGTGTTGTTGGCGAAGCGTCGGGGGATCCAGAGGTAGAAGCGAATGTATTCGAACTCGCCGGTTTGGAAGACAACGGCGTCGTCGAGCGGGCCTGGCTTGTGGTGCAGTCGCGTGAACGCGCTCTTGATCGCCGGCGCCTTGTTCTGGCTGCCGAAGGCGATGAGCTCGCCGTCATCGAAGATCGGCGACGCTAGGGCCCACCCGAAACATTTCGGCGGCGGCGGCGCGACAGCCGGGGCATTTGCGAGGACGAGGCTCGCGAGCGTTGCGCCGGAAACCGGCTGGCCCGCCGCGAACCGCTGCATGACATCGCTGATCGCGAGCTGCTCGCCCGGCGCGATAGTCTGAGGCGTGCCGCCGCGTAACGCGCGGATCGGGTTGTTGACGAGCGGCGGCTGGATGGTGCGCGCCGCAGCAGAAGCAGTTGTCGCCG
>NZ_JBAVCF010000508.1:0-1546 GCF_049586575.1 Bradyrhizobium sp.
TGCTCACGCCACCCGCTCCGGTGACCCAACGGAGACCCTCTTCGGCCACTTTGAGGGCGGCCTCCCGTGCGAAGATCCGCGCCAGCGCGGCCAAACCGGTAGCGTCGAAACGGGTGCTGGCTTTTTCGTTGAGCGTCCCTTCCGAACTGCGTGCGGCGCGCTTCGATAAACTGCCCGCGCACTCGGCGTAAGCAATCAATTCGCCCAGCCGCAGCAGGATGTGCTGGAACCGGGTCAGGCGAGCGGCCCGCGCCTTTTCCATCACCTCGGCGAGGGCGTGCAGGGCCAACGCCGCAATGTCGGCTCCTACCTCGGGGTGCTGAACGTGCAGCGCTTCGAACTCGCGTGCCCGCTCATGGTAATACTGGCCGCGGGTTTTCAGGTGAAGCTGCCAGCGGTCGCGGCTGATGGTCATTTCCATGATCTCGGAAGTGCCTTCGTAAATCCTGGTGATGCGAACGTCGCGACTGATTTTCTCGACCATGTATTCGTGGGTGTAGCCGTATCCGCCCAGTGCCTGAATGCTAGCATCGGCAGCCGCGTCTCCGGCTTCGGTTGACATGTACTTCGCAATGGCGCCTTCGGTGTTCAAGCTTCCTTCGGTACCGGCGTCAATGCGTTCCGCAGTTTCCTCGATGTACGAACGGCCAGCCTCTAGCTTGGCCACGTGCGGCACGATCAACTTGTGAGTGTAGCCTTGCTTCTCCGATAACGGTGTCCCACCCTGGATTCGCTTGGTGGAATATGGAATTGCGCGATCCAGCGCCGACCAGCCCGCTCCCAGGCCGAATGCCGCCACCATCACCCGCGTGTAACCGAAGACCATCTGCGCCTGTATCAGGCCCTGGCCTTCGACCCCGCCGACCAGCCGATCGGCATCAACGTACACATCGTTGAGAGCCAGCGCTGCCGTGTTGCTCAGGCGAATGCCGTGCTTGTCTTCGGGCTTGTCATGCGCGAAGCCCTTGCTGCCCGCATCCACAATGAACCAACTTGGCCCCGCCGGTGTATTGGCCAGGATGGTGTAATAGTCGGCGATTCCGCCGTTGCTGATCCATTGCTTACTGCCATTGATCTTGTAGCCGATAATCCTGCCGTCCTTTTCGAGGCGATCGGCGGTGGTCTTCAGCGAACCCAGGTCGCTGCCCGCCTCCGGTTCCGTTGCGCCGTAAGCGAACAGAACCCCTTCATCAGCGATCTTGCCGAGCCATTTCTTCTTTTGTTCGGCAGTGGCGCCGAAAGTAATGGGGTCGCTGCCCAGGAAAGTCGCGAACAGGGAGGTGGCGACCCCAAGGTCGATCCGCGCCATCTGTTCGCAGATGAGATAGACGTCGAAGGTGCTTCCCCCCATGCCGCCGTACTCTTCCGGAATGAACAGGAGTTGAATACCCAGTTGGTCCGGGTCGCTCATGTGCCGGACAATCTCTACCGGACATTCGTCGCGTTCATCCAGCGCGATCAGTTCTTCATCCGGCAGACGTTTTTTTGCGAAATCCCGGAGCGATTTCAAACTCAATTGCAATGTTTTCTTCGTAATCATTGAAGG
>NZ_JBAVCF010000509.1:0-3549 GCF_049586575.1 Bradyrhizobium sp.
GGTTTTGTCGAAGGCAGCAAATTCTACTCGGGCATTTCGAAAGGCTGGCCCGCGATCCTGTCCAGCCTCAAGAGCATTCTTGAAACCGGGCAGCCACTCGATATCCCCTTCGAAGCACTCAAGATCGAAGCCTGAGCTTCCGCCATGAATACCGACCACTTCAAGCCGATGACGGTCTACACCATCTACATCGCCTCGACGCCCGAGAAGGTGTGGGAAGCCCTGACCTCGGCCGAGTTCAGCCGGAAATATTTTTTCGGCAATTCGGTCGAGATCGATCTGAGGGTCGGCGGCGCCTACATCGTGCGAACGCCTGACGGCGCGCTGCATATCAGCGGCGAGGTCATCGAATGCGATCCGAATCGCAAGCTCACGTTCACCTTCAACGTCAACTGGCCCGAATTGATCGAAAAACTCGGACCGACGCTCGTCACCTACGAGATCGAGCCGGCCGGCGATGCGGTGCGGCTCACGATGACCGAATCACATGACCGGCCGCTCGACGACGACGTTCTTTCCGGCGGACGGCAGGGCTGGCCTGCGATTCTCTCAAGCCTCAAGAGCCTGCTGGAGACCGGCGAGCCGCTGATCGTGAAAATGGCGCCGCCCGAGCGAATGCTGGCGGCGCTAAAGAAGCTCGGCATCAAGACGCCGTAGTTGCACCATCCAACCTGCAGCCGAAAACTCGTCTAGCACGAGGCCCGGACACCTGACCGAACGCTTCAGCCGGTTTACGGAATATGTCGGGGATTACCCGCAAGGACAGTCGGCGATCCAGATTTGGAATTCCGGCGGCATGTATCATCTGGCCACGACCCAGCAGCTCGATTTTCATTTCGCGATCGGTCTGAATCACAATGCGCCAAGCTACTCCGCCGGCCTTGGCTATTCGTTTCGCGTCGACGGGCTGTTTCGCTAGAGGCTTTCTTTGCCGTCTACGCGCCGAACGGCCTTACTGTGTTGCGCGCGTGGTGTCACAATGCGCATCATTCGCGAATCAAGCGCCGCGAGCCCCGTAACAAAACTGTCGCATCGAAACAGTTGGGTGCGCATTGACATCTGCTTGGCGGCGATGACATGGATTGTCATGGAGATGGCAGGCTGCCTTTGATTTCACGTACTGAACATTTCAAGCGCCTGCGCAGGACGTACGGGATAGGCACGTCTTGTGCGCTCGCTCTTGCATTTTTCACAGGTGGCGCCGACGCAGCCGATCTTCCGACCATGTTACCGATGAAGGCGCCTGCCGCAACCGACTATGACTGGACCGGCTTCTACGTCGGCGGCCATGTCGGGCTCGCAACCGGAAACTCCGGCTGGACGCTCGCGCCGCTCGGCGGCGGCGCGCCCGTGGCAGGCTCCTTTGGGCTTTATCAATCGCCCAATGCGTTCAAGGAAAGCGGCAGCTGGTTCGAGGGCGTGCAAGGCGGCTATATCTGGATGCTGCGGAACCGGGTCGTGCTGGGCATCGAGGCCGACGGCTCGTTTCCCACTTTCCCCGACCCGGTCACCGGCACGACCATTGGCGGCGTTTCCAACTTCAACTCCCCAACGTTCGGCGCGGGAAGTTTCGGCGAAAACGTGCTGGCGTCGGGCACGTTTCGCGGCAGGATCGGTTATGCGCCCGGCCACTGGCTGTTCTATGCCACCGGTGGGCTCGCCTGGACCTACAATCAACAGACGCTGACCCAGAACGTGACCGGCAATTCGGAAGACCGCTTCCTCTATCGGTTTGGCTGGGCAACCGGCGTCGGTATCGAGACGGCGATCGCGTCACACTGGACCGTCCGCGGCGAATATCTCTGGACCGATTTTCCGACGGTGAGCGAGGCCTTCCCGTTGTTCGGTCAGCGCGTCAATTCCGGTTTCTCGGTGAATCAGTTTCGCCTCGGCCTCGACTATCGCTTCGACGACCCTTCGGTGCCGCCAGCCGTCGCACCGTCACGCTTCACGGAGAATGCCGACATCTTTGCCGTGCATGGGCAGGCAACTTTTGTTGAGCAAGGTTATCCGGCTTTCCACTCGCCCTATCAGGGGACGAACAGCCTGAACGGAGCTGCGCAAGCCAAGGAAACCTTCGACACGACGCTTTCCGTCGGCGTCAAGCTTTGGCAAGGCGCGGAATTCTGGGCCAATCCGGAAATCGACCAGGGACATGGCCTGAACGAGACCCATGGCGTCGCCGGCTTTCCGAGCGCGGAGGCCTACAAGATCGGCTCGTCGACGCCTTACGCCCGCCTGCAACGCGCCTTCCTGCGGCAGACCATCAATCTTGGCGGCGACACCGAAAAGGTCGATGACGATTTCACGCAGTTCAAGGGAACGCGCTCGACCGATCGGCTGGTGCTGACGGCGGGCCGCTTCGGCATCAACGACGTCTTCGATACCAACCGCTACGGCAACAATCCGAAGAGCGATTTCCTGAACTGGTCGCTCGTCAATGCCGGCACGTTCGACTACGCCGGCGACGGCTGGGGCTATGCCTACGGCGCGGCCGCGGAGTGGTACACCGGGCAATGGACCTTTCGCGGCGGCCTGTTCGATCTCTCCAGAACGCCTGCAGGCGGCGTGAGCCCGCTGGGTGGCACGAACGATCCGACTTTCCAGCAATTCCAGATCCTCGGCGAGGTCGAACGTCGTTACGATCTCTGGGGCCAGCCGGGCAAGGTCAAGTTGACCGGCTTCTTGAGTCGCGGCGCGGCTGGTAATTTTGCCGACGCTGTCGCGCTCGCACAGATCACGGGAATGCCGGCTGATATCAACGCCGTGCGATCCTATAACAGCCGCCCCGGCGTCAGCCTCAACATCGAGCAGCAGGTGATGGAGAACCTCGGCGTGTTCCTGCGCGCCGGCTGGGCGGATGGCGACATCGAACCCTGGGACTTCACCGACATCGACCGCACGGTGTCCGGCGGCGTTTCGATATCAGGCAAATCGTGGGGCAGGCCCGACGACACCATCGGCCTTGCCGGCGTCGTCAACGGCATCTCCAGCGCCCATGTCGCCTTCCTCAACGCCGGCGGGCTCGGCATCCTGGTCGGCGACGGACAATTGACGAACTATGGCCTGGAGAAGATTTTCGAGGCCTACTACAGCTACGCGCTGAACGCCTCGACCAAGCTCACCTTCGATTATCAGTTCGTCGCCAATCCCGGCTACAACGCCGACCGCGGTCCGGCGAATGTTTTCGCCGCCCGGGCGCACTGGCAGTTTTAAAGCGACGACGAGTTCGGGTTGAACGCCTCGCGCGGCCGGCGTTCCGTCAAACCATCGCCCTTACCAAATCGATTGCTCGGCAAACGAGGCTCCCAACTGGGCGCCAGCCAGAATAGCAACAGCGATCTCAATCAATCCAATTAACAGAAAAACCGAAACGGACGACAGCTCCTTCGGAATGGCGATGCCGCGTGGCTCTTGATACGCAAGTCGGATGTATGTCGGCATGAAAAACTCCGTCTCTCTCTCTCTTCGGTCCGGTCTTTTAACCTCGAAGAAGGCGAGGCCGCATCTGCCGATTGGGAGAGACCGATCCGCTTGCCGGAATAATTC
>NZ_JBAVCF010000510.1:0-5692 GCF_049586575.1 Bradyrhizobium sp.
GTTCGCCAGCGAGAAGCCGCATATGCAACGCATGCACACCTGCGCCGCGCAGTGGCAGCTCAACAAGACCAACAACACCACCGGCGGCATGCGCTGGAATCAGAAGGGCGGCGGTGGCTATTATTCCGTCTGCAACAAGCGTCTCAAGGGAGAGACCTGACCAACCAGCAAGCGGGTCCGGGCGAAGTAAGGTCCGGACCTGCTTGCTCGCAGGTTGTTGCGAATAACGTCAAAGGCCTTCATCGAGCGGTTGCGGTCCGAACATGCAGTTAGCGGGAAAATATGCTTGCTGGACCACGATGGCGCTGATCGCGGCCGTTGAATTGCCCGCGCCGGCCTGTGCCGCGCAGCTGACGCCCCTCATTGTGGCGCAGGCGAGCCCGACGCCGGCCCCGGTGCAGCCGCCTGCGACCACCACCAGCCCATCTCAGGCGCCGACAACGACGGTTGCTCCTGCCGAGAAATCGGCGCTGTCGACGCCGGCCTGTTCGGTGAAATATCTGGAAGCAAAAGTTTCCGGCAAGCTGCAGGGACGCAAATGGGTCGATTTCCGCCGCGATGAATGCGGCAAGCGCGAGACCACAGCCGTCTTCCCGACCGCGATTGCGCCGAAATACGAGAACGAAAAGGATCTCGACAAGGCCCGCACCAAGACCTGCGCCGACCAGTTCACCGCCAACAAGGCGACGAAGGCCAATGGCGGCCTGGTGTGGATCGAAAAGGACGGCGGCTATTACGCCGAGTGCATCATCCGCCTGAAAGGGTGAGCGCCATGGCTGGTTTGGCGCGACCGCACCGCTTGTGAATCCGTGATCGCGAGCCTCAGCCTCATCCTGCTGTGTCAATTGGCCGGTGAGGCGCTGGTGCGCGGGATTGGCGTGCCGATGCCGGGTCCTGTCGCCGGATTGATGCTTTTGTTGTTGCTGCTTCTGCTGCGCGATCGCTACTCCATGCTGGCGCGCGGGCCGCTGCAAGGCGACGGCGTCGAATCAACCAGCAACGGCCTGCTCGCCAACCTGTCCTTGCTGTTTGTTCCGGCCGGTGTCGGCGTGGTGCAAAAGATCGACCTCATCGTCCATCATGGCATCGC
The DNA here is from genome assembly GCF_049586575.1 of Bradyrhizobium sp. Classification (GTDB taxonomy): domain Bacteria; phylum Pseudomonadota; class Alphaproteobacteria; order Rhizobiales; family Xanthobacteraceae; genus Bradyrhizobium. The sequence goes on from NZ_JBAVCF010000510.1 coordinate 1,091, forward strand.
CTTTCTGGGCGTGCTGGCGATTTCGGTGCTGATCACGCTGCTCGTGACCGTGGCGACGTTTCTCCTCGCCAGCCGGTTGATGACGCGGCGGCGGGAAACGCCATGAGCAACGACCCGTTCTCGCTCTGGGTCTATCTCTCGCAATCGCCGCTGCTCTGGCTGACGGTGACGCTATTGGTCTATGCGATCGCTGACGCGATATCGCTATGGACCCATCGCCATCCGTTGGCCAATCCCGTGCTGCATTCGATGTGGATCATCGGCGTCTTCCTGCGCCTGACCAACACCTCTTACACGACCTATTTCGGCGGCGCGCAGTTCGTGCATTTCCTGCTGGGACCGGCGACCGTGGCGCTGGCGGTGCCGCTCTACGAAAACCGCAGGGTCGTCGCCTCCGCCATCCTGCCGATGCTGGTGGCGTTGGCGGCAGGATCGGTGACGGCCGTCGTTTCCGTCGTGCTGTTGGCGAAGGCCGTTGGCCTGCCGCGCGAGGTGGTGCTGTCGATGGCGCCGAAATCCGTCACCGCGGGCGTTGCGATGGGTATCAGCGAAACCCTGCACGCCGATCCTTCGTTGACGGCGGTCGCGGTGATCCTGACCGGCATCATGGGCGCGATCACGGTGACGCCGCTAATGAACCGGATGGGCATTACGGATTTTCGCGCGCGCGGCTTTGCCGTGGGCATTGCGGCGCACGGGATCGGCACGGCGCGTGCGTTTCAGGTCGATGCGGTGGCAGGCGTATTCGCCGGGATGGCGATGAGCCTTAACGCGCTCGTGACGTCGCTGCTGGTACCGCTGGCGGTTACGCTCCTGCTGCGGTAACAGGGTTCGCGTTCAAGGACCGCTGAGAGGCTGACAGGAGCTGGCTCTTTGATAATCTCCGCGATGCAGGCTGGGCTCGGGGTGGCATCGGGAGCGCTGGTAGGGTTTTCGCTGGGCCTGATCGGCGGCGGCGGATCGATCCTGGCGGTGCCGCTGATGGTCTATCTGGTCGGCGTCACCGACGCCCATGTCGCGATCGGAACGAGCGCCATTGCGGTCGCGGTCAATGCCGCCATCAATTTGTGGAATCACGCCCGCGGCGGGACGGTGCGGTGGTCGTGCGCGCTTCCCTTCGCGGCGGCGGGAATTGCCGGCGCCTTGGTGGGCACGATTTTCGGCAAGCTGCTCGATGGCCGAAAATTGCTGGAATTGTTTGCGCTCTTGATGCTGGTGATTGCGGTCTTGATGCTCAAGACGCGCTCGCGCGTTGGCCTTCCCGATGTGCGCATGAGCAGGGACAACATGCCCGCCATCCTCGTCCTCGGCCTTGCCACCGGCGCGCTGTCCGGTTTTTTCGGTATCGGCGGCGGCTTCCTGATTGTGCCGGCCTTGATGCTGGCGACGGGAATGCCGATTATCAACGCGGTCAGTTCCTCATTGGTCGCGGTGACCGCGTTTGGCCTATCCACGGCCACGAGTTACGCTTGGTCCGGGCTGATTTCCTGGGGGCTGGCAGGATTGTTCATCGCAGGCGGACTTGCCGGCGGCCTGATCGGCACCCGCCTGGCGCGGTCGCTATCGGTGCAGCGCGGAGCGCTCAATATCGTGTTCGCTTCGGTCATTATTGTGGTAGCGCTCTATATGCTCACGCGTAACTTATTCGCGTTCTGATCGTAGATCGGGCAGTGAAACAGGTTGAGAGCGGCCGGAGATGAAGGAAATGAACGATCCGATCAATTCGATCCGGCTGGACCGGCGAGGCCTGTTGGGCTCGCTCGGGGTCTCGGCGGCAGCGCTCGGGATGGGCGCGTTTTCCGCGCCTGCGTATGCCCAGACCGAGGAGGTCCTGACCGAAGCTTTGGTGTTGCGCGATCCGGATATTCCGGTCGCGGGGAACGCGGCGGGCGATATCTCGATCGTCGAATTTTTCGATTATCAATGCCCGTACTGCCGCAAGGTCGAGCCCGAACTGCGGCAAGTGGTCCACGACGACGGCAAGGTCAGACTGATCTGGAAGGATTGGCCGATTCTGGGGCCGATGTCGGTTGTGGCGGCGCGGATGGCGTTGGCCAGCCGCTACCAGGGCAAGTTCGTTCAAGCGCACGATGCGCTGATTTCCATCAACTCCAAGCTGACTGACGCGAAAATTCGCGAGGCGCTTTCGGGCGGCGGCGTCGACGTCGATCGCCTCGATCGTGACCTTGCCGACAAGGCAAGCGCGATCGATGCGACGCTCGCCCGCAACAACGATCAGGCGACTGCGTTTGAATTTCGCGGTACTCCTTCCTTCATCGTGGGCAAGTTCCGAGTGCCGGGCGTATTGACGATGGCGCAGTTCGGCCAAGCGATTGCGGATGCGCGAAAGGCGTCCGCGGCAAAGAGGAAGGGCTAGGTCGTTAAGGCCAGCGCCGCCGCGTCATTATCGCGACGACAAGCGGATCCAGTCCTGATGTGCTCGCGCCGTCAACGCGTGCCAATCGGCTGACGCGACGTCCCAATTCACGAGCGTCCGGTTGGTGGCCGCATTCTGGCCGTTCGCCACCGTCGATGTCGACTGCGAGTCAGAGACATAAACGCCGGCAATGAGCAGCACCGCGCCCAAGATCATTCCCAGGATAACCTGCATCGCTTATTCTCCAATGACGGCGCGAGCACATCAGGACTGGATCCGCTTGTCGTCGCGATAATGACGCGGCGGCGCTGGCCTTAACGACCTAGGCAGCGTGGACTCTAAGGATTCCCTTTTAGGAGCAAATCAGATTCAAGGCTGCTTTTGGGGAGGCAATCTTGGGTGTAATGGATCGACTGGTTTTGAGCGACGCTGCTTGGGGGCGGATGGCGCCCCTGATTATAGGCCGGCCTGACCAGAAAGGCTCCACCGGGCGCGACAATCGGATGTTCGTGGAAGGTGTGCTGTGGATCGTGCGTACGGGCTCTCCCTGGCGTGATCTTCCGGAGGTATTTGGAGATTGGAACAGCGTCTTCCGGCGCTTCAGTCGATGGAGCATCAAGGGTGTTTGGGGGCGGATCTTCGAGGCGATGTCCGATGATCCGGACTTCGAATATCTGATCGTCGACTCCACTATCGTCCGAGCCCACCAGCACGCTGCCGGGGCCAAAAAAGGGGGTCTGAAGATCAGGCGATCGGCCGCTCGCGCGGCGGCCTGAGCACCAAGATACATATGGTCGTTCGAGGCTTGGGATGTCCCGTGCGGTTCACACTGACCGCAGGTCAGAAGGGCGATGCACCGCAAGCGGCTGCGCTAATCGAGGGACTACCCGCCGAGGTCGTCATGGCCGATACGGCTTACGACGCCGATCATTTGCGCCAGGCCATTGCCGCCAAGGGCGCGCTTGCCGTCATCCCCAATAATCCGTCACGGGCGCTCAAATATCCACTCGACAAGCATCTCTACGCCCAACGCCATCTCGTGGAGTGCTGCTTCTCCAAGCTCAAGCAATTCCGCCGCGTCGCAACCCGCTTCGAAAAGACCGCCCGAAATTACCTTGCCGTTGTCACTCTCGCAGCCATAATCCTATGGATGCGATAAGTGTCCACACCACCTAGTCCTTAGTCGAAACAGTCGGGGTGATGCCAATCGTTGAAATTGCTTTCCTAATTGTGCGAGATTGTCCAACTACCATGATAGAAGATGCAGACTTCTTAGCGCCACGTCGCTGTATGCGCGAGCCCATCAGCGAAATATTCGACGCCGCGTCGCTGCTGAATTCAGCCACCGATGCACATCTTACAGGTGATCGCGCAACCGCCGATCGCTTGCTCCGAGCCGCAAACATGCCGGTGTTGCGCGCTTGGATCGAGTCTCTGATAGGCAGCAAAATAGCAAATCCGGACCAATCGAAGTACCACCGGTCGCGAAAAATTCCGGATGCCCCACCGACCTTGGAGAAGGCGCAGCGTATCAAGAAGAGGGAGCCATCACGGGAAGAACGACGGTTGATCATACAGCGCTACGGAAGGAACTGCGTATTCTGCGGCATTCCCGTTATCAGCGATCAAGTCAGGAAGGCTTTCAACCGCGCATACCCCGATGCTGCGCCGTGGGGCCGCACCAATTCGAGTCGACACGCGGCGTTTCAATGCATGTGGATGCAGTTCGATCACGTCCTTCCACATAGTCGGGGTGGCGACAATTCGATTGATAACGTCGTCGTCACCTGTGCGCCCTGCAACTACGGGCGCATGCAATGGACCTTGGAAGAGGTTGGCCTAGTTGATCCCCGCAAAGTGCCGATCCAGAAAACCGCTTGGGACGGCCTAGAACGGTTGTTCGCCTCGACGCCGCAGGCACGCTGAAACGGCAGCGCGGGCCGGTGATGCGCCTGCCTGTCACCGGCCCCGATGTAGCTCCCGGCCGTACCAAGCTACGGGGCGGGTTACTGGCCGTTGCCAGCGTCAAACCAAACCGAACCGGCCACGATACATCCGCGCGGCCGTCGGTAGTATTTTCAGTCACCTTTTCGGGACGCTGAAGATCGCCAGCCGCATTGAACCCTTGTTGATTGTGCCGACCAACGAAGCGACAAAAACGCGCTTTTTGCTCGATACTCGAACCCCAGGATGCGGCGTCGAAGAGGGCGAAGGCTCGGTAAAAG
>NZ_JBAVCF010000511.1:0-2073 GCF_049586575.1 Bradyrhizobium sp.
AGCAGGGCGGTATCCGGGGACGCGTCCACCTCATGGATCCGGCCGTTGACGTTCAGGCGGATACTAGTGCCCACTTTCCGAAGTTCGTGCTCCACCTCAGCACCTGCCTTTCACGAACTTCGGAAAGTCATGGGCACCAGCAACTTTATGGTTTCCAGTGCCGCTTTGCCATTTGAAGTTCCTGGACAGAATTTGCTGCTTGCAGCGCAGGAACTTCAAATGGGCGGCGCTGGCTTGCGTCATGCGTGGTGCATCCGGTAAGGGCATTTCGCACATCATTCAAAGGCATTTCGAGAATAACGTTTGCATGCAAACGTGCAAGCCTGCTGCTCAAACGCGCTTGACAGCATTGGCGGCGCGCGCAACATTGTTCGTATACGAATGAAGTGCCGGCGGCAGATCACGCCGCCGGTCGCTGGGTGCCACGCTACCTTCGCCAACGCCGGCTCGAGGGCTCGTGCATGACAACTGACGCTGCCGCCGCCGACAAGATCCGCTGCGATGCCTGCCCCGTGATGTGCTACATCAAGCCGGGCGCAGCCGGTGCGTGCGACCGCTACGCCAATCACGACGGACAATTGGTGCGCGTCGATCCACACGTTCTTTTGGAGCGGACGGTGTCGCATGGCGGACGGCTCGTACCGTTCCAGGCCGGCGGCGACTGGGACGGCAAGATCGTCCACGAGCACGATGTATTCGTCACCGCGATCGGCGCCGGCACCACCTATCCTGATTACAAGCCCGCGCCCTTCATCGTGTCCTCAGAGATCGACGGCGTCGACATGGTCACGGTCGTGACCGAAGGCATTTTCAGTTATTGCGGCGTCAAGGTGAAGATCGATACCGATCGTTTCCTCGGGCCCGAAGCCGCAACGGTGCGCGCGCAGGGCGAGGCGGTGGGACATGTGACAACCGGCGAATACGGCTCGCAGATGCTGTCGCTCGGTGGCGTTCATCACTTGACCGGCGGATCGAAGAAGGAGGGTCGCGTCACCTGCGACGCGCTGATGGACTTGAGCAACTGCAAGCCCGTCGAGTTGACGATTGACGGCGGCGCGACGGTCGTGGTGCAGGCTGGCTATCCGCCTGTTGTCAATGGTGTGGCCGAAGAGCGGATGCGGGTCGGCTGCGGGTCGGCGACGATTGGCATGTTCGCCAAGCAGTGGCACGGCAAGGTAGACGAGGTCGTGGTCGTTGACGACCATATCACCGGCGTGCTCTCGGAACATCAAGCCGGCAAGGTGCTGGATGTTGCCGATACCGGCATCAAGATGAAGGGACGGCGCTCGACACCAGGCCGCTATTTCCAGGTCGCCGAGGCCGGTACCGGCTGGGGCGGCACGCAGATTTCAGATCCGTTGACGATTCTGGGGCCGTTCGATCCGAAGGTGGCGAAACCCGGTATGACGCTGCTGATGGTATCGACCACAGGCGAACACGCTGCTTATTACGAACTCGACGGTTCATTGAAACCGGTCGAGAAGGCGATGCCAGCGGACCTGAAATTTTCGGTCGAACGAATTCAGGAGAATTGCGAGCCGGCGCTGTGCACGGTGCTCTTCATGGGCGGAGCGGGCGGTTCGTTGCGTGCCGGCGTCACCGACAATCCGGTGCGGCTGACGCGTTCGGTGAAGGACGCATTGACGCGGGTCACGAGCGGTGGCGCGCCGGTCTATGTCTGGCCGGGCGGCGGCATCACCTTCATGGTTGACGTCACGCGGCTGCCGGCGGGCGCGTTTGGTTACGTGCCGACGCCCGCGCTGGTGGCGCCGATCGAGTTCACAATGCGATTGTCCGATTATGCCGCGCTAGGCGGCCATATGGATCACGTTCGTCCGCTGGCGTCCTTGAAAGCGGGCGAAGCGCGTCTGGTGACGGCGCCATCGCCCAAAGCGGGAGTGCGGCCATGACGCGGCAGCCGCAGGTCGGGTGGTTGAAAGACGGCAAGCGGGTGCATTTGCAGGATGGCCCGATCGACCTGATCGTGGAAGCGCACGGAGCTGGTGCAAATCTCCACGCGGCCTATGCCGCTGCGATTGGCCGTTTCACCGGCTTGCTCGACGAACTCTGTGA
>NZ_JBAVCF010000512.1:0-3560 GCF_049586575.1 Bradyrhizobium sp.
ATGAACAGGATGTCGTCGCGACACGCCGCAAACCGTCATTCCATTACTAAACTCGTAAAGAACGGCTTGGTGACCTCGGCGGCTGGAGGCGGCTTCTCGTCAGAAAGTTCGACAGTGATGAATTCGTTCTGACACTTCCAACAGTGCCACAGGTCCTGGACTTCCCGCGAATTCACGTGTTCATCCCATTCAAGGCTGACCAACCCAGAACCGCACCGCGGGCATCTTTCGTGATGATGTGAGATCGATGCCATGTTGAACCTCCCTCTTTCCCACGTGGCACCATGCGCCGCTTGGAAGCCTTGGTAATGATCCAGATCAAAGGCCCTGCTCGTCATTCACAGGAGCTTTGGAACTCAAGATTGTAGTAGCTCGTAGGGCGAATTCGATTAGCGGGCGCGTAATCCGCCATTCATCGGCAACAAAGAGGCGGGGTACGCCTTCGGCCAGGGGCCACGTCCAGATATCGATGCGATTTGTTTTGCGCATTGGCAACGATAGGATGCGTCGATGCAGGACAGCGGCAAGAATAACTATTTCTCCCGGCTGCGCGAGATACCTCCGGCGGTGTGGGCCCTCGGCTTGGTCTCGATGCTGATGGACATTTCCTCCGAGATCATCCACGCGCTGCTCCCGGTCTACCTCGTTACCGTGCTCGGGACGTCGATGCTCACCGTTGGCTTCATCGAAGGCATTGCCGAAGCAACGGCGTCAATCACCAAGGTCTTTTCCGGCGCTCTCTCTGACTGGTTGGGCAAGCGCAAATTGCTCGCCGTCATTGGTTACGGATTGGCGGCATTCACCAAGCCGATATTCCCGCTCGCATCGTCGGTAGGCTGGCTGGTGGCCGCGCGCTTCATTGATCGAATCGGAAAAGGTATTCGAGGAGCGCCGCGAGATGCCCTGGTCGCGGATATTGCGCCGGCGAATCTACGCGGCGCAAGCTTCGGACTGCGGCAATCGCTCGACACCGTCGGAGCCTTTCTTGGCCCGGCCCTGGCGATCGGCCTGATGTGGCTTACGGCCAATCATTTTCAGGCGGTGTTCTGGGTGGCGGTTATTCCGGCCTTTCTGGCTGTCGGATTGCTGCTCTTCGCGGTTCATGAACCGAAACGTCCTCAGGGACTGCGCGGCGCGCGGTCGCCGTTCAGTCTCGTTGAACTCAAGCGCCTGGGCCTGGCTTATTGGTGGGTCGTCGGGATAGCCGTCGTATTCTCGACTGCACGTTTTAGCGAAGCTTTCCTGATCCTGCGTGCGCAGGCTGTCGGCCTGCCGGTGACGCTCGTCCCGATGGTTTTGGTGCTGATGAATTTCGTTTATGCCCTTGCTGCCTACCCCGCGGGGGTCCTGTCAGATCGAGCCAATCGCATCACGGTTCTTGCCATGGGCTTTGGTCTGCTGGCCGCGGCCGACCTCGTCCTTTCGTTCACGAACGGCCTCGCAGGCGTGGCCGCGGGAGTGGCGTTGTGGGGATTGCACATGGGATTCACGCAAGGACTGCTGGCGACACTTGTCGCGGATACCGCTCCGCCGGAGCTGCGAGGTACGGCTTACGGAATTTTCAACCTGTTATGCGGGTTGGCAGTGCTTGCTGCGAGCGTTCTCGCCGGTGCGCTTTGGGATGGCGTCGGACCTGAAGGCACCTTTCTTGCGGGCGCTGTGTTTACCGGTCTTGCTCTCGCGCTTCTTGCGTTAACGCGCCGGATAGCGCCCACGGTCGGTCAGACGCCAAAGTCCGCTTAGGGTCTTGGCCGTGTAAAACAGTCCCGAGAGACGCCGGGCGTGGCGGCGAGGAGCTGGGTTGCCTCTTGGCGAAAAAAATATTGAGTCGTGAGCGAAATAGCTTTGGCTTCGATTTTCCAATCCACAGATGATTCGACGGGTCTAAAACGGGCGGGGTAAGGATCAGTGGAAAGCCTGACCATCAGGCTTGGCAATTTCCCCCGCAGCTTCTTTGGCGGCGCTCAAGAGCTGAGTCGAAAGCATCGCTGCCAACATTTTTTCCAGATCGCTGACGTCAATGTTTCCACCGACCAAATGTTTGTCGGCAGTTTCTAGTGCATCATAGTAAGGCCGCTTGTTGCCAGCTATCTGCTCAGGGATCGTCGGGGCACCCGGCAATAGGCTATCCAATTTGATACTGAGTACGACATAGGCGACCGCCCGTGCCGTGCGACCATTGCCATCAGCGAACGGATGTATCCAGTTCAATTTCCAAAGAACATAAGCCGCTAGGTGCACAGCGCTCGACGACGACCAGTGATCGTTCACATAGTCGCATAGATGTTCGATCTCTTCTGAGACGAACGGCGCCTCTGGCGGTTGATGACCGCTACCCTGTATCTTTACGGACGTGTTGCGCCACGTTCCCGCCAGCGCGTGAAGTCCATCAAGCGCAGCCCTGTGCAGATTTAGAATTGTGCTCGACCGCAGCTTGAACGGTCGCTCTTGGTCTTTGACCGATTGGCGGATGATGTCCAACGCGAGGTCGAATTGGCGGATGCCATTTTCAGCTTCGCGTTGAGCTATCTCGTCAGGGTCTTTGAGGAGCGACGCCGCTTCGGCAACCGTATGCCGATCCTGCGCCAAGTGTGATCAGCCCTTTTTCGCATGAAGCTGCGCATCGAGATCGGCGACCATCTGGCGAGTGATCCGCTCGTTCTCAATGTTGGTATTGCCATACGCGAAGCTGCGCCGCTGTTCCCCCAGCTGAGCAGGGGTCATTTCGATTTTACGAGTACGCTCAATGAGTTCCTGTAGGTCTTTGGTCATTGAGCCTTCTCCCCTTTTGGCTATCATACGAAAAGCTAGACGTTCCTGTAAAGTTCCTAAAAGCGCGTAAAAATTGCACTAGCTGACTCGACTCAGTATGGCGACCCCAAAAATATATTCACTCAGTTTTGAGCGGATGCGGCCGATCATCAAGTCAGCGTGCCTATCCGCGCTGCCGAGAATTTGACTGGATGAAAGACCCTCCCGCTGCGGTGCACGCCGGATCGGCAGGTAGCTCGGTCATGAAATGTCGCGCACGGCGTCATGACATACGCTAACGGATGCATTCCCAAACATACAGCAACCCTGCCGGGAGGATGCCTATCTCATGGCAGAGGACAAGCTGAACGAAGAGCAGCTATAGGCAAAGCGGCACCACGGATCAGAGCATCTGCAATTTCTTGGTCGCACTCACGAGGGCTCGCAAGCAGATTTGGCTATTATCAACATCCGACGAGGCGAGCCCATTTTTAGGATGGATCAATGCCCAGAAGATCGAACCGCTCCGTCACGAACGACGCGGGCTCCGCTCGCTTTCAAAGTTGGACAAATAGCCTTTGCACCAAACGGCGAAATTATCAAACCCGATCAAGCTGATGCTACCTGTCCAGTCCTTTGCGTAAAAATAAATCGCTTCGCGATTTGCCCAAATCAGATCGATAAGCCCGGCCGTCCCGTGCCCATCGAGAGGGGCGCTTCGCGATCGTCACGAAACGTTGGCGCGGGGTGCGATGGACGCTTGCTTGCGCAAGACGAGCGCAAGTGCAAGCGGACGGCGAAGTCGTGTG
>NZ_JBAVCF010000513.1:0-3518 GCF_049586575.1 Bradyrhizobium sp.
GACATCAACAACGCGGTCAAGGAGGCGATGAAGGCCAGGGAGGAGCGCAAGCTCTCCACGCTGCGGATGGTCAATTCCACCATCAAGAACGCGGATATTGCTGCGCGCGGGGAAGGCAAACCGCCGCTGTCCGACGCCGACCTGCTCAGCGTGTTGCAGAAAATGATCAAGCAGCGCCAGGAATCGGTCGAGCTCTACGAAAAGGGCGGCCGGGCCGAATTGGCCGCGCAGGAGCGTGAGGAGATCGCGGTGATCTCGGCATACCTGCCGAAGCAGATGTCGGATGACGACATGAAGGCCGCGATATCAGCCGCCATTAAGGAGACCGGCGCCGCCGGCATGAAGGATATGGGCAAGGTCGTGGGCCACCTCAAAGGCAAATTTGCCGGCCAGATGGATTTCGGCAAGGCCAGCGGGCTCGTAAAGGCCGCGCTGACGGGTTGATTTTTGCCGGTGCATGTCGTCCCGGCGTTCGCGGGGACGCCCCCGCTACTCGTGAAGGACCTTGAAAGCTTCTTCTCATGCTCACCGAGACTAATGACTACGACAAGCTCTGCCGCGATTTCCGCTGGGAGATTCCGCCGCGCTTCAATATGGCAACCGCCTGCTGCGATCGTCACGCCGATGGGTCAGGCCGGCTCGCGCTGATCTATGTCGACGAGGACGGCACTTCGCGCCGCACGTCGTTCGATGACTTGGCCTCCATGTCGCGCCGCTTCGCCAATGTGCTCGGGGCCGACGGCCTGGTGCGTGGCGATCGCGTCGCGCTGTTCCTGTCGCAGTCGCTGGAATTGCCGATCGGTCATCTGGCGGCATTTCGCGCCGGCATGGTGTCGATTCCGCTGTTTGCGTTGTTCGGCGAAGAAGCGCTGGAATTTCGCCTCGCCAACTCCGGTGCCAAGGCCATCGTCACCGATGCGGCCGGGTGGGAAAAGCTGCAAAAAATCCGCGATCGGCTTCCCGAGCTCAAGCAGGTCTATCTCGTCGGCGACGAAGCGCCCGCAGGCACGAAAGCGTTCTGGCCGACGCTTGAGGCCGCCCCGTCCGACTTTGTCACCGTCGATACCGCGGCCGACGATCCCGCGATGATCATCTACACCTCGGGCACGACAGGCAATCCAAAGGGCGCGCTGCACGCCCATCGGGTGCTGCTCGGTCATCTGCCCAATGTCGAGATGATTCACGACTTCTTTCCCAAAGCTGATGACGTGATGTGGACGCCGGCCGACTGGGCCTGGATCGGCGCCTTGTTCGACGTGTTGTTTCCGGCGCTCTATCACGGCGTGCCGGTGGTCGGACATCGCGCGAAGAAATTCGACGCCCATGCGGCGATGCAGTTGATGGCCGACCACGCCATCCGAAACGTGTTTCTGCCGCCGACCGCGCTGAAGCTGATGCGCCAGGCCGAGGTGAAACATCCCGGCGTGAAGCTGCGCACCATCTTCTCGGGCGGAGAAGCGCTTGGCGCCGAGCTGCTGGACTGGGTGCGGGCCACCTTCGGCATCGAAGTGCATGAAGGGTACGGCCAGACCGAATGCAATCTGGCCGTCGGCAACAACGCCAAACTGTTTCCGATCCGGCCGGGTTCGATGGGCAAGGCGACGCCGGGATTCGACGTGCGCATCATCGACGACAAGGGACAGGAATTGCCGCGGGGAGAGCGCGGCATTATCGCGGTTCGCCAACCCAATCCCGTCACCATGATCGAATACTGGAAGAATCCGGAAGCGACGCAAAAGAAATTTTCCGGCGAATTTCTTCTGACCGGCGATCTCGGAAGGCAGGATGAAGACGGCTACTTCTGGTATCTCAGCCGCGAGGACGACGTCATCACCACGGCCGGCTACCGCGTCGGCCCGTCCGAAATCGAGGATTGCCTGCTGAAACATCCGGCGGTTGCGATGTCGGCGGTGGTCGGCATTCCCGATCCCGTCCGCACCGAATCGATCAAGGCGTGGATCGTGCTGCGTCCGGGATTTGCACCGAGCGAAGCACTGGCCCGCGAGATCCAGGATTTCGTCAAGGTAAAACTCGCCGCGCACGAATATCCGCGCTTCGTGCAATTCGCAGACAGCCTGCCGATGACGGCGACGGGCAAGGTGCTGCGGCGGGAGCTGCGGACGAGGGGATAGCGGCTTTCAGCCGGCCATGCCGAGCAGCAAATCCCGGCCTAGCCAACCATGGATCGGGAGAATCCGGCAACCAACTTCACCAGATCGGCCTGGTGTTTCACCCCGGTCTTCTGGAACAGATTGCGCAAGTGGGTTTTCACGGTCCCGGTGCCGATGCCAAGCGCCTCCGCGATTTGGGGACCTCCACCCAACTCCATCAGCGCCAACAAGACCCGCAGCTCGGCCTTCGTCAGTCGGTAGGCGTCGGCGATGACCTCGGGTGGGTTGGGGAGTTCAAGCGCCGCCTTGTGCACGAAGACGGCCGCGGTGGCGGTTTCGTCGATTCCCGCGATACGCCGCCGCGTCAGCGGCAGGAGGTTGGCGACACGACGTGTGCCGTCGGCTGCCATCAGCGGGATTGCGATGCTCTTGCTGCTGATCGCCGCGTCTCCGTCTCCGGTGGCGCGAAAGGCTTCCTTCAAAAGTTGATCGGCCCCGGATTCCCGGGCGGACAGCTTGCCGGCTGTGGCCCGCAGATAGTCGCCCTCCGAAAGGATGTCCTGCCCCGCCTTGTTCGAATAGATCAGGTTGCCGCGGGCATCGACGACGAAAACACCTGCCCTGATATGATCCAATAGATCGGAGAGGCCTTGCGCTTCCGCCGATTTGCGCTCGACGACATTGCCGATCAACACGGCTCGACGCAGATGAGGCACGAGAGCGGCAAGGAGTTCGAACGCTGCGGCGTCCGCCATTCCGTCTCGTTCATGGCGGAATACAACAAATCCCGCGGCGCTTGTCGCTGATCTTTCGAGAATGCAGAAAACGTTGTCGATCAATCCCTGCGGCCTGGCCCACTCCTTGTAGAACCGCGTCTCGAAGAACTCCGTCGGGACGAGCTGCTCCGAGCTGCTGCTGACCTGGCCTATGCCGACGGTCAACATCGCCGGGAGTAGAGGATTGTGATGAATGTATTTCTTGAAATAGAGCCGCTCGTAATCCGGGTCCATGCCCCATGTGTAATAGGCGTTTCCGACCTTTCGGACGGCATCCTGCCGGAAAATCGATGCGCCCATGCCGCCGACGAATCCGGCCGTCTTTTCGAGCACGGCGGTCCAAAGCCCGGGCTCCAGAGCGGCGTCATAGATCAAGCCGATGAGATTCAATAGCTGAGCGGTTTCAGTAACCATCGAACACTCGGGCATTCTTTCGAAAGCAGGGATGCAAAAGTCAATCCACTCCGAACAGTGTGAGAAACCCCACACTTGACCGAATTAGTCCGGCAAGCGGATCGGTATCTCCCAATCGGCAGATGCGGCCTCGCCTTCTTCGAGGTTAAAAGACCGGACCGAAGAGAGAGAGAGACGGAGTTTTTCATGCCGACATACATCCGACTTGCGTATCAAG
>NZ_JBAVCF010000514.1:0-2280 GCF_049586575.1 Bradyrhizobium sp.
CGACGGGGTCGGGCATGACAGCGCAGCCGCAATTTTGCAAAACGGCAAACTCGTCGCTGCCGCCGCGGAGGAGCGGTTCTGCCGACTCAAGCACGCGACCGCGCGCGGCGGCAGGACCCTAGGTCCGCGGCAGGCGGCTGAGTTCTGCTTCCGCCAAGTCGGTGCCTCGTTCGAGGACGCCAAGCACATCGCATTTTATTGCGACTTTTCCGAGGAAGCTCTGCGCGAGCGGATTGCGGCGATGCAACCGCACCTCGTTCCGGAGATTCGGCAACGCGTCATCGATGCCTACAATGCGGTCTATGCCGGCACCGTCTCCAATGAGCGGATCGCCGACGAGATCGTTGAATTGTTCGACGGGCGGATTGGCGGCGCCGAGATCCATTTCGTACCGCATCACTTGGCCCATGCTGCGTCCGCCTTTTATTCGTCGGGCTATCGCGAGAGCGGCGTGCTCACCATCGACGGGTTCGGCGAGAAATCGAGCTCGATCTTCGCGCTCGGCGGGCTGGACGGATTGAAGGTGTTCGAAGAGACGCTGCTACCGGGCTCGCTCGGCATGCTCTACATGATGATGACCGCCTATCTGGGCTTCAAGCCGCTCGACGGCGAATACAAAGTGATGGGACTTGCATCCTACGGCGACCCAAAGACCTATGCCAAAGAATTCGCGGAACTGATCGAGCAACAGCCGGATGGAAGCTGCCTCACGACCAAGTTGGTGCGCGCCGACTTTAGCGCATACATGGAAGAGCTTCTCGGGCCCGCGCGCGCGACCGGCGGTCCTGTGACAAGACGCGAGATGGATATCGCGGCGGCGTTACAGAAATCCTTCGAAGACGCAATGCTCGATCGAATGGCTTATCTGAAGGCCAAATACGGCATTGAGCGGATTTGCTTGGCTGGCGGCGTCGCCTTGAATGTAGTGATGACCGGCAGGCTCGCCCGCTCCGGGCTGTTCAAGCAAACGTACGTCTTCCCTGCGTCGGGTGACGACGGAGCAAGCGTCGGCGCGGCGCAATATGTCTACCACGACATTCTGCGGCAGCCACCGCCGGACGCGCAGGTGCGCACCATGAGCCTCGGTCCCGCGTTCAGCGGCAATCAAGTCGTCGAAGCGCTCGAAAACCACGCCGGAAAGCTCGCGTATCATAAGCTTGACAACGTCGAGGAAGCGGTCGCCGACGCGCTGGCGGAGGGCAAGGTCGTCGGCTGGTTCGAGGGACGCATGGAATTCGGGCCGCGGGCACTGGGAAACCGCAGTATTCTGGCCGATCCGCGCACCGACGAGATGCGCGACGTCGTCAACGTGCGAGTCAAGCTGCGGGAAGAATTCAGGCCATTTGCACCAGCGGCCCTCGCCGAGCTGAGCGATGACTATTTCGACATGTCCGGCGTGCTACGGTCCAATTTCATGGAATTCGTGGTGCCGGCGAGAAAGCTCGGCGCTGAGAATGCCAAAGCCGTGGTCCATGTTGACGGCACAGCGCGGATACAGACAGTCGAGCGCACGCAGAACGAACCGTTCTGGAAAGTGATCGAGGCATTCCGCCGTAGGACCGGCGTTCCGATAGTGCTCAATACCTCATTCAACGTGCGCGGGGAGCCGATCGTTTGCACGCCCGAAGATGCCATCCGTTGCTTCATCTCGACCAATATCGATCTTTTGGTCATCGAGGGCTACATGGTGGTGAAAAAGGTTGGCAAGGTGCTGGAGGAGGATATGGCGAGTCCGGCGATCGACGATTGATAGCGGGCAAGCTGCAGAGCCAGGCTGGCTGCGCGAAAATTTAGCGGCCAGCACCCATCAGGCGGCCGTCACCACGCGCTCGTTTTCCGCAATAAATTTCAGTGCCTCGCCGGCGGAACGCGCGCGGCCGATCAGATGGCCCTGGCCCTCGGTGCATCCGGAGCGCCGCACCATCTCGAGCTGCTCGACGGTCTCGATCCCCTCGGCCGTCGTTTCGATTCCCAATGCTTTTCCAAGCGCTGCGACAGTGCGGACGATCGCTGCGCTGTCGGCGTTCGTGTCCGCTTCGACGATAAAAGATTTATCGATCTTGAGCCGATCGAACGGGAACTTGCGCAGATAGCTGAGCGACGAGTAGCCCGTGCCGAAATCGTCCATTGCGATCCGCGCGCCGAGCGCACGAAGCTGTTGCAAGGTTGAGACCGCCGACTCGGCGTTGTGCATCAGTGTGGCTTCGGTAATTTCAAGTTCCAAACGCGTGGCGGGAAGACGGGCAGTGGCCAATGCGTTGATTACGACCGATACCAGGT
>NZ_JBAVCF010000515.1:0-3350 GCF_049586575.1 Bradyrhizobium sp.
GGTGAAGAGCCCGGAAGAATCCAAATATCCGTGGGACTATTACAAGGTGCTGACGACCATTTCCGGCGAGGATGCGTTCGGGCCGCCTGATACGGCGTGTTCGCTGGTGAAGAAGTGACGGCCTAACCGAGCGCCGTTGCAGCCTCATGGTTCGAGACGGCGCTTCACGCCTCCTCACCATGAGGGTCGTATTTCTGCTTGCATTGACCTCATGCTGAGGAGCGCGCACTTTGCGCGCGTCTCGAAGCATAAGCCGCGCATCACTTCGCCACCCCGATCTCGCGCAGGTATTTCATCACGCCGGGATGAATAAGCGCCGGGTCGGGCGCGGCGGCGAGCGTATTCGCCGCCGTGGTCTCGCAGGCCTGCGCCTGCTTCTTGCACAGCGCGCTTTCGGCGCCATGCAGCGTGCGGATCAGGCGATAGGCGATGTCGTCGGGCAGATCGGCGCGCGCCAGGATGAAACTCCACGACCCCAGCGAATCGATCGGCGCGGTCTGGTTCGGATAGCTTCCGGCCGGAATGCTCATGGCTTTAAGGAACGAGTGCTTGGAGCGGACGCGCGCGATTTCCTCCGCACTCGGTGCGATGAAGCGCGCCCCGCCGGGGCTTGACGCCATCGTCGTGAAGCCGGGCCAGCCGCTGCCTGCGCCCCACAAGGCGGCGGCGCGTCCGTCGAGCACCATCGCGGGGCCATCGCCGGCATGGTCGAGATAGATCGACTTGAAATCCTCATCCTGCTTCAAGCCCAGCCCGTCGAGGATGAAGCGCGACATCACCGGAAGGCCCGAGCCTTTTGCACCAAAGGCAATGGGCTGCCCGACCAGATCGTGGATGGTCTTGTAGGGACTGTCCGCGCGCACCACGAACATTCCGGGGCTCGAATACATCGCGACCAGAATTTTCAAATGAGTGACCGGCCGCTTGATGCCCTTGAAGGCTTCATAGGCGGGCTCGCCGGCGACCAGACCCAGATCGAGCTGGCCGGCCTCGAGCAGCGGGATATTTTCGTAGGAACCCCTGGTGTTGCGCGGCGCGATGACCAGCGCCGGATCGGCCGCGTTCATCACCGACGCAAAATTGTCGCCGAACAGCGGAAAGCCGCCGCCCGGCGTCGCGGTGCCGAGACTGATGGTCGTTTTCGAAATGGCCTTGTCTCCCTCTTGCGCCACAGCGCCGCCCGCCACGAGCAGCAAGGCGCCGAAAGCCATGAACTTCCTCTTCATCTTGTGATCCTTCTGCCCCAATCACCAAAGCTAGACGTGGATCGCCGGGACAAGCCCGGTGATGACCGGCGTTGGGTGCGTCAAACGCCAAGGTAGGCAAATACGCTTTTGTATGAAAGCATGGCTTACCTTTCGTTGGAATGGAGCGGTTGTCATGATGGGGTTGCGTGCGGCGGCGGCCGGCCTGATCGGTCTTGTTGGCCTGGTGATCGGCGGAGCGCCGGCCTGCGCGGCCGATTATCCGAACCGCCCGGTGCACTGGCTGATCGGCTTTTCGGCGGGCGGGCCGGTCGATGTCGTGGCGCGCATCATGGCCAACTGGCTGTCGGAGCATTTCGGCCAGCAATTCGTGGTGGAGAACCGCACCGGCTCGGGCGGCAATATCGCGGCGGCCACCGCCATCAACTCGCCACCCGACGGTTACACGCTGCTGTTTGTCGCGCCCAACAACGCGATCTCGACCTCGCTCTACAAGCATCTCAGCTACGATTTTCTCCGCGACACCGTGCCGGTCGCCAGCATCATGCAGCTGCCCAACATGCTGGTGGTCTCCAACGCGATGCCGGTGAAGAGCGTTCAGGAATTCATCGACTACTGCAAGGCCGATCCGAGCAAGGTCTCCTACGCCTCGTCGGGCTACGGCACGTCGGTGCACATGTCGGGCGAGCTGTTCAAGGCCATGACCGGCTGCAACATGCTGCACGTGCCCTATCGCGGATCGGCGATCGCCTATCCCGACATCATCTCCAACAAGGTGCAGCTGATCTTCGACAACATGCCCGCCGCGCTCGCGCAGTCGCGCTCCGGCACGGTGCGCGCGCTCGGCGTCACCTCGCCGAAGCGCTGGCCCGGCTTCCCCGATATTCCCGCCATCGCCGAGACCGTGCCGGGATTTGAATCGGTCGGCTTCTACGGCATCTCCGCGCCAAAGGGCACGCCGCCCGAGATCGTGGACACCCTCAACAAGGCGGTCGGCGAAGCCCTGAAGGATCCCAAAATCATCGAGCAGCTCACCGTGCTCGGCGGCATCCCGAAGCCGATGACGCCTGCCGAATTCGGCACGCTGGTTGCGAACGAAACCGAGAAATGGCGCAAGGTGGTCGGATTCGCGGGGGCTTCGGTGGATTGAGTCCCTCTTCCGTCGTCCCCGCGCACGCGGGGACCCATACGCCGCGGCCGTTGTTTTGAAAGACGCTGGCCGACGGCTTTCGCCCCATCACTCACCCCTGTGGTTATGGGTCCCCGCGCCAGTGCGCAATTGCGCACAAGGCGGGGACGACGGCGTGGAAATGGTCGAGACACACCCTCGCCTTCCCGCGGCGCGATTCCGCGTCCGGGTGCTGCACCGTCCTGCCCTCGAAATCGGAAGGGCGCAGGGAATGCCGGGCGCGTCACGCGCGCCCGCAGCCTTGTGTGCGAAATGAAAAAGCACACAAGCATAGTCACCACAGGTCGCCGGAACCGCCCGGCATTCCCCGCACAATGGTTTGAACGACTTATTCCACGCTCTTCCCGGCGATCGGGCTCTTTGTCACCGTCATCGGTGCAATGCGGAGCATTGTCACCAACTTGACGCCAGCGTCGAGACGTCAGAACCACGTGGCTTCGTCGTACGCCTCGCATGCGCTCGTCTGTCGCATGTGAGGTGTCCACCGCATCCCGCACTCAGCGTCCGTGACGATCGCGAAGCGCCCCTTTGAGAGGAGGCGGGACGCGAACCGGAATAATCCTGCTTCTACCCTGCTGTCAAGCATATTTCGGAAAATCCGAAATTGATTGGCTGGCGGCGAAACCCGGCATTGCCGGATCGGCTGGCGCATTGTAATTGGTCTGTCGCAACCGCGTGGCCAGCGCTTCGGCCTGTCGCGGGGGCCTGTAGCTCAATGGTTAGAGCCGGCCGCTCATAACGGTCTGGTTCCTGGTTCGAGTCCAGGCAGGCCCACCACGCTTCGCCCTCGGGCTATGCGTGGCGCAGCCGCACCGAGACCGTAGGACGAAGCATGTTCGGCGTACCAAAATATCGAAAACAACCCCATGCAAAGTAGCATGGTGGTCATCGGCATCGATGCCTGAGCGATCCCGCAAAAACATTTTGACACGTCGGGCAAATCAGGGGCACTACTC
>NZ_JBAVCF010000516.1:0-2727 GCF_049586575.1 Bradyrhizobium sp.
CACAGGTGATCCAAAATTCTGCGGACTGTAGGCGCGTCATCCGTGTATAAATGTGAGGGGACTGCCTCTCTCACGTTGAACTAACCGGCGAGTTAGGCAACGCGATTGAGGGTACACGAATCAGCAATCGTCTCTCGCTTTTTGTTTTCGCCAAAAATTCGCGGCCCAGCAACTTTCGACTTTTCTAACACAATCTGCCAGAAGCTGCCGTGAGCGGATATTGCCAACGACGGGCTTGGTGAACCAGCCCCGGATGAAGCCGCGCGTGAGAAATGGCTGACAAAGAGGCGCGAAGGGCGCCACGGAATCTCACGGCATCTGGATGGAACGGCTCCGTTCCACACGCTGTGTCCGCCAAAATAAGGAATCATGGTCAAAGCCGTCAGCCTTGAGCCGCGCTTGGTGCCAATCGAAGTCTTGCTGGCGGACGAGCGCCCGGTATTGCCGCGGCGGCAAGCCGAAGCGTGCGTGAAACGCCCGGCTGAACTGGCTCTTACCGCCGA
The DNA here is from genome assembly GCF_049586575.1 of Bradyrhizobium sp. Classification (GTDB taxonomy): domain Bacteria; phylum Pseudomonadota; class Alphaproteobacteria; order Rhizobiales; family Xanthobacteraceae; genus Bradyrhizobium. The sequence goes on from NZ_JBAVCF010000516.1 coordinate 504, forward strand.
AGCCACAACATTTGACGATTTCCTTCAGCGAACACTCGTCGCCACCGTCGTCCAGCATGAGCCGGAGGGCCTGATCGAGCCGGCGCTTCAACAACACCGAGCGAATGCCACCTTCAGCCGCCAATAGACGATAGAGCGACGCGCGCGAGAGGTGGGCCGCAGCCGCAATCTCGTCGGGCCCGAGGCGCGCGTTGGCGAAATGCGCGTCGATGTAATCGAATGCAGCCTTTCTCTTCGACTTCACACGATCCAATTTGTCGCCTGCAAGCCTCATCCGTGCGAAGGCGGTCGTCAGCCCTACGATTCCCTCGATCGCTGCTTCGGCTTCCCCGACCGTCAGATCGTCGGCCTGCGCATAGAATTCCTGCATCGCTGCACCGATCAGACGCGCAGCGCCGCTGCCATGCGGAAAGACAAAACCATGCGGCTCAAGTCCCAGCAGTGATGTGGGCACGCTGTCGCGGGCAAGGATAAGGATCAGATTCGCGTAGTCGGTGGTTACACTGTGGAACGGCCGCGCATAATCAACGATTTGGATATCGCCTGGCATGACGCGGCCGCGCCGTCCCGCCCAGTCATTGTCACACGAGCCTTCGAGCTCGAGATAGATGAGCAACTGATCGGCGTGGCGCGCAACGAGCGCGGGCCCTCGTGCCATAATGAAAGCCGTGCCCTGACTGCGCATCAGAATCGCGCTGGGCAGATGATAAGTGCGAGTTGACAGGGTGAAGCGTGCTTCTTCCGACGGGTCCGGCAGCGACAGCGTGTAGATGTGCGCGAAGGTGTCTCGAAATGCCTGCCAGAACTGTGGGCCAGATTCCCCTTGCGGATTGCTGTCTAATCCTTGCAGCTTGGGCCATGACCCGCAAATTCCCTTGTCGGTAACATGCGGCTCGGCGGACCCCCGAGCTTGCGAACCTTTCTGGCTATCATTGCTCTTAGTCGTAGTGGCACTCTTAGTCGATATTCCGTTCTTGGCCATCGTATCCTTCTTGATTAAAGCGTCACTCCACAGGGTTGCGCGACCTTAGCACCGCTTTGCGAAATCGCAATGAAGGGCCGGAAGGCCGTAAAAAGCTAACCGAGCGTGGGGTGGGAACTTCTCGTTACGCCCGACGTGAAATTGACACCGCGGATCAGTTTATTGACGGAGCGTCTCATAGGGCAAACGACTCAATGAAGGCCCTGTAGGGGCATGGAGAGAGCAACTCCCCCTGGGCGTTCGAAGCTAAGTTGATGCTCCAGATCAATCCGTTGACGCAGGGTCTCAATCTGTGGCGCAACATGAATTAGTGCTTGAAACGAAATGCGTTTTGCCCCTTACACCTTTCGCGGGACACTCAATGCTTGTGCAGTGACGTACGTCACCGTGCGGCAGTCGAGTATTTGATACGCGCTCAAGCTCGTTAGAAATGGTTCCCAGAAGCGGGAGACGATGCTGCCATGTCATTGGCCAACAAGACCGACGTGCACCAAATGCAAGGGACACGAGACAGTCCCAAGCCCCAATCACGAGGATTTCTTCTTGCGCTCGTTTGCATGGTGATTTTTGTGGCGCTTGCTAAGCTCGTCTTTCCACCGATTACGGGTGGTAACGGACACGCCGTTTGGCTGATTGGTCCGTAATCGTAATACCTGTCTGCCCCCACCCCCCGCGGAGGCGCGCCGGCACTTGCGGTGACATAATGTTGTGGACCAGCCTTCTCGGCTATGCCGCTTCCGCCAGCGTTCTGGCGACTTTCTGCATGAGCGCGATGGTGCCCCTGCGCGCCGCTGCGATCTGCAGCAATCTCTTGTTCGGAACCTACGGTGCGCTGGACCATATATATCCGGTGCTCGTACTCCATGTCATTCTTCTGCCCGTCAACATCGTCCGACTCATCCAAGTCATCGTCTCCGACGACGACCCCGCCACCGTTGCGGTCTCCTCGATCACGCTTACTCCATTGTTGGGCGCGATGCAGTGGCGACAGCTCAAGACCTGGATTGCTGAGTGGCATCGCCGTGCAGTTGAACGGACCGAGTTGATCAAACTGTGCGAACGAGATCGTCGTGACATCCGCATCTCCCGCGCTGATGCGCAAGCCGAGGCACTCAAGCCCTTCTGGCGGGCGTAAACGCTTTCGCTACATTGTTGCGGATGGATTTGCCGATGGGACAAAAAGGCCGCCAAATCGTCATTGGTGATCAAAGTCCAAAGGGTTTTCGGGCCAGTGGTGACGGC
>NZ_JBAVCF010000517.1:0-2763 GCF_049586575.1 Bradyrhizobium sp.
GTTTTACAAGGAGCGGAGCGAGCCTTAATTTTGACAAGCTTAATTTTGGTGTCGAGCCTCCTGTGTGCTCCGACATCGTCTCCAACGATGCGCCGCGCTCAATGAGCGACGTCCTGCCGCCCTGTGATGGCCATCAGCGTGCTGCCCGCGCAAAGCTGGCGCGCACCCGCTCCCTGAAGTTTGTATCCTGCGCTTGAAACCCTGCCATCTCTTTCCCTGTTTCTGAGGCTCGCCCTCACGAAGGTTTGCGATCGCGATGACGTTGGGTGTACCGATAGAGTTGATACACGAACGACGCGCAACTTGTCTCGTTGTTCTGATCGTGCATGCCAGGGAGCGGATTTGACATTCGCTACCAATCGGCCGCGAGTTCGTGAAACGCGAATGTCAAATCCGAAACTCCACTAGAGATCTATATTCGCCGGTGGTCCTCGTGATTCTAACATTTGCAAAAAAAGTGGCAGCTGAGCAGGAATGCGAATGTTAGAACCGGACCACTAGGAGCACATCGCGTCACGAGCCGCGACACAAGTTCAAGCAACGCCGCCTTCAGGGGATCACGATGCCATATGCGACGACGGACGATGGGGTGCGGCTCTATTTCGAGGAAACCGGATCGGGTCGCCCCGTGATCTTTGTCCATGAATTCGCCGGGGACTTGCGCAGCTACGAGCCGCAGATGCGGTATTTCGGCAAGCGCTATCGTGCCGTCGCCTATAATGCCCGCGGCTTTCCGCCCTCGGACGTGCCGGAAAACGTCGCGTCGTATTCGCAGACACGCGCGGCTGACGACATCCTCGCCGTGCTCGATCATATCGGCGAGCCGAAAGCGCACATCGTTGGGCTCTCGATGGGTGGCTTCGCGACGCTGCATTTCGGCATTCGCCATCACGGCCGCGCGCTGTCGCTCTGCATCGGCGGCTGCGGCTATGGGGCCGAACCCGACAAGCGCGAGATTTTCCGCGCCGAGGCCGAGGTGATCGCGGGCGCGCTGCGGAAAGACGGCATGGCGGCGTTCGCCGAACGCTACGCCTACGGTCCGACCCGTGTGCAATATGAAAACAAGGACCCGCGCGGACATGCCGAGTTCAAGCGGATGCTGGCCGAACATTCGGCGATCGGATCGGCCAACACCCAGCAGGGCGTACAGAAGGAGCGACCCTCGCTCTACACGCTGGTCGAAGAGATGAAGCGCATCACCGTGCCGACCCTGGTCGTCACTGGCGATGAGGACTGGCCATGCCTGTTGCCGGGCATCCTGATGAAACAGAACATTCCCTCGGCTGCACTCTCGGTAATTCCGAACTCCGGCCACGCGATCAACATCGAAGAGCCGGAGGAATACAACCGAATCGTCGGCGATTTTCTCGCTCAGGTGGAAAGCGGCCGCTGGCCGCAGCGCGATCCTCGCGCGGTCAGCGGGTCCATCACCGGCATGAAAAATTGATCGTAGAATCAAGGTGATGGCGGCATTCCGCATGGCGGAACATCTTCGTTGACGGTGGTTGGGAATCGCGCCAAGCTTCACAAAGCTCGTGATCGACGCATTTTTGAAATGAAACGGGGGCAGGGAGTGCTGTCAGGGCGATGAGCAAGGACTCTCAACGCTCATCCGAACGAGACCGGCTGGACCACGACGGCGCAGCCGCCGACGCGCTGGAGCTTGCGCGTCGGATGCCCCCCGGACCTGAACGCAACGAAGCCCTCAAACTGGCCGGCGCGCTTCGCCGTTCTGCGGATGAGCGGGGCGTGGTTTTTGCCAAGCGGGGCCGGCCACGCAAGTCGTGAACGGGCACTTTGGCTGGCCCGCGATCCGTGCCGCGAACCCCATTGACGGTGGCGTAAAACAGCGGAATCTGGCCGCGGGGGCCCCCTTGGGCTTTGTGCTGTACGGTTGCCTTTTCGCAGCTGCAAAACGCGCTAGAAGTGCGGGCGGTAGACGTCAGGGAACACCCTGATCGTCCACTAAATTTTATATTAGTTGCCGCAATGCGGCAGGCTCCCCCATGCTCCGTGGCGGGGGTAGTGAATGCGCGCACGATCCCGGCCAGGCAGGCCGGTCCGATCGCCGCCTTGCGCTTTTGATCCCACATTGGAAGTCTGGAAGGATACGAAGCAGCTATCATGATGGTATCCGTCCGGACCTTGCGGAGAATTGTGAATTCTTCGCCGAGATCGTTGAATCCTGATAGCCTGTCCGCCTGGCTGCCGTCTGGCAGGATCGGGGACGTCCGGTCGTTCAGAACGGAAAGGCGCATGGCCCCCAAGCTCATTTCGTGGTGTTTCCGTCATACTTCTCCAGCGGTTTCGCTTCCGGACCCTGGGGCAGGGGTTGAGGTCGCCTGTGAAGTTGGCTGAAATCGACAATCGTTCCGGTTGGCATTAGGAGGCTTGCGCCGTGTGGATCGTTCTCACAGCGCTCAGGCGCCCCTATACGTTCGTGGTCCTTGCGGTGCTGATCGCGCTGTTCGGCATCCGCGCGGCGCTGACAACCCCGACCGACATCTTCCCGAACATCAACATTCCGGTGATTGCCGTCGTCTGGAGCTATGGCGGGCTGCCGCCGAACGACATGTCCGGCCGCGTCATCTACTATTACGAACGCTATATGACCGCCCAGGTCAGCAACATCGAGCATCTCGAGTCGCAGTCGCTCGCCGGCTATGGCGTGGTCAAGATCTTCTTCCAGAAGGACGTCAATATCGCCGCCGCGATGGCGCAGGTGACGGCGGCCTCGCAGACGGTGCTGAAATTGCTGCCGCC
>NZ_JBAVCF010000518.1:0-3527 GCF_049586575.1 Bradyrhizobium sp.
GCGGCATCGCGGCCAATAGCTATGACAACGTCCTGTGCGAAACCGTGATCATGCATCTCGACGGCGCGCAGATGGCGCGGTCGGTCCGCCGGATGCTTGAGGTCACAAGGCCCGGCGGCATCTTTTATCTAAGCTGGCGCGTCACCGCGGGCGAAAATCAGCGCGACAAGCATGATCGCCTGTATGCGGCCTTTGAGGCATCATTGGTGTTGGCGGAATTGGCGACGGCAACGACACTGCTGGATGAGGAAGTCGTCAGCGCCTCCTCGGGAAAGACGATCCATCGCGTCGTCGTTCGGAAGAGCAAGTCTTAGCAATCGAGATCGACAACGACCGCAGAGAAAAGCCCCGCCTGGACGGGGGGAGCCAGGCGGGGCCTTGATGTCCGGCAGCCGCTGCGGCAGGCCGGACCCTACGTCCAAGTATCGTTAGTCGATCACCTGAACGATACGGCGTGTGTGCGGTTCGACCAGCACGGTCTCGCCGTTCACCACGGTGTAGCGATAGGGCGTGGCGCCAAACGTCTGCGGCACGTCGTAGAAGATGACTCCGGTTTCCGGCAGAATGCCGCCGACGGCCACGCGATCGGGAATGCTGTAACTTGGCACCCGTTCTTGCACGATATACGCGCGAAACGCCGGACGCTGATCGAGTGCGATGCCGATGGTGCCGTCGTCGACGATGACGGCACCTGGGCTCGCGACACCGACGGTGCCCTGCGCCTGCGCCGCGACGGGTGCGCTTACAGCTGCCATGATGGCGGTGACGGCCAAAAGATGGTTCCGCATGCTTTGCTCCTTCGCGATTGAAGCTTGCATTCCGGCGCGCGGCCGGCCTGCAAAGCGATCCAATTCATCGCGGGAAGCATCGTTCCCCAGAAAAAATTCTCGAGCAGCGCGTTGTTTCCGATCAATTTTTGGAACGAGGCGGAACCCGTTGAGGCCGAAAGCGTCTCCTGTCGTGGAACAAGGTAAGCGGGGTGATAAGGTGCCGCTCCTCGATTCGATCTCCATCCTCAGAGGAGCTGCCTTATGACCCTCACCGTTGCTCATATCTCGCCGATCATATCCGTGATCGCGGGCCTCCTGATCCTCATCATGCCGCGGCTTCTCAATCTGATCGTGGCGATCTTCCTCATCCTCAACGGCTTGATCGGGCTCGGGCTTTTGAAATGGCTCCATATGTAGTGGCAGCTTGCGCCGGGGCGCTCAAAGTGGTGTAAGGCGCCCATCTCTTCATCTTCAGCGGATTGTTTTCTGTCATGGCCAAAGCCGTCGCGAAACCGAAGAAAATTGCTGCGAAATCAAAGCCATCCGTGGCCGCCCGGGCGAAGCCGGCGCCGTCAGCCGGCGCCCGCAAGGCGCTGAAGAATAGCCCGGTCAAGCCGGCAAAAAAGCTAGTGCCCGCCAAAGCGGCGGCCGAGCCGGTGAAAGCGGGCAAGTGGGTCTTCACATTCGGCGACGGCAAAGCCGAAGGCAAAGCGGGCTTGCGCGATCTGCTCGGCGGCAAAGGCGCCAATCTCGCTGAAATGGCCAATCTCGGATTGCCAGTGCCTCCCGGCTTCACCATTCCGACCTCGGTCTGCACCTATTTCTATGCGCATGAAAAGACCTATCCGAAAGAGCTGAAGGCGCAGGTCGAAAAGGCGCTCGATCATGTCGGCAAGCTGACGGGCAAATCCTTCGGCGATTCCAAAAATCCGCTTCTGGTGTCGGTGCGCTCGGGTGGCCGCGCCTCGATGCCTGGCATGATGGATACCGTGCTCAATCTCGGCCTCAACGACGTCACGGTCGAGGCGCTGGCGGAATTGTCCGGCGATCGCCGTTTTGCCTATGACAGCTACCGCCGTTTCATCACCATGTATTCGGACGTGGTGCTCGGCTTTGAGCACGCGCATTTCGAAGACATTCTCGATACCTTCAAGGACGGCCAGGGCTATTCGCTCGACACCGATCTCACCGGCGATGACTGGGTCGAGGTGGTGGGCCGCTACAAGGAAGCCCTCGCACGCGAAACCGGATCGGAATTCCCGCAGGATCCCCATGATCAGCTGTGGGGGGCGATCGGGGCTGTGTTCTCCTCCTGGATGAACGCGCGTGCGGTGACCTATCGCAAGCTGCACGACATTCCGGAATCGTGGGGCACCGCCGTCAACGTACAGGCGATGGTGTTCGGCAATATGGGCGAGACCTCAGCGACCGGCGTTGCGTTCACGCGCAATCCCTCGACCGGCGAGAGCAAGCTTTACGGCGAATTCCTGATCAACGCGCAGGGCGAAGACGTGGTGGCCGGTATCCGCACGCCTCAGGATATCACCGATGACGCGCGCAAGGAGTCCGGTTCCGACAAACCGTCGATGGAATCGGCGATGCCGGAAGCGTTCAATGAGCTGACGCGGATTTATACGTTGCTTGAAAAGCACTACCGCGACATGCAGGACATGGAGTTCACCGTCGAGCAGGGCAAGCTGTGGATGCTGCAGACCCGCGGCGGCAAGCGCACGGCCAAGGCCGCGCTCAGGATCGCAGTCGAACTGGCTAATGAAGGGCTGATCTCGAAAAAGGACGCCGTGTTGCGGATCGATCCCGCCTCGCTTGATCAATTGCTGCACCCGACCATCGATCCCGCTGCCAAGCGTGACGTGATCGCGACCGGCTTGCCGGCCTCGCCTGGCGCTGCGTCCGGCGAGATCGTTTTCTCGTCCGACGAGGCGGCGAAATTGCAGGTCGACGGGCGCAAGGTCATTCTGGTGCGGATCGAGACCTCGCCGGAAGACATTCACGGCATGCACGCCGCTGAAGGCATTCTCACCACCCGCGGCGGCATGACCTCGCACGCCGCCGTGGTCGCGCGCGGCATGGGCAAACCCTGCGTCTCCGGTTGCGGTGCGATCCGCGTCGATTACGGCCGTGGCACCATGAGCATCGGTTCGCGCACCTTCAAGACCGGCGATGTCATCACCATCGACGGTTCACTGGGCCAGGTGCTGGCCGGACGTATGCCGATGATCGAGCCGCAGATGTCGGGCGAATTCGGTACGCTGATGGGCTGGGCCGATGCGGTGCGCAAACTTGGCGTTCGCGTTAATGGCGACACGCCGGACGATGCGCGCACCGCCATAAAATTCGGCGCTGAAGGAATTGGCCTCTGCCGCACCGAACATATGTTCTTCGAGGAAACCCGCATTCGCACCGTCCGCGAAATGATCCTCTCGGAGGATGAACGCGCGCGCCGTGCGGCGCTTTCGAAGTTGCTGCCGATGCAGAGGGCGGATTTCGTCGAACTGTTCGAGATCATGAAAGGGTTGCCGGTGACGATCCGGCTGCTCGATCCGCCGCTGCACGAGTTCCTGCCGCATACGCAAGCCGAGATCGAGGAAGTGGCGCGTGCCATGAATGCCGATCCCCGGCGCCTTGCCGATCGCGTGCGTGAACTCGCCGAATTCAATCCGATGCTCGGCTTCCGCGGATGCCGGCTGGCGATCGCCTATCCCGAGATCGCCGAGATGCAGTCGCGGGCCATCTTCG
>NZ_JBAVCF010000519.1:0-2286 GCF_049586575.1 Bradyrhizobium sp.
TTTGGATTCTTCGTGCGCGCATCGAATATTGAATCCAAGCCCAATGCCGGCGCAAAAGCAACCATCCATTGGACCTCATCGTCAGAGCTTTTGGCAGAGCAAAAGTGTCCCGGCGAGATCTTGAAGCTCAGCGCCCAACAGGGTTGGCGAAGGCGTCGTAGACCAGTTTGCGAAACGCGACCCTGATAGGGCCGCGCTCGTTATCGGTCTGCTCCATCAGCAGGTAGAACATGTCGAGCTTGGGATCGATGCCAATATAGGTGCCGCTCAAACTGTCCCACTTCAGCTCGCCAATAGAACCCGGCTGCTTCGCTTCTCCCGCACTGGTGCGCACGGCCAAGCCATATCCGTAACCAAAACCGTCACCGGGGAAGTAAAAATAGTCGTGGCCGATGCCGCTGCCCGGACCGACGTGGTCGGTCGTCATATCCTTGAACGCGGCCGGGCTGAGATAACGCTTGCCTTCGAAGGTGCCGCCATCGAGCAGCATTTGCGCGAAGCGCGCATAATCAATTGTCGTCGAGACCAGCCCGCCACCGCCGGATTCCCACCCAGGATGGGATCGGCGCCTGCGCTCCTGCTCGATGAGGTTCAGATCGGTCGGTAATGGCTCCGCCCTCAATGCGAGCTCCTCGCGCGTATCGAGCACGAATTTGGTGTGCTTCATTCCGAGCGGATCAAAGATCGACCGTTTCATGAATTGATAAAGCGTCTCACCCGAGGCGACCTCGATCACGCGGCCGAGTACGTCGGCCGAATGACCATAACGCCAGAATGTGCCGGGTTGGCGCGTGAGCGGCAGTTTGCCAATCCGCTTCGCAAACTCAGCGTTATCGAACTGCCCGTCGAACAGATGACCTCCATCATAGAGCTTTTTGACCCAGCCGCCGACATAGCCGCCGGAGATGCCCGAGGTTTGCAGGAGCAGATCCCTGATCGTCGGTTGCCGCACGGCGGGAACGAGTTCGTACGGATCGCCCTGCGCATTGGCTTTCTCAATCGCCACCTTCGCGCCCGCAAAGGACGGGATGTATTTCGCCACGGGTTCATCGAGCGACAATTTGCCGGCATCAACCAGCATCATCGTCGCGACGCTCGTGATCGGCTTGGTCATCGAGCGAAGGGCGAAAATGGTGTCCGTCGTCATGGGAGCGCCAGTCCTGACGTCGCGCTTCCCGAAGGTCTTCAGGTAAACGGGCCGACCGTGCTGCTGGATCAGGACAACGGCGCCGGAGATCTTTCCCGTCGCAACCTTGTTTTCGAAGAAATCCCCGAGAACCTGAAGCTTTTCCGCCGACGGCGCATTCGCTTCAGCCGCGCTGGCGGTTGTGCTGACGTTTAGCGAATACAACATCAAGCCGATGATTAGGGCCGAACGCCTCGTGGAGACCGCATGCATCACACTATCTCGCCTCTAACGGAGACTGGCATGCATCGGCCGCGGGTGTCGACTATACGATGGCTTCATGGCGTTCATGCTGACCGCGACGCGATGACGAGCTGACGAATCCATCTTGTGCTGAAAAACGTTATGCCGAACGGCGCTGCGGCAGAGACGACGCCATGCATGGTAGCGGGAGGGCGCTACGTTCGGTCCCCCACCCAATTCGAGCCTTTGTTTTCAAAGACATATCGAGCGGCTTAAGTCATCATACAGGCAAAAGGAAGCTCCCCCTAAGAGCCCTGGGACGCAAAGTCTGAGGACTTCTTTATGATATGGGCACCTCATGGAATATGACCCCGCAGAACTCATAAAGCGGTCAGCCGCACGCAGAGCGTGGAACCCGGACACCACACCGCTGTACGGTTGCCTTACCGCCTTAGAGTTGCCCGACGAGACCTATGATCTTGGCTCCGGCTTGCGATTGCGCCGGGTGTACGTGGACATATTCGACTCGCCGATGATGGCATTTTCCCCGCCAGTCAAAAGAGGAACGGCACATCCGCCGCCGTGGGTAGCAGTGCAAGGTGGTTTTTCATTCCAGAGCCGAGTCGAACTTTCCATCGAAGCTGCGGGCGTACTGGACACCCTAACTCCGACCCTGACCGCGTGGCTCGTAGCAGCCTTGTTCAGGCTGAAAGTAGACTCGCCTGTGCGCATGCCCGTCATCGGCAACATGCCGTTTATGGAGATGGGCGCTGTATGGAGAACTGCGCTCGCTCATTCGTTCGAGGATGCGCCGCAGCATCTAGGCGTCTTTAGAACGGCCGTTTGGAAAGCCACTGAAGACGATCTTTCATTTGTCCGGGACCTGCTTCCCCAGGCAGGGCGGCTGTATCACCAAG
>NZ_JBAVCF010000520.1:0-2429 GCF_049586575.1 Bradyrhizobium sp.
ACGCTGTACCAGGCCACCGACCGCCAGCAATTCCTCAATGCCGCTCTGGCGGGTGCCAAATACCTCATCTCCATTGCCAACCAGACCAATCAATATTTCCTTGTTTACCATGACAACAAAAACAATCATCTTTTTTACCTCGACTGGGCCCATGGACCCGCCGGCACGGCTGCACTCTTCTACCGCCTCTATCAAATCACCAAGGACCCAAAATGGATGGAACTGGTGGCGAAGTGTGCTGCGGCGACCCGTATCTTCGGAGGCCCAGAGAAGGCATTCGCCACGATACCGCCTGGATCGGCGCGGACGCTCACAGTTTGGCGCGATGGCCGCCCAAAAGAAGTCGCCAATCCGGGAGTGTGGAACAATACCAGCGTGTGCGACGGAGTCGCGGGAGAGTCGCAGTTCTTCTACAACGTCTATCTTGCCACGCACAATCGCAAATGGTTCGAAGCAGCCAAAGAAGGCAGCGACGAACTTTTGAAAGCGGCCGATGTGAATGACGGCAATTACCGTTGGGTGCAGGTCGAGACGTTCGTTCGTCCCGACTATGCCATCGCGCAAACCGGCTACATGGAGGGCGCGTCGGGCATCGGCATGTGGCTCCTCCACTTCGGCGCTGCACTTGCTGGGAGTCACCGGCCGGTCATCATTTTCCCTGATGATCCGTTTCCGTATTGAAGGCGGCCGGCGGAGGAATCTATGACCACACACCCATTCAAAATCGCCGCTTTGGCTGGCTGGATTGCTCTCTGCGCCCTTCTCGGCCGTGCGACGACAAGCAGGTCATATCACGAGGCTGCCATGGGGGCGGCACGTTGGATGGAAACGAACAGCTTGAGGACGGCTAACGGATTGGTCTGGGCATCGGATCCCCAGGATCCCAAGACGGTGAACACGACTCTCTATGCAGGTACCCCTGGTCCGATACTGTTCTTCCTTGAAACTTACCGGTATACACATGACCAAACCTTCCTGGAGGAAGGGCGGCGCGGGGCTGACGCTCTGCTCGCTTCGATTTCGAAAAAAGATGAGACCGGGCTCTACGAAGGGATTGCCGGATCCGGATTTACGCTAGGCGAAGCTTACCTGATCACTGGCGACGTCCGTTATCGCCACGGCGCTCTCCAGTGCGTCGGCTGGCTCAAGGAGCGTGCGGAAAGGACTCCCGACGGAGTCAAGTGGAATGACGTGACCGACATTATCGCCGGATCGAGTGGGACTGGTTTGTTCCTGCTTTGGGCAGCGGACCATCTACATGCGCCGGGAGCGCTGCAATTGGCGGCTCGAGCCGGCGATCACCTGATTGCCATTGCGCAGCCGAAACCGGGCGCCGGGCTCATGTGGATGATGGATCCGACCTTCCCCCGGGAAATGCCAAACTTCTCGCACGGCACCGCTGGCGTTTCCTATTTCCTGGCCACTCTGTATCAGGCCACCGGTCAAAAGAAATTTCTCAATGCGGCGCTCGCCGGAGCGGATTACCTCGTGTCGATCGCCGACATCAATAGTCGCTACTGCATGATCTATCACGACAACCAGAACAAAGGTCTTTATTATCTCGGCTGGTGCCACGGCCCGGCCGGGACCGCCCGGCTGTTTTATCGTCTTTATCAAGTCACTCGGGATCCCAAATGGATGAGCCTGGTCAAGAAGTGCGCGGAAGCGGTTGTCGCAAACGGAGGGCCGGACAAAGCGGTCACCCCGGGCGTTTGGCACAACGTCAGCATGTGCTGCGGTGTCGCCGCGGAAGCAGAATTCCTGTATGACATTTATCTAATCACCCATGAGCGGAGGTGGCTCGCCGGAGCGAAAGAGGGCAGCAACGAGCTCTTGAATCTCGCCGATCGCGAGTCGCATGGCTACCGTTGGGTGCAGGTAGAAACGCGCGTCAGACCCGACATCGCTGTTGCGCAGACGGGCTACATGCAAGGCGCGTCGGGGATCGGGATGTGGCTGCTTCATTTCGACGCGGCGCTTTCGGGCGCGCGCCTCCCGATCATTACTTTTCCCGACAATCCGTTCTCCTACTGAGCTGAGAAGGTTGCCACGCCGGATAAGAACTGCTTCACAAAGAAATGATTATCTTGCCTGTGACAAAGGCCACGTGCTACGCGATTTTTCGTCTGGTCCCAGGATCCTTTCTTTGACAATCCGGAGCGAACCCGGGTCCACGTGATCAATGACATTAAAAAATGGAATTTTTCCTGACACAAGCTGGCGCAGTTTCTTGTAAGCGCCCGGAGTGACCAACAGAACATCGGAAGATTTCAAAGCGGCTGCGACCTTATCGCGCTCCCCGATGGTGCAACAGGGCAGATTCGAACCCAGCTGCAACTCCGCTCTGAGAGTATCCTTGTACAGACCGATCGATTCGGGATCCCTGCAGATAAATGCAAATCGCGAGCTTTTGGGGAACGCTTCAATCT
>NZ_JBAVCF010000521.1:0-3249 GCF_049586575.1 Bradyrhizobium sp.
CGCTGCAGCAGGTCGCGGCGAAGGCCGAGACCACGCTCATCATCCCGCCGCCCGCGCTCTGCACCGACAATGGCGCGATGATCGCGTGGGCCGGCGCCGAACGCCTCGTCCTGGGCCTGACCGATACAATGGACGCGGCTCCCCGCGCGCGCTGGCTGCTCGACAGCAATGCGTCAGCGCCGGCGGGTTACAACAACAGCCGCGCAGGGTTTTGAGAATCGTTCATGGGTGAAGACCGTCACGCTATATTCCTCTCTCATCTCGGCCTGAAAGGGGGAGATCGGCGAGCTCTGCAAGAGCGCGCAATTTGGCAAATGAATTCGAGCGCTTTGCCGACCCCCTCCTCAACCTTCCCCCTTTCAGGACGAGGGACTGCGATGGTTGCGCTCGCTGAGTTTCTCCAATGACCTCTTTCAACTTAATCGCTGTCGTCGGCGCAGGCGCATGGGGAACGGCGCTGGCGGGTGTCGCCGCCCGCGCCGGCCGCAAAGTCGTCCTCTGCGCGCACAGCGCCGAGGCAGCCAAAGCCATCGCTGCCGCGCACAGCAATCCAAAGCTGCCGGGCATCACGCTGCATGCCGGCATTCAGGTGACCGCTGATATTTCCCGCGCGGCATCGGCGGATGCTGTTCTGATCACGACGCCCGCGCAAAATCTTCGCGCCGCCGCAGCCGCACTCGCCCCGTACCTGGCATCGGGTACGCCGCTGGTCGCCTGCGCCAAGGGTATCGAGCGCGGCACGCACAAATTCATGACCGAGGTGATTGCGGAGGTTGCACCAAAGGCACGCGCGGCGATCCTGTCGGGACCAGGTTTTGCCGAGGATGTCGCGCGCGGGCTTCCGACCGCCGTGACCCTCGCCGCATCTGACGAACACCTCGCGAAGAACCTTGTGCAGGCGCTGGGCTCGGCGACGTTCCGCCCCTACCATACGACCGACGTCCGCGGTGTGGAGATCGGCGGCGCGGCCAAGAACGTGCTCGCGATCGCGGCGGGAATTGCGGTCGGCAAAAGGCTTGGCGCCTCGGCGCAGGCGGCGCTGACCACGCGCGGTTTCTCGGAGCTCGCCCGTTTCGGCCGCGCGTTCGGCGCACGCAGCGAGACGCTGGTCGGCCTGTCCGGCCTCGGCGACCTGATCCTGACCTGCTCGACGCCGCAATCGCGCAATTTCGCCTTGGGGCAGGCGCTCGGGCGTGGCGAAGCCGCCCCGCAGGGCAAACTGGCCGAGGGGGCCTTCACGGCGCCGGTGCTGGTGGAACTCGCCGCCGCCGAGGGCGTCGAAATGCCGGTTTCGAATGCGGTAGCCGACATCCTGCGGGGGGCGGTGACGATCGATGATGCGGTCGAGGGCCTGCTGACGCGCCCGTTCCGGGCGGAAGGTTAACGCCTCGGAAAACGCAGCAGCCAAGGCCGAATCCCTGGCTCAAACCTCATGCAATTCGGCCATAAAACCCGCGCTTTCTTGGCCGACGGGGTTTTTGCCCCCGGAAAACTGTGGTACGCAACAACACTTATCATGGAAGGGAACAGTTATGGCTACCGGTACGGTCAAGTGGTTTAACGGTCAAAAGGGCTTTGGATTCATTGCGCCGGATGACGGCGGAAACGACGTTTTCGTTCATATCAGCGCCGTCGAGCGCGCTGGATTGTCCGGCCTGGCAGAAGGCCAGAAGATCTCATACGAGGTCAAGGTAGACACCAAGCGAGGCAAGAGCAGCGCCGAAAATCTTCGGGTCTAATGGCCCGCAACCCGGATCCATCGCCGGCGCAAGCCGCCAGAGAAAACCGGTTGCGCCTTGCGAAAGAGGAAGGCGCGCGGGCGATGGAAGACGCGCAACGATCGGCGCTCGCTGTCCGGAAGAACATGGATCGGCTTCGTGAGCTAAGACTGGCGAAGGAAGCCGAGGAGGCCCGGGAGCAAATCGCGAACGGACCTCCGTCAAAAGCGAAGCCCAAGACGAAGAGCAAAAAAAAACCGAAGTGATTGGTTGCTTTCGCCGGCGCGTACGAGCGCTTCGGCGGACTCCAAGCGCGCCATGGCCGGCAAAGAAAGCGACGGCGGGTTGTCGTGTACGGACTTCGCAATGTCGGCTTCTAACCCAGCACAAACTTCACCAGATCGGCCATGCCCGTGCCCACGCCGTCGGGCACCACGCCCAATTCCTCGACCGGCGTGTTCATGCGATTCACCCAGAAGGTCGGGTAGCCGAACCATTTGGCGCCCGCCGCATCCCAGCCGGCGAACGCAGCGAACGCGATTTCCTCCTTCGGAAGCTTGAACGCATCCGGCCCCATCTGGTAGGCGCGCGGGTCGGGCTTGAAAGCTTCCACCCGGTCGGTCGACAGATGCGGCTCGAAAAAGCCTTCGATGCCGGAATTCTTCACCACGGCATCCATCATCGTCTCGGTGAGATTGGCGAGGAAGGCCATGCGGATGCCCGCGGCCTTCAACTCTTTCAGCGCCGGCGCGACATCGGGCCAAGCCGTCAACGAGAGCCAGGTCTGCATCAACGTATAGCGCTGATCGGCGGCCAGTTCGATTCCCGATGCCTTGGCGGCGAAGGTCAGTGCTTCCTCGGTCACATGCCAGAAATCAACGTAGTGCCGCCCGAGCGTTCGCAACCACGTATATTCGAACAGCCGGGTCCGCCAGGCCTCGCTTAAAGCGCGCCCCTTGCCGGGAAACAGTTCTTCGACCTTGGCGAAGACCGGGCGCGGATCGGTAATGGGGAATCCGTCAAACGCGATGGCCTTGATCGGGCGCGTCGCCGCCAATGCGGCCGGGGCCGCAAGCGCAGCCGCGGCCAGCGTGACGAACTTCCGGCGATTGACGGACATCGGCTTTCCCCTCGAACGGGCGCGTGCGCGCCCCCTTGACGGCGCTTATAGCTCTGTCGTGGTATTGAGCGTGTAACAAGGACGAGATGGCGCTGACGTCGCGGGGAGATCTCATGAATTACTGGCTGGTGAAATCCGAACCTTCCGCCTGGTCGTGGGATCAACAGGTCGAAAAGGGCGCCAAGGGCGAAGCCTGGACCGGCGTGCGCAATTTCACCGCGCGGCAAAACCTCGTGAAGATGAAGAAGGGCGACAAGGCGTTCTTCTATCACTCCAACGAAGGCAAGGAGATTGTCGGCATCGCCGAGATCATCAAGGAGGCCTATCCCGATCCCACGGACAAGACCGGCAAGTTCGTCTGCGTCGACATCAAGGCCGACAAGCCGCTGAAGACGCCGGTGACGATGGCCG
>NZ_JBAVCF010000522.1:0-5339 GCF_049586575.1 Bradyrhizobium sp.
CGAGGTGCTGCAGCGGCGCTTCAAGCGGCTGTTGGCCGCGCCCTCCGAAGCCGAGGCCGGTAGCCTGCGCGGCGACGATGAGGCGGTTCCGCAATGGCCCGATCTCGTCATCATCGATGGCGGCCGCGGCCAGCTCAACGCCGCGAAAGAGATATTCGAGACGCTCGGGCTGACGCAGGTCTCGCTGCTTGCGGTCGCCAAGGGGCCGGACCGCGACGCCGGACGCGAAACCCTGTTCATGCCGGGGCGGGAGGCGGTCAAGCTCGAACCGCGGGACCCGGTGCTTTATTTCATCCAGCGGCTGCGCGACGAGGCGCACCGTTTCGTGATCGGGTCGCACCGCAAGCTGCGCAAGAAGGATATCCGCGAAGCCGGATTGCAGGAAATTCCCGGCATCGGCCCCTCTCGCAAACGGGCGCTGCTGCACCACTTTGGAACCCTGAAGGAGATCGAACGGGCTTCGATCGCCGATCTCGGTAAGGTCCCGGGCGTCAGCGCCGAGAGCGCGCGCAAGATTTTCGAGTTTTTCCACACCCAACCAGGGTAGTGGAGCGGATTTGACATTCGCAGCCTCGCAGCCGCGAATACTCAATGCGAATGTCGAACCCAATCCTCCACTACAAGCGTATATTTGCCGGTAGTCCTTTGATTCTAACATTTGCAAAAGTGCCTGCCTCATCGGGACGCAAATGTTAGAATCGGACCACTGGGGATCTCACCAAAAGGTCATATGTGTCCCCCGGTTGACCTTAAAGCTTCGGCGGTATTGGTAGGAGGCATGAACATCGCAACGACGAGGGGATGGGCGAAAAGCTCGCTCTCCGTGCCCAATATTCTGACCTGTGCCCGGATTGCCGCCATCCCGGTGGTGGTCGGCTGCATCTATGCGCAGGCGATCCTGGACGGGCCGTTGTGGCTGCGATGGGTCGCGCTGGCCGTGTTCATCGCCGCGGGCGTCACGGATTTCCTCGATGGCTACTATGCCCGGATCTGGGACCAGCAATCGGCCTTGGGCCGGATGCTGGATCCGATCGCCGACAAGCTTCTGGTCGCCTCCTGCCTGTTGATGCTGGCCGCCGATGGAATCATCCACGGCTGGACGCTGTGGGCGGCGATCGTAATCCTGTGCCGCGAAATCCTGGTATCGGGCTTGCGCGAATATCTGGCCGGCCTGCGCGTCAGCGTCCCCGTCACCAAGCTCGCCAAATGGAAGACGACCGCACAACTCGTCGCGATCGGGTTTTTGCTCGCCGGCGAGGCGGGCGACCAGGTCCTTCCCTTCACCACCCAGATCGGGCTGCTGCTTCTTTGGGTTTCCGCGATCGTGACCATCTACACCGGCTGGGATTATTTCCGGGCCGGCATCCACCATCTCATCGGCGAGGATGAGGGATGAAACTCAAATATTTCGCCTGGGTGCGCGAGCGGGTCGGCAAGTCGGAAGAGACGATCGAGCCGCCGCCGGGCGTCAAGACCGTCGATGAACTGATCGCCTGGCTTGCCGCGCGTGGCGAGACCTACGCCCATGCCTTCGAGACGCCGCGTGTAATCCGCGCTGCGATCGACCATGCTCATGTCAAACAGGACGCGGCGATTGCCGGCGCCCGCGAAATCGCGTTCTTCCCGCCGATGACCGGCGGCTAATTCAGGGCATGAGCGATGCCGTCATGAACGCCAACGTGACCGTCCACATCCAGGAATCCGATTTCGATATCGCGCGCGAAATGGCGGCGCTGACGACAGGCCGCGTGGACGTCGGCGCGGTGGTTTCCTTCACCGGAATCTGCCGGGGCCGCGAAGACGGCGCGGCTATCGCCGCGTTGACGCTCGAGCATTATCCCGGCATGGCGGAAGCTGAGATTGCGCGCCACGCCGATACCGCGATGTCGCGCTGGCCGCTGAGTGGAATAAGGGTCGTTCACCGCGTCGGCCGCATCGCACCGGGCGAAAATATCGTACTGGTATTGACGGCATCGCAACATCGGCAGGCCGCGTTCGAGGCCGCCGAATTCATGATGGACTACCTGAAGGCCAATGCGCCGTTCTGGAAACGGGTCGAAGGCGCCGATGGTGCGAACTGGATCGAGGCGCGCGATCACGACGATGCGGCAGCGGCGCGCTGGACCAAATCCTGATGGCCAAACGCGCCAAAGCTGTTGCCAAGCGCTCCCGCGCCGCATCCAAACTTCCCACGGTTTCGCCCGGCGAGCTGGTGACGCTGCTCGACTTCGTCCGCTATGCGACAAGCCGCTTCAATGAGGCGAAACTGACGTTCGCCCACGGCACCACCGATCCGGTGGCGGAAGCGGCATTTCTGGTGTGCGAAACGCTGCATCTGCATCCCGATCAGTTCGAGAATTTCGCAACCGCGCGCGTGGCATTGCATGAAGCCCGATCGATCCTTGATGTGATTGGCCGCCGCGTCAGCTCCGGAAAGCCGGCCGCCTATCTCGTCAACAAGATCTATATGCGCGGCCTTCCCTTCTACGTCGACGAGCGCGTGATCGTGCCGCGCTCATTCATCGGCGAGCTGCTGGACTCGCATTTCGGAGGGCACGATGGCGAAGGACCGTCGCTGATCGCAAACACGAGCGCGGTGGAAAATGTGCTCGAACTCTGCACCGGTTCCGGCTGCCTCGCCATTCTGGCCAGCCGCGCATTTCCGAATGCGCAGATCGATGCGGTGGATATTTCGAAGGACGCGCTCGATGTCGCGGCACGCAATGTCGCAGAACATGGTCTTCAAGACCGAGTGACGTTGCATCGCGGCGACTTGTACGCGCCGGTTGCGGACAAGCGTTATGATCTGATCATCGCCAACCCGCCCTACGTCGATGCGGCAGGCATGGCCGGTCTGCCGCGCGAATGCCGCGCCGAGCCGAAACTCGCTTTCGACGGCGGAGCTGACGGCCTTGATGTCGTCAGGCGCATTCTGGACAAAGCGAGGCGCCATCTGACCGCGGAAGGCGGGCTGTTATGCGAGATTGGCCGCTGCCGCGACGCGCTGGAGACGGCCTATCCGCGAGCGGAGTTTCTCTGGCTCGACACCGAAGATTCCGAGGGCGAGGTGTTCTGGGCCACCGCGTCTGATCTTGCGCATCTCTGACGCGAACCGCGCTTCACCCTTAAACGCTGTCCGGCCATACGGAAAAAGTCAGGCGCTGGCATTCCAGTGCCCCGTGGAAAATGCTAATCTATTAGGCAACCTTCCACTCAAAACTCGAAGAGGCCCGCCATGCTGGACAAGAGCCCGCGATCCGCCGCCGTCAATGTTCCCAATGACCTTGCCGCGCACTGGATGCCGTTTACCGCCAACCGCGCCTTCAAGAAGGCGCCGCGGCTGCTCGCCGGCGCCAAGGACATGCACTACTTCACCGTTGACGGCCGTAAAATCCTCGATGGCGCCGCCGGCATGTGGTGCAGCAATGCCGGCCATGGCCGTACCCAGATTGCTGAAGCCATCGGCAAGCAGGCGGTGACGCTCGACTACGCGCCACCGTTCCAGTTCGGCATTCCGCAAGCTTTTGAACTCGCCAGCCGCGTTGCCGACCTCGCGCCGAAGGGCCTCGATCACGTATTCTTCTGCAATTCCGGATCGGAAGCGGCCGATACCGCGCTCAAGATCGCGCTCGCCTATCACCAGATCGCCGGTCAGGGCGGCCGCAGCCGCCTGATCGGGCGCGAACGCGGCTACCACGGCGTCGGCTTCGGCGGCACCTCGGTCGGCGGCATGGGCAACAACCGCAAGATGTTCGGAATGCTGCTCAACGGCGTCGATCACCTGCCGACGACCTATGACCGCGAAAAGCAGGCTTTCTCAAAGGGAGAGCCGGAATACGGCGCGCATTTTGCCGACGCGCTGGAAAACCTGGTCAACCTGCACGGCGCCAATACCATTGCTGCCGTCATCGTCGAGCCGATGGCGGGATCGACCGGCGTGCTGCCGTCGCCGAAGGGCTATCTCAAGCGGCTGCGCGAGATCACCCAGAAGCACGGCATCCTGCTGATCTTCGACGAGGTCATCACCGGCTTCGGCCGGCTGGGCTACGCCTTTGCGGCGGAACGTTACGGCGTGCTGCCCGACATGATCACCTTCGCCAAGGGCGTCACCAACGGCGCTGCTCCAATGGGCGGCGTCATCGTGCGCGACACTATCCACGACGCCTTCATGATCGGCCCCGAACACGCCATCGAGCTCGCCCATGGCTATACCTATTCGGCCCATCCCCTGGCGTGCGCGGCGGGCCTCGCCACGCTCGACATCTACCGCGACGAAAAGCTGTTCGAGCACGCCCGCGCGCTTGAGCCCAAATGGGCCGATGCGATCCTGTCGCTAAGGAACGAGCCGAACGTCGTGGATATCCGCACCGTCGGCCTGACCGCGGGCATCGACCTGACCTCGCGGCCGGACCAGCCGGGCAAACGGGGTTTCGACGCGCTCAACAGCGCCTTCTTCGACAACGACCTGATGCTTCGCATCGCCGGCGATACCCTGGCGCTGACCCCGCCCTTGATCGTCAGCGAAGAGCAGGTCGGCGAGATCGTCGAGAAGGTCGCCAAGGTCATTCGCGCGGTGGCCTGACGGCTCACCGCCCCTCCCCGTAAGACCACGGTCTGCGGCTGCCGTTCAGGAAGCCGCAGTTCCTTCGCTGCCCAAAGAACACTAGCCTGCCGAATCAACATTAGTGCTAGTGTTGCGAGGCTTGGGGGAGCGAAGCCGCGCGACGAGTTCCCTTCAGGCTAAAGGCACCCACGGGACTCAAGGGGCTTTACGCATCACATGATCCGCATTTCCACGATCTTCATCGCCATTTGCATGGTGCTGGTCGCCGCTTCGCTCGGCCTCATTCTGTATTCGGTTGCAGGAATCAACGCCATGGAATCGGCGATCGTCGCCTTGACCGCGCTGACCTTCCTGATCCTGTACAACGCCGTATCGATGCGGCTGCGCGACCGTACCGATGTCGGCGGCCAGATCGCCGACCTGTCGCGTGGAACCGCTGATCTCGCCCGCCAGGTCGCCGAATTCGGCCGAAGACTGTCCGTGGTTGAAGGGAAACTGTCCTCGATCAACCATGCCGGCGCCGACCGCATTCAGGCGGTGGTCGGCGAAATCAACGAACTTGGCGGGCTGGTGAAACAACTCGCGGTGTCGGTTGCGGGCCATGAAGACATTCTGTCTGCCAACGCGGCCGCCGCTGCGCCCGTGGCGAGGCCCGAGAGCCCACCGGCCGACGAATCGTCGTTCCTAACCGAACTTCCGAAACTGGCCGTGGCGCCACCCCCGATTGCTGTTGCCACGCCTCAGCCCGCTGCCCCCGTGCGTAACGAGGTGCAGA
>NZ_JBAVCF010000523.1:0-7277 GCF_049586575.1 Bradyrhizobium sp.
AGAACATGGGCAACCAGCTCAAATATGCCGATCGACGTAACTCTCCTTGCGTGGTCATCCAGGGTTCGGACGAGAAGGCGAAGGGCAAAGTCCTTATTAAAGACCTCATCCTCGGCGCTGGCTTGACCGACACCAGCGACCGCGACGAATATTTGAAGAAACAGACTGAGGCGCAGATCGAGGTCGACGAAAACGAACTTGTCGCGGCCGTGCGCAAAATATTGGCGCGGCACGCGGTCACGTGGGGCTGAATACCAGATACCTGGGCTTGACCCGCGTGGCTATCTCTTCAGAAGATGGGTAGCCTGCTTTGGGCCTGCGAGTATTCGACAGCGAACGAAAACAAAAGGAGTAGTGGGATGCCCGAAATCACCATCAGCATGGCCGTCGGCCGCACCGACGAACAGAAGGTCGGCATGATGCGCGACATCACGCAAGCGCTGGTGAAGAATCTCGGCGTCGATGCCGAAGCTGTCGTGATCCAGATCAACGAGGCGCCGTTGATCCACAAGATGAAGGGCGGCCAGTCCTTCGTTGAACGCTTCGCGAAAAAATAATTTCCGCTTCTTGAGTTGTCCCCGCGTAAGCGGGGACTGAGGTTTCCATGGACGCACGCGACGTCATCAAGATCGGCATGAGCGCTGAACGAAAGCTGGTGGTGCCGCCCGAGCGCACCGTCGGGCATTTCGTGCCGAACATGCCGATGGTTTATGCGACGCCGATGATGATTCTGGAGATGGAGATGGCGTCGGCCGACGCCATCGCGCCCGGTCTTGAACCGGGATGGGTCACGGTCGGCACCGAGGTCGACATCCGTCATCTCGCCGCGACCCCGGTCGGCGCAACGGTACGCACCGTCGCTCGCGTCATTGCGGTGGAGCGGCGCATCATCCGCTTCGAAGTCGAAGCCTTCGACGAGAAACGCCGTATCGGCGAGGGCCGCCACGCCCGCGGCCTCGTCAATGTCGAGGCTTTCGGCAAACGGCTCTGATTACTTCGCCAGTTCCTTCGAGCGCTTCGTTGCGGCGGCAACCGCTCGCATGAGCAGCGATTGCAGGCCGTCTTTTCCCATCAACACTTCCAACGCGGCTGCCGTGGTGCCGCCGGGCGATGTGACATTCTGGCGCAGCGTCGCGGCCGCGAGGTCGGAGCGATGCAACAACTCGCCGGAGCCCGCGACGGTTTCGCACGCGAGTTTGGTCGCCAATGCTTCGGGCAACCCAGCCGCGACACCGGCACGCGCCAGTTCCTCGGCGAGCAGGAACACGTAAGCCGGGCCCGAACCGGAAACCGCGGTCACCGCGTCCATCAGGCTTTCATCGGTGACCCATTCGACCGAACCGGTCGCGCGCAACAGGCCGTCGGCGGTTGCGCGTTGCGCACCGCTGACATCCTTCGCCGCTACCGCAACCGTGATGCCGCGGCCGATCGCGGCCGGCGTGTTGGGCATGGCGCGCACGATATGGCCGCCCAAAACGTCGGCAAGCGAGCCAATCGTGGTTCCTGCCATGATCGACACTACCAAAGTGGCCGCATCGACGTAGGGTTTCAGAGCCGGGCCCGCCTCGCGGAAGGCCTGCGGTTTTAACGCGATCACGAAAGCCGCGACAGATCCCGCCTCATGAGGAGTGGGGTTGAGACGCACGCCGCTCGCAAGGTGTGCCCGAATCTCATCGGACGGTTGCGGCTCGATCACGGCCACGTGGCGCGGGTTGAAGCCCTGCGCCAGCCAACCGGACAGCATCGCGCCGCCCATCTTTCCTGCGCCGGCGAGGACGACGGTGCCTGAGATATTTTTCAATGCGGTCGTGTTGCTCACGCTCTCACCACAAATCATCCGTTGTCCCCGCGCATGCAGGGACCCCCGCGCGAGCGCTTAGGCTCTTCGCGATACCACTGTCGGTTCTAATTCATCGAGATATCAGCAACAAGCGCTGTACAACGCAATTGCCGTCACGGCGTATGGGTCCCTGTTTCCGCAGGGACGATATCGAGCGTGTCGAAGCTAACCTACGCCTCGCCCTCGGTGTCGAACATGGCGGCGCTCATGGCTTCCGCGGCCGTCTTGCCCGCCCAGACCACGAACTGGAACGCCGGATAATAGCGCTCGCAGGCGTGGAGCGCGCTCACCAGCATGGTCTCGCATTGCGCCGTCGAGGCGGCCATCCCGCCGGGCAGAACCAGCGCCTGTCGGTACATGATCATGCCGGTATGGGTCCAGATGTCGAAATGCCCGACCCATAGTTGTTCGTTGATCGCGGCGATCAGCCGCTGCACCTCGCCTCGACGCGGTTCCGGAATCTTCATGTCGAAGGCGCAGGCCAGATGCAGCGCCTCGATTTCGCTCATCCAGGTGAAGGAGAGCTGGTAGTCGGTCCAGTTTCCCTTGGAGACGATCGTTATTTCGTCGTCGCCGGAGCGCTCGAACGACAAATTATTGTCGGCGGCGACGTCCTCGACGACTGCGAGAGGGTTGGTCCGGGAATCAATTATGCCTTCGAGGAGGGACATGCCGTCTCGACCTTGCCTTTTTCGAAATTCGGATACGAGCGATACGCACACGGCACGCCGACATGCGCCCGCATTCGCGCCGTGGCGGCTGCTCGCCCCGATGATCCATCGCGTCGGGATCAGGGCTTGCCGGGACGAAGTGATGTGATTTGCGGAATCGGCGCAACGGCACCCGGACTCCATCCACAGGCAATGCTCAAATCGTCCACAGCTCTTCGTGCGCGTTAACTTTTGCATGAGAACAAACCGGAATCGGATTCGGATCTCGCCCAAATCGTTAATTTTCGAGCAGTGAGGGAACATGGAGAGGAACATGCAACCCGTTGTTCGGTCCCGCGCCACAAATGCGGATATGGGCCACGGCGACGGTCCTTGCTGGCGAAGGCGCCGCTCGCCATAATTCCCTGCACGAAGCGTGAAACCTGATTATCCGGACTCTGTCGCGAAGCGAGGACACCATGAATCAAACGCCGCAGGGAGATGCCGGCACAACGGAGTCTGCGGAGGCCACTGAACGGCCTGCCCATCCGCGTTTCACAAAGCCGCAACGGGTCGCCTTTGTGCAGTCCGCCTGGCATCGTGACGTCGTGGCCGAGTGCCGCGAGGCGTTTCTCGCCGAGATCGAGGCGCGTCACATCGCGCGCGCCCAGATCGACGTGTTCGAGGTGCCGGGTTCCTACGAGATTCCCCTGCATGTGCAGTTGCTCGCCAAGACGCGCCGCTACACGGCGATCGTGGCGGCCGGCCTTGTGGTTGATGATGCCTATGTCGCCGAGACCGTGATCAGGGCGCTGATGGAGGTGCAACTGCGCACGGAGATTCCGGTGTTCTCGGCGGTGGTGACGCCGCAGCAGTTTCGCGAGACGGCGGATGCCGATTTCCTGCGCCGGCATTTCACGTCCAAGGGTGTGGGCGTGGCGGAGGCCTGCGCCAACACGCTGCTCAGCCTGGAGCGGTTACGCGGCCAGGTCGCGGCCGGAATCGTCTAGACGGCGACCGTCTGGATCAGTCTCATCGATGAGGTGCTCGGCCACGCCGCGTCGCCGCGCGCGACGTTTTGCCCGGTTCCCGGTTAAGATTACGTCTTAACTAAGTATTAAGGATGGGTTTGCGGGCGGCCAACGCTCTGCCTAGCCTGCCTCGAAATACTGCGCGTAACAGTAATGGGTGAGTGCGTCATGAAAAGCAGAATGTACGGAATCCTGATTGCGTCCGTGGGCGCGATCGCTTTGACAGGTGCGACCAGCGAGACGTTCGCGGCCTCGCGGGGCGCGCATATGACTTCCCACCGTTTCGCGCCACATTCGCTGCGGCATCACCACCGCTCGCAAGACGGATTTGTCTGGGGCGACGGCGGCTACTTCTATGGGCCGACCGCGGACGCTCCGCTGTATGGCGCGCCGCTGACCGGCGAGATCCGTAATTCCAACGCCAGCGACATTCCCTGGGATTGGGCCCATCGCTATCCGCCGGCCGTCGTGCCGTCCGCGCGGCCTTACGTGTCGAGCTGTGGCGCCGAGACCGTCACGGTCCCGGACGGCCGTGGTGGCAACGGGCAGGTCAACATAGTGAGATGTTACTGAGTGCTGTGGTCTGGTTCCCGCGTCGTGGAGACGAGGTGGCGCGGCCGGCCGAGGATTGATACCGGCCTTTAATCGAACAAGCTCGACACCGACTCTTCCGAAGCCGTGCGGCCGATCGCTTCCGCAATCAGGTCGGCGATCGACAGCGCGCGGATATTCGGTGCCTTGCTGACCGCTTCGGTTGGCTGGATCGAGTCGGTGATGACAAGTTCCTTCAGCCGCGAGGAAGTGATGCGGGTTACGGCGCCACCCGAGAGTACGCCGTGGGTGATATAGGCGTAGACTTCCTTGGCGCCATTGGCGAGCAGCGCATCGGCCGCGTTCACCAGCGTGCCGCCGGAATCGACGATGTCGTCGACCAGGATGCAAGTGTAGCCGGCGACGTCGCCGATCACGTTCATCACTTCGGATTCACCGGCACGCTCGCGACGTTTGTCGATGATGGCGAGCGGTGCGTTGATACGCTTGGCGAGCCCGCGGGCGCGCACCACGCCGCCGACGTCGGGCGACACCACCATCACGTTGGCGAGGTCGAACCGTTCGCGGATGTCGCGCACCATCACCGGCGAGGCATAGAGGTTGTCGGTCGGGATATCGAAGAAGCCCTGGATTTGCCCGGCGTGGAGATCGAGCGTCATCACGCGATCGGCACCGGCATGGGTAATCAGGTTTGCGACCAGCTTGGCCGAAATCGGGGTGCGGGGGCCTGCCTTGCGGTCCTGCCGCGCATAGCCGAAGTAGGGCACCACAGCCGTAATGCGGCGCGCGGAGGCCCGGCGCAGCGCATCGGTGATGATCAAGAGCTCCATCAGGTGATCGTTGGCCGGAAACGAGGTCGACTGGATCACGAATACGTCGGAGCCGCGGACGTTTTCCTGGATCTCGACGAAAATCTCCATGTCCGCGAAGCGACGGACAATCGCTTTCGTAAGCGACAGGTCCAGCCAGTTGGCGATCTCTTTCGCCAGCACCGGATTGGAATTGCCGGCGACCAGCTTGATCGAGCCGTTCTTGGCTGACATCGAGGCTTCTCCCCGCGCCTTGCTGGAGACCATATTCAGCATATCGCAATACCCACGAAATCGCGCGTTTCGACAGATCT
This sequence comes from Bradyrhizobium sp., assembly GCF_049586575.1. GTDB lineage: Bacteria > Pseudomonadota > Alphaproteobacteria > Rhizobiales > Xanthobacteraceae > Bradyrhizobium. The sequence continues at coordinate 5,197 of NZ_JBAVCF010000523.1, forward strand.
AGCGCCGCTCATCTGAAGTTCCTGCGCACAAGCGGCGAGCCCTGCTCAGGAACTTCAAATGAAAAACGCGGCACCAGAATCGTTAACTTTGCCAGCGCCTCTGACTTTCCGAAGTTCGCGAAAGGTGGGTGGTGCAACGGCGCACGAACTTCGGAAAGGAGGCACTGGCGTGATATCAAGGCCATAGCCCGGCTGGCAACCCATCTGCCCGGTTTTCCCGGCAAAAATAGGTATTTCAGAGCTACTTTGGCTAATGGTCGGTATAGGCCAAAGTAGGAAGGTCGTCGGCGCTGGCGACCGCGGGTCCGCGCCTGGACGGTGAGGCGGGCGGCGGTTGAGGCGCATCGGCCGGAGGCGCGCCGTTGATCATGCTGGAAAGGCCGCTCAGGCCGGCCTGGGCGATCTTTCGCAACACCAGATCGTCGACCGAAGCCCAGGCGTCGCGGCCGGCCTTGCCGGCCGGCTCTTCGCCGGAAAGCCGCAGCGCGCGCTGCTGGTTCTGGTCATAGACATCCCAGACCCAGGCGATCGTGGTGCGGCCGTGGCTGACTTCCGCGGCGAGATAGCTTCGCACCCGATAGGCGGCTGTGCCCTCACGGGACACGATCGACAGGCTCCGCAGTTTGGATTCGCTGTCCAGTACGCCGACCATCCGATCGAACACCTGAGGTGGCGGTCCATCGATGGATTCGAACGCAATCGTCGGACCGCTTGAACTATTCGCCATCGCAAAGGAATTGTTGGCGGCGCCGCCGGCGCAGCCGCCAAGGCCAATGGCCGCCGTAAGCAGAACCGCCACCATCGCAGCGCGCGGTACGATCCGGCAAACGCGGGGCAAATTTACGGATAGGTCGCTCATTGGCGCTAGTGCGGCGGATTTGACATTCGCTTCAGTGTCGCCCGGAGTTCTCATAGCGAATGTCAATCCAAAGCCGCACTAGAAAACTAGATTTGGTGGTGTTCCCCTGGTTCTGGCATTCGTAAAAACTCCGCAGCACGTCTGTACGAATGCCAGAACCAGGAACGCCACAGCGATATCGTTAAAATCCGTTAACGTCTAGGGCAGAGGTCCGACTGCACGAACGCGATGCTCGTTCGGTTCACTGTTGGGGCTTGGTCTGTTCGAAAAAGGCGCTTTCCGACTTTTTCGGATCGCGGCTTAGCCTTCAAGAACTATGGCGTGAACGTGGCGGCCATAATCCGCCTCCTTGCGATGCACGGAGCGGCGGTAGCTGAAAAAATTCTCGTCGGCATAGGTGTCGATGCCGGTATCGTCGACAACCAGCACGCCGGCATTGTCGAGCCGCTTGCGGATGAAGCCGGCGAGATCGAACATCGCGTGACCCGCTCGCGCGCCGGGCAGGAAGTAGAGAGAATTCCCGGCATCCGCTTCGACAAACCGTTCGACGAATTCGTGACCGACTTCGTAGGACGGCTGGCGGATCAACGGGCCGATCGCCGCCACCACGTTGGCGCGGTCGGCGCCAAGCTTTTCCATCGCGTCCACGGTGGCTTCGACGACCCCCGTCAATGCGCCTTTCCAGCCAGCATGCGCCGCGCCGATGACGCGCGCCCTGGGATCGGCGAAAAGAACAGGTCCGCAGTCGGCGGCGGTAACGCCGATCGCAAGGCCCTCGGTGCGGCTGACGATGGCGTCGGCCTTCGGCCGCGCGACGGTGTCCCATGGCGCGGATGCCACCGCGACGTCAGGAGAATGAATTTGAAACACCGTGAGCATATGCTCGGGTGGGACATGCAATGCTGCGGCCATCCGCCGGCGATTTTCCGCTACATGCGCCGGATTGTCGCGAGAGCCGACACCGCCGTTGAGGCTGGCATAAATGCCTTCGGAGACGCCGCCTTCACGGCTGAAGAAGGCATGACGCAGGCCGGGAATGGCGGACAGCAGGGGCGATTCGAGTGGAGTGGATTTGACATTCGCTCCACCCTGGCCGCGCACTCCTGATGCGAATGTCAAATCCAAAACTCCACTAAAATTGATGTTTGCTAGTGAATTATTTTCTAGTGTGGCTTTGGTTCAGAAGTCCGCATGAGGAACTCGCGGCGGTAACGATGCGGAC
>NZ_JBAVCF010000524.1:0-1699 GCF_049586575.1 Bradyrhizobium sp.
GACCAGTTCATCCTTGCTGACGACGCGCTCGCGGTTGCGCAACAGATAACCGAGAAGATCGAACACCTGCGGGGTCAGCGGCTTGATGACGCAGAACCAGGCGCGATGTATCGGCGTGGCCGGGTTATATCGCTGAAGAGTTGTTTTCGAGCGCGCTGGTTCCAGTCTGTACGCCGGCGTTGGCCGTCGGCTTGCACCAACCGTCGGACCTTCGTCGGGCTGCTCTAATCTTTGTGCCCCACCTGTCCGATGACTGGCGGTGCTGGTTCGAAGCCGCAGGACTGCGCACGCCAGTTAAACCAGGCGCCGAGATATTCTTCGACAACAATGCCATGGCGATGCAGGCCGTGCTCGACGGCGTCGGCATTGCCGCGGCACAAACGCTTTATGTGACCGGGGCGCTGGAGGCGGGACGCCTGGTTGCGCCGTTTCCAATCGTCGCCAAAACACGTGAGGCCTGGTATCTGGAATATCGACCCAGCCGCGCCGATGATGCCGCACTCATCGCCTTCCGCGATTGGTTGCATGGAGAGGTAGAACGACAGCGCCGGGTCGAGGCCGAATTGATCAAACCACCCATCTAATCGGATTAAAGACGCTGCGAATTGTGACCGCGACCGGCCTCTAATGTCTGCGTTTGGCGGCTAGCGACAGATATTGCGACGGTACGTCTTTCTAATGGGGCAAAGCGGTGGGTACACGCTGTATGCCACGCGGTGGCTGGCGTGAGACTGCTGAAGTTACGTAAAGGTCGTGAAGTCGGCGCCTCCGCCCCAGCTACTGATATGAGCTTTCTGCCGACGCAAGTTCTGCGATTTAATTTTTGCAGGTTATTATCGCACTTTCACCGTCCGATATTTATCTTTGACTGATGAATCAAAGAAACGGCCTTTTGACGGCGCCGCCATGAAACGCTGATATACATTTTGGGGAACGGCAGCGTAATCGTAAATCCCACCGCTTGTAAATTCGACCTCAAGGGTTTGAGACCCCTCGTCGTATCCTATCGATCGGATGTTTGTCGACGAAACGCGCGTGCGGTCCACGGGATTGCTCCTTTCATGCCGTGGCAAATTTAATTAATCGGTCAGCTAAATCCGTCAAGACTTTTGGTTTCTTGCCGTCCTGCCATGCGATACTCAGGAGCTCACCGATAAAGATGGGATTCTTTTTGAGGCTTGCTCCCGAATCGATCGCATTGCGAGCCCTAGTTGCTAGCGCCTCCCATTCAGTTTTTCCCAAGGCAGAAATCACTTCCTCCTCCAAGGAAGATGGCCATATCGCGTGGTTGTCACCCCACTCCACGGCCTTCGGAAACGCGTCGCATTTCAGTCCTAGAGCCGTAAGAAGAGCCTTATTGTCCCGCTCGTGGAGCGCCCGATGCTCCGCCTTAACGACGTCGCCATCAGCATCGAAAATAACAAAACATGGAATCTCCAGTTCCTGGGCAATAGCTAATAATTGTAAGATGCCGGACTTACGATCCGAAGGGATGATGTGGAGACCAGCTCTCCTAATTTCCTCCCATTCGTCGTCGAGATGCAATGTTGCCGATATGTAAGCGCGATCTTCGATCCCCTCGACGAGTACAAGGCGTTGGCAAAAGTACAGCTCCGATGGCTCCGGGCGAAGAGCCGCGAAAAGCTTCGCGCGCGCAACGGAGGGCTTGTCGGGTTTTTTTCCGGTCGCGTTTGCTATG
>NZ_JBAVCF010000525.1:0-5687 GCF_049586575.1 Bradyrhizobium sp.
GTCGTAGCGGTTTCGAAAAGCGCGAAAGCGGGGAGTTTTCCACCGCACCGCACAGGCGAAGTACTTCTCTTCATACAACCGTCATTGCCGGCTTCCTATAAGGATACGCGGCACTTTTCCGTCTTAGGGTGTCCGGGTTCTGGCATTCGTACCCTAACTGCGGCGGGTCCGTTTGCGGATGTCAGAACCGAACGGACACCGCCCGTCAGTCCGAAATTTCGCAAGCCCGGCCTTTTCAACGTAATCCACAGCAACCCGGCGATGCCAAAGAGGTTATCATGCGGGGATATTTGGAGGCTTTCGATGAGTTCCGGATTACACGAGACCGCCATCGACGAAATCGTGGCGCGGTGCAACGGCGATATCAGAGGCGCGCTGAAGGCACTTTTGCTGGTTAACGAACAGCTTGAAGCCGAGGTTGCCCAGCTCCAGGCCGCTGTCGCGCATGGCCGAATGACAGGACCGAACCGCAACCTCCTGCACTAGCTACCGGCAATAAGCCCGACATTAGATATCGCGGCCCTCGACCTTCTCGCTCAGGGTCTTGATCAGTTCGGGCACCTTATCAAGGTGCGGATTGACGGCGATCGCTCTCCGGAAGGCGTCAAGCGCGCGTTTGTCGTCGCCGAGGTCCTGCATAATCATGCCTAGCCCCGCAAGTGCGCCGAAATGGCGAGGCTCTCGCGCCAACACCTGCTCAATATCGGCAAGCGAATGGGCGTAATCGTTTCTCAAATAGTAAAGCGTCGCGCGGCGGTTCCAGCCTTCGACATAGTCGGGGCGCAACCTGATGACGGCGTCCAGCAGCTGGAGTGCGACGTCGGAATTTTGCGCCACCATCGCCGCCTTGGCGCGGGTCATTAACAGCAAAACGGTGTCGCTCGGCGTTTGCAGCCAGATCGCCCAGATCCGGGCCTCGACATGCTTGGCGCTGGCCTCGTCGGGGGCCGCCTTCAGCGCGCCAAACAGAAAATCCAGCCCGCGCGTTTTGTCAGCCGGGACCCTCGGCAATTTCGCGGGAGCGTCAGGCAGTCTTTTGTGCTGTTTGGAATTCAGCTCCTGCGCAAGCGAGGCCGCTGGTATCGCGGCGATGGTTGCAGCGAGGAGAATTGCTAGCCGACGATGACGCACGGCACGGAATCTCATGGCCATAGACGAAGTCTAGACGCAGCAAAACGCGCTTGCAAAGCAGTCAGGCGTCAAAGACCTGTGATGAACATGGAAATTAGGACTGGATCAGCCTTGGCGCGCCTTGAAGCGGCGCTGAACCTTGTTGATCACATAGACCCGGCCCTTGCGGCGGACCAGACGGTTGTTGCGATGACGACCGCGCAACGATTTCAGCGAGTTACGGACCTTCATGGGACATTCCTGATGCTTTGAAAGGCCGTGTTCGGCGCGATCATCCGGGCAACCCGAAAGACCCTCGGGTGACCCCAACTATGGAAGAACGATTTTATCCCGCGACGGCAATGCCGCCCGGAACGCGCGGTTTCTAAGCCATGGGGCCCTCAAATGTCAATCCGGACCGGCCATTTTGGGCCTTTTTGGCCAATCAAGCCCGGTTTCGGGCGAAAATCCGCCCGTCCCGGAACCTGCCAGCGGAGTCGGTCCATCAATCCGGCGGGAACTCGACCATAGCCTCGCCGGTCGCAACCTTCTCGCCGGCCTGGTTGGATACGAGGACGTCGATTAAGACCCAACGCGATTTCGACGTCACCTGCTTGGACTTCACGACGCCGGTGGACTGGATGGTGTCGCCGGGCCGGACCGGCTTGACCCAGCGCGTTTCAAGACGACGGTGAATGGCGCCCAAAGGATAGGCCCAATCGGTGATCATCCGCGAGATCAGCCCGAAATTGTTCATGCCGTGCATGATGATGCCGCCGAAATTGGTCTTGCCGAAATCCCCCTTCATATATTCGTCGTCGAGATGCAGCGGGTTATAATCCAGCGATGCGTCGCAAAACAGGCGAATGGATTCGCGGCTGACCGCGAACTTTGGCCCCGCGATGGTGTCGCCGGCATTCAGGCTTTCAAACATCGCCGTCACGAGACCCTCCCTTACATCGGCCGGATGGTCCAGCCGCGGCCCGAACAGATCACTTCGCCACGCTGGTTGAAGAAAACATTGTCGTGCACGACGAACAACCGACCGCGCTTGGTGAACTTGTCCAGCGCGCGGGCCTCAAGCCGGATCACGTCGCCCGGGCGCGCGGGAATGTTGTAGCTCCACGATTGCCCGGCATTGACGGTGCCGGGCGAGCGCATCCAGTCGTCCGCCGGAGTGCAGGAGAACATCAGGAGGATGTGGATCGAGGGCGGCGCGATCAATCCGCCGTAGCGGGTCGTTTTGGCGTAGGCCTCGTCGAAGTAGACCGGATGGGTTTCGCCGACCGCCGCACAGTACAACTCGATCGCCTCTCGCGTCAGCGTATAGGGAATGGTCTTGCGCGGCTCGCCGGGAATGATGTCGTCCCAGACCTTGCGCAGATTGGCATCTTTCCAGAAGTCGGTCTCGAAGGCGTCCGGCTGCGCCATGGCACTCACCCGTTTTCCGTCTTGTTCCACTGCCTCGCCACTTTGTTATATGATATAATCAATTCAGGAACGGCACAGTCAAGCAGCCACGGGAAACCAAAATGTCCAAATTGAAGCTGCCCAATATCGAAGACGTGGTCGCGATCGATATTCATACCCATGCCGAGGAGCCCTGCGGGCTGCACGGCGACGACGGCTATGACGACTTCCAGGCGCAGATGGCGGCCTACTTCAAGTCGCCGAACAAGCATCCGCCGACGGTCGAGGAAACCGCCGCCTATTATCGCGCGAAGAAGATCGCGGCCGTGATCTTCCCGGTCGATGCCGAGCGTGAGACCGGATTCCGCCGCTACAATAATGACGAGATGTTCGAGATCGCCGCGAAAAATTCCGACGTGCTGATCCCGTTTGCGAGCATCGATCCCCACAAGGGCAAGCTCGGCGTCCGCGAAGCCAAACGGCTGATCGAGGAATACGGCATTCGCGGTTTCAAATTTCATCCGACCATGCAGGGCTTCTATCCCAACGATCGCATGGCTTATCCGCTCTATGAGGCAATCTGCGACGGCGGCGCCATCGCGCTGTTTCACACCGGCCAGACCGGGGTCGGCAGCGGCATGCCCGGTGGCATGGGCATGCGGCTGAAATATTCCAATCCGATGTACATGGACGACGTCGCCGTCGATTTTCCCGATCTCAAGATCATCCTCGCGCACCCGTCCTTTCCCTGGCAGGAAGAAGCGCTGTCGGTCGCGACCCACAAGCCGAATGTCTATATCGACCTCTCCGGCTGGTCGCCTAAATATTTCCCGCCGATTCTCGTCCGCTACATCAATTCGATTTTGCAAGACAAGATGCTGTTCGGCTCCGATTGGCCGGTGATCACCCCGGATCGCTGGCTGGCGGATTTCGCCAAGCTCGACATTCGCGATGAAATCAGGCCCAAGGTGCTAAAAGCCAACGCGCGAAAGATCCTGAATATCTAGCGACACGAAGCTCGCGGCCGACACCAAGAAGAAAGAACAGCACGTGACGATCAATGCCCTCGTCTTTGATGCCTATGGCACGCTCTACGACGTCCAATCGGTGGCCGCCGTCACCGAAGACGCATTTCCCGGGTACGGCGATATCATCACTCAAATCTGGCGCATCAAGCAGCTCGAATACTCCTGGCTCCGTTCGTTGATGCGCCGTTACGAGGATTTCTCCGTCATCACGAAGGAAGCGCTCGCCTACACGATCCGCGTTCTGGGGCTGAAGCACGATACGGCTACCTTCGAGCGCATCATGGACAAATATCTTCACCTCGATCTCTATCCCGATGCAAGGGCAACGCTGGCCGCACTCAAGGGCCGGAAGCTTGCTATCCTTTCCAACGGCTCCAGCAATATGCTCGAGGCGCTGGTGAAGAACAGCGGACTGGATCGCGTTCTCGATGCGACCATCAGCATCGATTCACGACGGATCTTCAAACCCGCACCGGATGTCTATACGCTGATCGAGGCACGGCTTGGTGTGCGTCCCGCCGAAGTTCTCTTTGTGTCCTCCAATCCCTGGGATGCTTGTGGCGCAAAGGCCTTTGGATTAAACGTCGCCTGGATCGAGAGGGTAACGCCGGAAGCGATGGCGCTCGCCTGCACCAAAAGCGACGTCGTCACGCCACTGACCCTATTCAAGGCGCTTCGAACGCAAATGGATGAACTTGGCGTCACGCCCGACCACCGTATTCACGCCTTGTCAGAATTGCCCGGTCTTGTTGCGCATTCATGAGTCTTGAATCCGTTCGCGCCTTCTTTGCCGAGAAGGCTCCCGACATCGCCGTGATCGTATCGCCGAAGAGCTCGGCGACCGTGGCGCTCGCCGCCGAAGCCTATGGCGTCGAGCCGGCGCGGATCGCCAAGACGCTAAGCTTGAGGGTCGGCGATCAGGTCATCCTGATCGTCGCGAGTGGCACATCGCGAATGGACAACAAGAAGGTCAAAGTACGTTTCGGCGGCAAACCGAAGATGCTGGGCCTCGATGAGGTCGCAGAAATCACAGGCCACGAAGTCGGCGGCGTTTGCCCTTTCGGGCTGAAAGCACCGCTGCCGATCTATTGCGATGTGTCGCTGAAAGCCTTTGACGAAGTCGTGCCGGCGGTGGGCTCGATTCACAGCGCCGTCCGCATCGCCCCCTCACGCATGGCCGAACTCGTCGCAGCCGAATGGGTCGATGTCTGCGGCGATCCAATGAACGAAACCGCGAAAGCTTATTGATACTGATAGCGTCGAGCCGGCGGCGCCAAGGGCTGTGGAGAGTTTGGCGGCGGCGGAGTAGCGGCGCTATCGCTCGATTCAAACACCGCGCGGCATGGCGCGCTAAGCTGCAGGGTGTTTGCCTGCAAACAGGCTACGATACGATTCTCGTCAGGTATCGCAGCCCCGCATATCCGGAACACGTCGGGCGTGCAGGCCATCTGCTGCTGCATGGTTCCACGATGTTCCTGGGCAGCGGCTGAACTCACGCCTGCAAGCGTTGCTGCCAGACCCAAAACAGTCAGAATTCGGAAAATTCGGTGCTTTCGCATGGCCGCCCCTTCCTCTTCAGCACATGAGTATTTGCCCGGCCGAACCGGTTCACCCAGCAAACCAAATCAATGAGGCCGGACTGGTTCGCGCCGAACAACAAAATGTGAGCGTGCCACCTAGCGTGGCGATTCAGAAATCCGCTTCATTATCGCCGCAGGTTCGCCACGCGGACTTCCGAACCAAAGCAGGGCGATAGCTATTCCACCCTGCCAATGCGTTTGACCGCAGCGACAAGGCGCGCGCTGTCGGTATCGACGAACTTCGAGAACTCCGGCGCGTCCATATAGGCGACGGGGCTACCCGCCGTCTCGAAGGTCCTGATCACTTCGGGTCTTGTCACGGCCTGCGCCATCGCCTCGCGCAGCCTCTTCACGATCGGTGCCGGCAATGCCTTTTGCGCGAACAATCCGGCCCAGATGTAGAACTCAACATCCTTGTAGCCACGCTCCTTGAAGGTCGGCAGATCGGGGAAGCTTGCGATGCGTTCCGCACCCCAATTGGCCAGCACACGCATCTTGCCGGCATCGACCAGCTGTTTCAGCGTCCCCGGCGCCGACGCCACCGCGTCCACAGTCCCGC
>NZ_JBAVCF010000526.1:0-4053 GCF_049586575.1 Bradyrhizobium sp.
TCCATCATCTCGGCGTTCTCGTTGGCCTCGATGTCGACGAGCTTCTTCTCAAGCTCGGGAATCCGGCCATAGGCCAGTTCGCCCGCGCGCTGGAATTCGCCGCGGCGCTGGGCGTTGGCGAGTTCGAACCGAAGCCCGTCGAGTTCGCTCTTGAGCTTCTGCGCGTTCGACAGCTTGTTCTTCTCCGAGCTCCAGCGCGCGGTCAGCGCCGCCGACTTCTCCTCGAGTTCGGCAAGCTCCTTCTCCAGCGTCTTCAACCGGCTCTTGGAGCCGGCATCGCTCTCCTTCTTGAGAGCTTCCTGCTCGATCTTGAGCCGGATGATTTCCCGGTCCATCGAGTCCAGCTCTTCCGGCTTGGAATCGACCTGCATCTTCAGCCGCGCCGCCGCCTCGTCCATCAGGTCGATAGCTTTGTCCGGCAGGAAGCGGTCGGTGATGTAGCGGTTCGACAGCGTGGTGGCCGCCACCAGCGCCGAGTCGGTAATGCGCACGCCGTGATGCTGTTCGTATTTGTCCTTCAGGCCGCGCAGGATCGAGATCGTGTCCTCGACGGTCGGCTCCGAGACGAAAATCGGCTGGAAGCGCCGCGCCAGTGCGGCATCCTTCTCGACATGCTTGCGGTACTCGTCGAGCGTGGTGGCGCCGATGCAATGCAGTTCGCCGCGCGCCAGCGCGGGTTTCAGGAGATTGGACGCATCCATCGCGCCGTCAGCCTTGCCGGCGCCGATCAGCGTATGCATCTCGTCGATGAACAGGATGATCGAACCCTCGGCCGAGGTGACCTCCGACAATACGGCCTTCAGCCGCTCCTCGAACTCGCCGCGGTATTTGGCGCCCGCAATCAGCGAGCCCATGTCGAGCGACAAAAGCTTCTTGTCCTTCAAACTCTCCGGCACGTCGCCGTTGAGGATGCGCAGCGCGAGGCCTTCGACGATCGCGGTTTTGCCGACGCCAGGCTCGCCGATCAGCACCGGATTGTTCTTGGTGCGGCGGGAAAGCACCTGGATGGTGCGGCGGATTTCCTCGTCGCGGCCGATCACGGGGTCGAGCTTGCCCTCGCGCGCCGCCTGCGTGAGGTCGCGCGCATATTTCTTCAAGGCGTCATAGGCGTTCTCGGCCGTGGCGCTGTCGGCCGTGCGGCCGTGGCGCAAGGCTTCGATCGCCGCATTGAGGTTTTGCGGCGTCAGCCCGCCTTTGCGCAGGATGCCGCCCGCCTCGCCATCCTTGGTGAGCACAAGGCCGAGCAACAGCCGCTCGACCGTGACAAAGCTGTCGCCGGCCTTCTCCGCTGCCTTCTCGGCCGCATCGAACGCGCGGGCAAGATCGGGCGCGAGGTAAACCTGTCCGGCGCCGCTGCCGGAAACCTTGGGTAATTTGTTCAGGGCGTCTTCGGTCGCCTTCAGGATGGCGCGCGAGTTGCCGCCGGCGCGGTCGATCAGGCCGCTGGCCAAACCCTCGCTGTCATCCAGCAGCACCTTGAGCATATGCAGCGAAGAAAACTGCTGGTGCCCCTCGCGCGTCGCCAGTGATTGCGCCGACTGGACAAAGCCCCGCGCGCGCTCGGTATATTTTTCGATATTCATGTGATTTCCCTCAGCCTGCCGCTCCACCTCGAAAGCATGGAGGCGGCATCTTCATTGGGTTTCCGCTGATCGCATTGATGTTCCTCAACCGGCAGCGGCCGTCACCGGCCGCGGGTGTGGGACCCTTGCGTCGGCTTGGGGCAAATGTGGGAAGGCTGGCCGGCAAACGGAAGAGGTATTTTCACAAATTCGTGCGCGGGCGCGGCTGGTGGAATCCCATCGCTCTCGGACAAATGGCCTCTCCCTGTGACCGGCAGGAGGATGTTCCCTCCCCCTGAAAAGGGGGAGGGTTGGGGTGGGGGTCAAAGAATATTGGGGTGGGGGTCAAAGAATATTGGGTGGGGGGTCTCGGGGGAGGTGAAGAGGCACCGCCGCCTTCACTGGCGATCAGTTCGGCATCACGTAGGCGTAGATCCGGCCGCGCGAGATCGGAGCTTCCTTGACCCGGTTGCCGTTATTGCCGGAGATCATGATCGGATTGCCGTGCGCGTCGATGCCGGTGATGATGCCGACATGGCCGCCGCCGCGCCGGCCCATCACCGCAATCGCGCCGACCTCCGGCCCGGAAACGCGCTGACCATAGCTTGCGAACGAGTTCGCCATGTCCGAGCCGGTCCCGCGATGGCCGGTTCGCTGCAACACCATGTTCATGAAGCGCGCGCACCACAGGCTGGCGCGGCTGGTCGGATTGCCGCCGAGGTAACGGCGCGCCTCGGAGACCAGATCCGACGAAGCGAACCCGCCCGACGTCGCCTTGCCGCCGGAGAATGAATCCGGCCCGATGCTGGCATTTGCGTTGCCGAGACCTCGCGCTCTCATTTCCGCGACGCCCGCATCCCAACGCGACCCGCGCGCGATGTGGCGGAAGTGACGAACGGCGTAATGCCGTCTCGCGTGGTGACCCATATCGTGCGCGTGGGCATATCGCCGTGAACCGTGATGCGACCGGGCCGCAGCCGGCGTGACTGACGCAGCGAAAGCAGTTGAACACAACGCCAGCGCAATCAGCGACCGACGGAACGTGGATGAATGAAGCATACGCAACAAGTCCTTTTTTATTTTTGACGCCCCCGAGTTCCCCACCGGCCTGGAAGCGGCCGGCATCCGGGGCGCTTAAGAAAATCGCGGTGTGGCGAGAGCAAGACGCGATGTGGCGACGCCCGATCCGTTCCGGGGTGATTCCGCGAGGATTCCGTGACGAAAATGAAACGGTGGTTGCCCCATTGCAGCCCTAGTGGTCCAATTCTAACATTCGCATCCTTGATCAGCGGCCACTTTTGCGAATGTTAGAAGCGCAGGACCACTAGCAGTTCGATGTTTTCAGTGGAGTTTAGGATTTGACATTCGCTTTCCGAACTCGCGGCTTGGTGTGTAGCGAATGTCAAATCCACTCCACTGGCATTGACTGCGAATTTCTTCGGACGGCGCTCCCCGGGCGCGCAAGGCAACAGGACAAGAACAACAGGAGAAGGAAGGAATGCCCTACGCCATCGCCAACGACAAAACCCGCCTCTATTTCGAGGAAACCGGCAGCGGCACGCCCATTCTTTTCCTGCACGAGTTTGCGGCCGACCACACCAACTGGGAGCCGCAGATGCGCTATTTCTCGCGCGGCCATCGTTGCATCGCCTATTCCGCGCGCGGCTATGCTCCGTCCGACGTGCCGCCCTCGGCCGAAGACTACAGCTACAGGCACTTCTATACGGATGCGCTCGCGGTGCTCGACCATCTCAGCATCGCGAAGGCACATTTCGTTGGGCTATCGATGGGTTCCTATTCCTCGCTGCAGGTTGCCCTCCACGCGCCGGAACGCATGCTGTCGATGACGCTGGCCGGTGTCGGTTCGGGTTCGAGCCTGGAAAATCTCGAGACGTTCCGGAAAACCTGCGTTGAGACCGCCGAGCAGTTCGAAAAGATCGGCTCGGTGGAAGTGGCGAAGGTGACCCGCGAGGCGCCGGGGCGGATTCCCTTCCTGGTGAAGGACCCGCGCGGGCATGCGGACTTCTATGCGGCGCTCGCGCGGCACGACTCCAAGGGTTCGGCCAAGACCATGCGCGGCTTTCAGGGCGGCCGGCCCTCGATTGACACGCTGACGGAAGCGATCAAGCGCGCGACCACGCCGGCGTTGATCATCTGCGGCGACGAGGACGACGCCTGCGTCGAACCGAGCCTGTTCCTGAAGAAGCATCTGCCGGCGGCGGGCCTGACCTTCTTTCCCAAATCAGGTCACGTGCTCAATCTGGAAGAGCCGGCGCTGTTCAACGACATGGTCGAGCGCTTCATCGCGCTGGTGGAAGCCAACCGCTGGGGCGCGCGCGATCCGAGGTCGGTGCTGGGTTGACGATGAACAGGATGTCGTCGCGACACGCCGCAAACCGTCATTCCATTACTAAACTCGTAAAGAACGGCTTGGTGACCTCGGCGGCTGGAGGCGGCTTCTCGTCAGAAAGTTCGACAGTGATGAATTCGT
>NZ_JBAVCF010000527.1:0-9950 GCF_049586575.1 Bradyrhizobium sp.
CTCTATCACGGCACCCAGCAGATCAACCAGGGCCAGATGGACCGCTGGTCGATCGTCACCACGCTCAACTATCTCGCGCATGACGAGGAAGTGGAGATCGTGCTGGCGAAGGCCCATCACTATCGCACCCAGGAAGGCCGCGATATCGTCAACAAGATGGTGCGGCTGGCCGATCTCACCCGCAACGCATTTGCCAACGGCGATCTGTCGACGGTGATGAGCCCGCGCACCGTGATCACCTGGGCGGAGAACGCCGACATTTTCAGCGATATCGGCTTTGCCTTCCGCGTCACCTTCCTCAACAAGTGTGACGAGCTGGAGCGGCCGCTGGTGGCGGAATTCTATCAGCGCTGCTTCAATACGGAACTCGCCGAATCCGCCGTCAATGTAGCGTTGAGCTAGTTCCATGCCTTCGATTTCGGTCGAGCGCACGATCGGAAAGACGAAGAAGGCGGTGCTCGGCGGATTGATCCGTTACAACAACGATAAGATGGGCAAGCAAAAATACAAGCGGCTTGCCGTCTCGTTGCGTGAGGGGAATGCGATTGTTGGCGGTATCGTCGGTGAGGTTTGGACCGCGGTGTTGTTCATACAATTTTTCTGGCTGGAGCAGCATTTGCGTCGCAAGGGCTTTGGGGCGAAGTTGATCAAGGCGATCGAGGTCGAGGCAAGGCGTTTCGGGGCGACCCGTGCCTATGTCGATACGATGAGCTTCCAGGCTCCCGGTTTTTACCGCACCTGCGGCTACAAGGAATTCGGTTCGATTGAAGGGTATCCCGGCGGCGTCACGCGGCACTGGCTCACGAAGACACTATGACCACATCCAACAGCAAGTTTCGCACTGGACCGAAGGAAGCGCCGACCGAGCCTTTCAAGCGCTCGGTAGCGGCATGCCTGCGCGCGATTGCGAAAAAGCCGGAGCTCGAGGTGTCGTTTGCCGCCGAGCGGCCGGGCCTGTCGCCCGGCAAGGCGCGATTGCCGGAGCCACCGCGCAAGATGTCGAGGCGTGACGCCGCCATCGTGCGCGGCCATGCCGACTCCATCGCGCTGAAGCTCGCTTGTCACGACCCGAAGGTTCATCGCAAGCTGATGCCCGGAAATCCTCAGGCGCGCGGGGTGTTCGAAGCCATCGAGCAGGCCCGGGTCGAAGCGCTCGGCTCGCGGCGGATGGCGGGCGTTGCGAAGAATCTCACGGCGATGCTCGACGATCATTTCCACCGTGGAAAATTCGACGAGATTACCGATCGTGCCGACGCTCCGTTGTCCGACGCGCTGGCAATGCTGGTGCGCGAGCGGCTGACCGGACTCGCGCCGCCGGCGGCGGCACGCAAGATGGTCGACCTCTGGCGTCCGATCCTGGAAGACAAGATCGGCGCGCGGCTCGACCGGCTCGACCGTGTCGCCGAAGACCAATTGAAGTTCGGCGATGCGGTACATGATTTGTTGACGGCGCTTGAACTGGGCGACGACCGGAACGCCGAGGCCGATGAGGACGAGAACCAGGACGACAGCCGCGACGGCGAGAACGATCAATCCGGCGCCGACGGTTCGCCGGAGTCCGACGCCGCGCAGGAGATGAGTGCCGATCAGGCGCAAGCCACCACCGAAGAGATGTCGGACAGTGCGATGGAGAGCGCGCAGGCCTCGACGTCCGATACGTTCGACGACGGTGACCTTGGCGACGACGAGACGCCGGGCGAGGCGACCCGGCCGAACGCGCGCAGCCAGAACGAGCCGCGGGGCCCCGAATACCATGCCTTTGCGCCGAAGTTCGACGAGGTTATCGCGGCGGAAGACCTTTGCGACCACGATGAGCTCGAGCGGTTGCGCAGCTATCTCGACAAGCAGCTCGCGCATCTGCAAGGCATCGTTGCGCGGCTCGCCAACCGCCTGCAACGGCGCTTGATGGCCCAGCAGAACCGCGCCTGGGAATTCGATCTCGAGGAAGGCATTCTCGATCCCGCCCGCCTGTCGCGGGTCGTGACCGATCCCTATCATCCGCTGTCGTTCATGCATGAGAAGGAAGCGACCTTCCGCGACACCGTCGTCACGCTGCTGCTCGACAATTCCGGCTCGATGCGCGGCCGCCCCATCACGGTCGCCGCGACCTGCGCGGATATTCTGGCGCGCACGCTGGAGCGGTGCGGCGTGAAGGTGGAAATCCTGGGCTTCACCACCCGCGCCTGGAAGGGCGGACAGTCGCGCGAGGCGTGGCTTGCCGCCGGCAAGCCGCCCAATCCCGGCCGTCTCAACGATCTCCGGCACATCATCTACAAGTCGGCCGACGCGCCCTGGCGACGGGCCCGCAAGAATCTCGGCCTGATGATGCGCGAGGGCCTGCTGAAGGAAAACATCGACGGCGAGGCGCTCGACTGGGCGCACAAGCGCCTGCTCGGCCGGACCGAGCAGCGCAAGATCCTGATGATGATTTCCGACGGCGCGCCGGTCGATGACTCCACGCTGTCGGTCAATCCGGGCAATTACCTGGAGCGGCATCTGCGCCATATCATCGAGGAGATCGAGACCCGCTCGCCGGTCGAACTGATCGCGATCGGTATCGGCCACGACGTCACGCGATACTACCGCCGCGCGGTCACCATCGTGGATGCCGAGGAGCTTGGCGGCGCCATCACCGAGAAGCTGGCCGAACTCTTCAGCGAGACCCATGGCGCCGCGCCGGCTCCAACAGGTTCCCGGCGCCGGCTGCACTCGTGATCCCGTGTGATTCTGCACGGAAAAACTGCGGGCTTCGGCAGGTCCCGGCGCGGTTTCCTCCAAGGAGTTGCGGGGGCGGGTCTTTCCGCCATAGCCGCTTCCGGCATTGCGCGGGCGCAATTCATAGCGCCTCCGATGTCGCCTGGTTCGGCCAGCGATGCCTCAACCGATGCTCCCATATCGATCGAGGTCAAAGCCCGTTCCATCCCCTGGTTCGATCGCCACGACCATGACCGGGTGCGTTTCGGCTCACTGGGATATCGAAGCGGGCTGGTCCTGACCTCGTCCTTTCCGCGTTTCGGCGGATTGTCGGGGTTGCGGCTCGATCTGAAAGGCGAGCGCTTCATTTCCTTCAGCGATCGCGGCCACTGGTTCACCGGGCGCATCTCGTATGAAGGCCGCGCAATGACGGGGCTCGCCGATGTCGAGTCGGCGCCGATGCGGGGGCCTGACGGCAAGCCCATCACCGCCCGCGGCTGGTTCGATTCGGAATCGATCGCGCTGGATGGCTCGTTTGTGTACATCGGCTTCGAGCGCATCAACAAAGTTCTGCGCTTCGATTTCAGCAAGGACTTTACCCGCGCGCGGGGCGAAGTCGCGCCGCTGCCGAAGGCGGCGAGTAAATTGCCAAACAACAAGGGACTGGAAGCGCTGGTATTCGTACCGAAAGGCCAGCCGCTGGCGGGAACGCTGATTGCGATGTCCGAGCGCGGCCTCGACGCCAGCGGCAATCTCATCGCGTTTCTGGTCGGCGGTTCGACACCAGGACAGTTCAGCGTTCGCCGCAGCGAGGAATTCGATATCAGTGATGCCACACTGTTGCCGACCGGCGATCTCCTGATCCTGGAGCGGAAATTTTCCTGGCTATCCGGAATTGGCATTCGCATCCGGCGCATCCCGCTCAAGTCGGTGGCGCCGGGGGCCGTAATCGACGGCCCCTCGATTTTCGAAGCCGATCTCGCTAATGAGGTCGATAACATGGAAGGCATTGACGCCCATGTCACGGAAGAGGGCGAGACCGTGCTGACGATGGTGTCCGACGACAATTTCTCGCCAATCCAGCGCACCCTGCTGCTGCAATTTACGTTGGATGGATAACGGATGGGCAAGGTGGTGGGATGGGCGATGGTTGCGGCAGTTGTGCTTGCGGTCTCCGCCGTACAAGCCGAACCCTGGCCATCGCGCCTGATCAAGGTGACGATCCCGTTTGGCGCCGGAAGTGCTGCCGACGTCGTGCCGCGCGTGGTGTTCGACCGGCTGGCTGCCGAACTCGGCCAGGCCATCGTGGTGGAAAATCGGCCCGGCGCCGGCGGCACGATCGGCACCGCGGCCGTCGCGAAGGCGGAGGCGGACGGCTACAACGTGCTCGCCCAATCCTCGGCGCTGTCGATTTCGCCCGCGATCTATCCGAAATTGCCCTTCGACATCACGAAAGACCTGGCCTCGGCCTTGATGATCGGCGTCAGCGCCAATGTGATGATCGTGCCGGTGTCGCGGCCATGGAAAACCGTGCAGGACTTCATCGCGGACGCCAGGGCAAGGCCCGGCTCGATTGTCTTTGGCTCGGCCGGCGTTGGCAGTGCGACACACATCAGCGCGGAAAAATTCCGTCTCGCCGCCGGGATCGAAACCACCCATGTTCCCTATCGCGGCGGCGCCGAAGTGGTTGCCGATATTTTGGGCGGCCGAATCGATTTCTACTTTTGCCCGCTTGCCACCGCGCTGCCGCTGATCAGGGAGGGCCGTGTACACGCGCTCGTGATCTCGACGCCGAAGCGCTCGGCCGATTTGCCTGACGTGCCGACCCCGGCGGAAGCGGGCCTGAAAAATGCAGAAAGCGTATTCTGGCTGGGCGTTTTCATGCCGGCGAAGACGCCGCGCGATGTCGTCGAGCGGTTTCACGATGCGGGAATAAAGCTCCTGGCCGAGCCGTCTATGCAGGAGAGCCTGACGAAGCTGGGTGTCGAGCCGTTCCCGATGACGCCGGCGGAGATGGATGCGTTCGTGGCGCACGAGATTGCGGACAATCTCGAGCTGATCAAGGCCGCGGGGATCAAACCGTAGACCATTGCGTTTACGGAAGCCCGTTCTACGCATTCGACATTCGACGTTCATCATCGGGGTGAACTATAGATCGTAGCCAGCGACCTATTTCCATTGCCGGATGCCGTTTCATGAGCGCGCTGTTTTCCCCTATCCGTCTGCGCGACCTGGCGCTTCCGAACCGCATCATGGTTGCGCCGATGTGCCAGTACTCGGCTGAGGACGGTAAAGCGAACGAATGGCATTTCACCCATATCAACAATCTCGCGCTGTCGGGTGCGGGGATGTTCTGTGTGGAGGCGACCCATGTCGAAGCGATCGGCCGCATTACGCCGGGATGCCTCGGTCTGTGGAACGACGCAACCGAGACGGCGCTGCGGCCGGTGCTTGCTTCGGCCCGCCGGCACTCGACGATTGCGATCGCGATCCAGTTGGCCCACGCCGGCCGCAAGGGATCGAGCCACAAGCCCTGGGATGGGGGGCAACAGATACCGCTTGCCGAGCGAGGATGGCAGACGGTGGGCCCCTCCGAGGTCGCGCACAAGGAGGGCGAGCTGAAACCGCTGGTGCTTGATCCGGTGGGGCTCAAGCGTATCCGCGATGCCTTCGTGGAATCGGCGCGGCGCGCGAACCGCCTTGGCATCGACGCCATCGAGCTGCATTGCGCACACGGCTACCTGTTGCATCAGTTCCTGTCGCCGATCTCGAACCGGCGTAACGACAAGTATGGCGGCTCCCTGCAAAACCGGATGCGTTACCCGCTCGAAGTATTCGACGCCGTCCGCGGAGTATTTCCCTCGAAGAAGCCGGTTGGGATCAAGGTCTCGGCGACCGATTGGGTCGAGGGCGGCTGGGATATCGAGCAGACCATCGAGTTCGCCAGGGAATTGAAGAAGCGCGGGGTCGACTGGATCGACGTTTCTTCCGGCGGCGTATCGCCGCAACAGAAAATTCCGCTGGCGCCCGGCTATCAGCTGCCGTTTGCGCAAGCGATCAAGGAGGCGACCGGGGTGACCACCATGGCGGTCGGCCTGATCACGGAAGCGAGCCACGCCGAAGAGATCGTCGCTTCCGGCAAGGCCGATATGGTCGCACTCGCCCGCGGCATGCTTTACGACCCGCGCTGGGGCTGGCACGCCGCGGCCCAACTCGGCGGCGAGGCGTATGCCCCGCCGCAATACTGGCGCTCGCAGCCCGCTTCGCAAAAGGCGCTGTTCGGCGAAACGCGATTCGGCGCGCGGTAGAATTGTGCTAGTCGTCGCTCGGCGGCCGATCATGGTTCTTCGTTGCGTGGCTATTCTGGCGGTCATAACGTTGATCGCCGGAACGGCCGTGGGCGCGGAACAAGCGAGCGGGAAAGACGTGAGAATGTCCGGGTTCGACATCGAGGCCCATCGCGGCGGCCGCGCGCTGTTTCCGGAAAACACGCTGGTCTCATTTGCCAATGCGCTCTCGATGGGCGTCTCCACGCTGGAGCTCGATGTCGGCGTGACGCGCGATGGCGTGCTGGTGATTTCCCATGAACGCGGACTGAACCCCGATCTCGCGCGTGGCCCCGACGGCAAATATGTCGCCGCGCCCGGCATCCCCTTCGTTCAACTTTCGCTCGACGAGGTGAAGCAATTCGACGTCGGGCAGATCCGTCCCGGCAGCACCTATGCCGCGCAATTTCCCGATCAGCATGCGGTACCGGGAACGCGAATCCCCACGTTGAAGGACCTGATCGACCTGGTGCGCCGGTCCGGCGATGGCCAGGTGCGCCTCAACGTCGAAACCAAGATCGATCCGAACCACCCCGACGAATCGCCGCCGCCTGAACGCTTCGTCACGCTGCTGCTCGACCTCCTGCGCACCGAGAAGTTCGAGGACCGCGTCATGGTGCAGTCGTTCGATTGGCGGACGTTGCAGCTTGTGCAGAAGCTCGCGCCTGAAATCCCCACCGTCTATCTGACGGTGCAATCGGGAAGGGATCCGACAGTTTTTTCGGACAAGGCCTCGGAATGGACGGCCGGCTTCAACCCGGCCGAGCATGGAAGATCGATCCCGCGCACGATCAAGGCGGCGGGCGGCGCGTTCTGGTCGCCCTATGCCCGCGACGTCACGCCGGCGCTGATGGCGGAATCCCATGCGCTCGGTCTCAAGGTTGTGGTCTGGACCGCGAACCAGCCGGAGGACATGGCGCGCCTGATCGGGATGGGCGTCGATGGCATTATCTCCGACCGGCCGGATCTCTTGCGCAAGGTCGCGGCCGAGGAGGGCATCGCGCTGCCGGCGGCATTTCCGGTGACGCCGTAGCGTCCGTAGCATCGATCACGCCTTCTTCGGCATCTCCGCGAGCGCACGCAAGGCCGCGACGTAGCCGTAAGGACCGAGCCCGCAGATCACCGCGGTCGCGGCGTGGGAAATCTTCGAGTGACGGTGATGTTCGTCGCGGGCGTGGATGTTGGAAATGTGCACTTCCAGCACCGGGCCCTCGAACGCCTTGATCGCATCGACCATCGCAATCGAGGTGAAGGAATAGGCGGCGGGGTTGATGATGACGGCGTCGGCCATCTCGCGCGCCGACTGTATCAGATCCACAAGCTCGCCCTCGTGGTTGGACTGGTGAAAGGTGATAGTGAGGCCGAGCGAGCTCGCCTCGCGCTCGCAATTCTGTTTGATCTGCTCAAGCGTAGTGGTGCCGTAAATATGCGGCTCGCGCACGCCGAGCAGATTGAGATTCGGGCCGTTGAGGATCATCACTCGTTTCATGGCGCGCCTTTCAAGCTGGAGTTTGGAACGACCTGCAACAGCGACGGAAGTGAGCCCCCTCTCCCACAAGCGGAGAGGTGAAGGAGGCACGGGTCGATCCCATTCCTTCGGCCATGCATCTCACATCCCGAATACCGCGACGGCGCGAATCGGCGAGGCCGTGCCGCCACGCCATTTCAGCGGCAGGCCGATAAAGGTGAAGGGACCCGCGCCCAACAACGTCTCGAGATTGCACAGGCTTTCGATGTGGGTGATGCCGAGTTCGAAACAGGCCTTGTGCACCAGCAGGTTTTCCTTGCCGTCGGGCCCCGGCCGCATCGAATCGATGCCGAAATGCACCACGCCCTTTTCGGCGAGCCATTCGGTCGCCTTCACGTTCACGCCGGAATTTTCCGTCCCGTATTCCTTGCGCGGAAAGGTTCGCTCGTGATGGCCGGTGCACAAGAGCACTGTGCCGCCCTTCGGCACCGGATGGCCTGATTTCTTGACCGCGGCCTCGAGGTCAGAAGGCGCGATCTCGGCGCGCGGCGCGATGTGGCGCAGGTCGATGCAGATGCCCGGCACGATGCATTTTTCCAGCGGATATTTGTCGATCCCCTCGCCGCGCGTGTCGAAATGCCGGGGCGCGTCGATATGGGTGCCGCCATGGTCGGGCATGGCAAAATACATCGACGCGAGACCGTGCACATTGCCGCTGTCCGCAAACGACTCTTCATGCGTCTTCCACACGCCGTGAATGATCGCGGAATGGCCGGGATAATTCGGCGTGCGGTGATAGAGCTCGCGGCTGAGGTCGACAATCTTCACAAACAGTCCTTCCCTGAAAGGTGTATGTCGTCGCTGCGTTCGCAGGGACCCATACGCCGCGGCGTTGTCATTTTAGTACGATGGCCGCCGGCTTTTCTTCTCCAAACAAAGAGTGGTGGTTATGGGTCCCTGCGTTCGCAGG
Source organism: Bradyrhizobium sp. (assembly GCF_049586575.1). Taxonomy (GTDB): domain Bacteria; phylum Pseudomonadota; class Alphaproteobacteria; order Rhizobiales; family Xanthobacteraceae; genus Bradyrhizobium. The sequence goes on from NZ_JBAVCF010000527.1 coordinate 8,459, forward strand.
GACGACATTATCCAGTTGTTTCGCTCACTTTACCCTCATATCACACCGGCTTGATGCCCGCCTTGGCGATGACATCGCGCCATTTCGGCACTTCGGTTTCGATGTATTTGCGCAAGCCATCCGGGCCGTGGGTGACGACTTCATAACCGTTGTCGCGCAATTTCGCGACGACGGCGGGCTGCTTCAGCACCTCGATTGATTTCGCCGCCAGTTTTTGCACGATGTCCGGCGGAGTTTTGGCCGGTGCAAAGAAGAACTGGGCGGTTTCGGCGATAAAGTCCCTGTAGCCAAGCTCGATCATGGTGGGCACATCAGGCAGATCGGGCCAGCGGTGCTCGCCGGTGCCGGTGAGCGCCTTGATTTCGCCCGACTGCACACAGGGCAATGCCGCCGGCAGAGCCGCGACCGCCATTTGCGTGGTGCCGGCAAGCAGCGCCTGGATCGCGGGGGCCGCACCGGAAAACGGTACGTGGGTGATTTCGACGCCGCCGACGATCTTGAGCAGCTCGGCGGAAAGATGCGGCGTGGTGCCCGCACCCGGGCTCGCATAGTTCAGCTCGTCGGGCTTCGCCTTGGCGCGCGCGAACAACTCGGCGATCGAATTGACGCCGAGCTTCGGCGACACCACGATCATGTTGGGCGTGGTGCCGAGTTCGGTGATCGGCGCGAAATCCCTGAACGGATTGTAGGGAATCTTCGCAAACAGGCTCGGGTTGACGACATAGGCGCTGGAGGTGACGAGCAGCGTATAGCCGTCGGCCTCCGCATGCGCGACGTAGCCGATTCCGAGATTGCCGCTGGCGCCGGGGCGGTTCTCCACAATGACATTACCCGGCAACGCATCGGCGAGACTTTGCCCCAGGATGCGCGCCATCACGTCGGTCGGGCCCGCTGGCGCAAACGGCACAATGATCTTGATCGTCCGCTCCGGATAGCCTGTCGCCGCGGCCCGCTTCGTTCCAAATGTCGAGAAGGTCGCTGCACTCGCCGCCAGGCCGGCGGTCTTCAGGATCTGGCGGCGTGAGGGCGGCGGATTTTTGTGGTTTGGCACGATTTTACTCCCCGACGTTTCTTCGGTTTTTTGCATCACATCATAGTTGGGAGGTTAATTCGAGCCCTTGATTGGGTTTCTCGATGGCCTCGCGAAACTTGCTCCCAACGTCGTCCCTGCGAAAGCAGGGACCCATACGCCGCGGCGCCTGTTTTGAAAGACGCCTGTCGACGGCTTTCGCGCCCTAACGCAAACCTGTGGTTATGGGTCCCGGCTCAAGGCCGGGACGACGGTGCAAAAGCCAAAACACACGATCGCATTCCCGCGGCGCGCTGCGCCCGAGGCATTGCAAAAAATTCCGCCCCTCGAAAACAAGGGCGCAGGGAATGCCGGGCGCTCGCTGCGCCCGAAGCCTCGCGTGCGAAAAATAAAAAGCACGGCGAGTTAGTCACCACGGTCACACCGGTTTCACCCGGCATTCCCCGCGCGAATGGTTTTAAC
>NZ_JBAVCF010000528.1:0-2486 GCF_049586575.1 Bradyrhizobium sp.
CGCTCAATCAAAGCGGCAGCTTCGTGATGCGCGCCGAGAAAGTCGGCCGCGATACGCTGCTGGCGCAGATCGTGCAAATGGTGGCGGCTGCCCAGCGGTCCCGGGCGCCGATCCAGCTGCTCGTCGACCGGGTCTCGTCGTGGTTCGTTCCCACGGTCATCGCCGTCGCCCTGGTCACCTTCGCGGTTTGGTCCGTGTTTGGGCCGGAGCCGCGCTACGCGTTCGCGCTTGTCGCAGCGGTGAGCGTGCTCATTATTGCGTGTCCGTGCGCGCTCGGACTTGCCACGCCGATGTCGATCATGGTCGGCGTCGGACGCGGCGCGCGCGCCGGCGTGCTGGTCAAGAATGCCGAAGCGCTGGAACGGCTGGAGAGGGTCGATACGCTCGTTATCGACAAGACCGGCACGTTGACCGAGGGCCGGCCGAAAGTCGTCGCCATTGTTCCGGCCGCGGGCTTCAGCGAGGCCGAAGTGCTGCGGCTTGCCGCCGCTGTCGAGCGCGACAGCGAGCATCCGCTTGCCGCCGCGATCGTCAGAGCCGCCGCTGAGCGCAACATCGTACCGGCCGACGTTCGCGACTTTACTGCTCCGACCGGCAAGGGTGTGATTGGCACGGTCGAAGGCCGCAAGGTCGCCCTCGGAACCGCGACCCTACTCGCCGAACTCGGCATCGATGCCACCGCGCTGCAAGGCGATGCCGATCGCTTGCGCCGTGACGGGGCCACCGTGGTCTTTCTGGCGGCCGATAAAAAGGCCGCCGGCCTTGTCGCCATTGCCGATCCAATCAAGGCGACCACGCCCGAGGCATTAAAGACGCTTGCCGCGGACGGCGTGCGCATTGTCATGCTCACCGGCGACAATCGCCTCACCGCCGAAGCTGTGGCGCGCCGGCTCGGCATCACCGAGGTCGAGGCCGAAGTACTCCCGGACCGAAAGAGCGCCATCGTCGAGCGGCTGCGCCGCGAAGGCCGCACCGTCGCCATGGCGGGCGATGGCGTCAACGATGCGCCGGCGCTTGCTGCCGCCGAGGTCGGGATCGCCATGGGCACGGGCACGGATGTTGCCATCGAGAGCGCCGGCGTCACCCTGCTGAAGGGCGATCTGGTCGGCATTGTCAGGGCGCGCCGGCTGTCGCGGGCGACGATGCGCAATATCCGGCAAAACCTGCTGTTCGCATTCCTCTACAATGGCGCCGCCATTCCTATTGCCGCAGGCGTCCTCTATCCGGCGTTTGGCATCCTGCTGTCGCCGGTGATCGGCGCCGGCGCCATGGCGATGTCATCGGTCAGCGTGATCAGCAATGCGCTGCGGTTGCGGTTCGTAAAATTGGATTGATGAATGCCTTGAGCGTCGATCAAGCAGGAAAACGGCACATAATGGCCTAGGCTTTAGGCGGTGCTTCGCGGCTGCTGATAGTCGGCGACCTTTCGCCCAATCCAGCTTTGCCAAACAAGCCCGCGATCATTCCTGTCATCGCGTGGCTTGATGCGGCCGAACCGGATGTCGTCTTGTCGCCGCGCACAAACTTGACCAGACCGACGATCAGCAAAGCGGCGATGATGAGCACCATCGGCCATGGCAGCCGCGCCAGCCACGACAACCAGCCCGTCGACGACACGACGTCAATAACGACATGCTGCTGGCGAAGGTCCGGCAGCAACGAAGGATCGCCGAACGACGGGGCCTGGGTGCGGAACGTGGCTTGCGGTTCGGCTTTATCCGCAGCCGGCACCTTGACGGCCTGCTTGAACTCGCCATCGATCTGCGTTGTCGCAATCGTCACGTTGGCGACATTGCCGGCATCGAGCTGATCGAGGAACCCGCTGTAGGAAATCGCAGCCGGCCCTTTGTTCATTTCCACGACGCCGAAGACACCGAGCGCCACGACGATGAGCCCGACAATCCACATTAACGGGCTCCGATACCCTGCCCGCTTTGAGCGGTTTTCAGAGGCGAGGGCCATTTCGTCCTCCGGGCGAATCCCTCCAGCGGTTTCCCTGTGATCCGCGGTCTGGTCCGCAAACGACCTGAACATCGGAATCATCGCCAGCGTCGACCGCATGTCCATCTTGCCGCCGCGCGCCACCCTGACCAGACCGGCAATAAAGGCGGCGGCGATGATAAGCAGCATCGGCTTGGCCAGCAGAAGCGCCGCGAGGCCGCCGACCACGGCCGACGTTCCCCACCAGTACGCCGAGGAAGAGGTGACGGCGATTGGAACGTGCTGCTTGCGCAGCTCCGTCAGCAACGCTGGATCGCCGACATCAGGCACTCGGCTGTAGAAGCTCTTCGAAGCGGCTGCGCCGTCGGCCTCACCCTGGCCGAGGGGATGTCTGAGAGCGCCGTTGATCTGCGTGCCGGAGAAGGTGACGCTTGCGATGTTGTTGCCGGCGAGCTGATTGAAAAAATCGCTGTAGCGGAGCGCCATCGGCTTATTGTGATTTTCGATCAAAACAACGCTGGCCAATGCCGCCAGCACGATAACGC
>NZ_JBAVCF010000529.1:0-2818 GCF_049586575.1 Bradyrhizobium sp.
ACCTGAATGAGGCGATCGATGATGTCGCCGCGCTGCATCAGCAGGCTGTGCACCTGGGCATCGATGGAATCGATTTCCTGGCGCAGCTCGGTCAGCGACGGTGGCGACGGCGGTGGCTTGGACATTCTGGAAACCCGGCGAAAATATCGTTCCTCATCCAGAGGAGCGCGAAAGCGCGTCTCGAAGGATGCAGGCCTGTTCTCCCTCATGGTTCGAGACGGCGCAAGGGCGCCTCCTCACCATGAGGACCTCGCGCCCGGGCGCCCTATTAACCACGGCCTTGCCTTGACGTTGAGGGGGCAAGCGACTAATTTTATGTCGTTCCGTGGTCATTTGAGCCGGCCGGCTTGCAGCCACGTTAAACAATTCGCTAAACAGGCCGGGGACAGAGATGATCCCGGCCGAACCTTATCGTTCAGGCCGGATTTTTTATGGCCTGATTTCCGGGGACGACTCTTCGAAGGGACCTCCCGAGGGATCGGTATCACGATGGTAAAAGTACAGTCAGTAGCAGGTCCTGCGCTCCATACCGAGGAGCGCTCGCAGGAGGCGGACCACCCGAGCTCCAAACTAGCGCAGTTTGGCGCCGACCAGCCGCTGCGGCTTGATTGCGGCATCGATCTCGCTCCCTTTCAGATCGCCTACCAGACCTACGGCGAACTCAACGCCGAACGCTCCAACGCCATTCTGGTCTGTCATGCCCTGACGGGCGATCAGCACGTTTTCAATGTCCATCCGGTGACCGGCAAGCCCGGCTGGTGGGAAACCATGGTCGGTCCCGGCCGTCCGCTCGACACGGATCGCTACTTCATCATCTGCACCAACGTGATCGGCGGCTGCATGGGCTCGACAGGGCCGGCCTCGACCAATCCGGCGACCGGCAAATTGTGGGGGCTGGATTTTCCGGTGATCACCATTCCCGACATGGTGCGGGCGCAGGCGATGCTGCTCGATCGCCTGGGGATTGAGACGCTGTTCTCCGTGGTCGGCGGCTCGATGGGCGGCATGCAGGCGCTGCAATGGACGGCGGCCTTTCCCAGGCGCGTGTTCTCGACGCTGGCGATTGCCTGTTCGACGCGGCATTCGGCGCAGAACATCGCCTTCCACGAACTCGGCCGTCAGGCCGTGATGGCCGATCCGGACTGGCATAACGGCCGCTATTTCGAAAAGGGGATCCAGCCGCATCGCGGCCTCGGCGTGGCGCGGATGGCCGCGCACATCACCTATCTGTCGGATGCGGCGCTGCACCGCAAGTTCGGCCGCAGGATGCAGGATCGCGAGCTGCCGACCTTTTCCTTTGACGCGGACTTCCAGGTCGAAAGCTACCTGCGCTATCAGGGCTCGTCCTTTGTCGAGCGGTTCGACGCCAACAGCTATCTCTATCTGACGCGCGCGATGGATTATTTCGACATCGCCGCCGATCATCATGGCGTGCTGGCGCAGGCGTTCCGCGGCATCCAGACCCGCTTTTGCGTGGTGTCGTTCACCAGCGACTGGCTGTTTCCGACCTCGGAGTCGCGCGCGCTGGTTCATGCGCTCAACGCGTCCAGCGCGCGGGTGAGTTTCGCGGAAATCGAGACCGATCGCGGGCACGACGCTTTCCTGCTCGACGTGCCGGAATTCTTCGACATCTCGCGCGCGTTCCTGCAATCGGCGGCGAAGGCGCGCGGGCTTTCGGTGGGCGGCGAAGCATGAGCGTGCAGCAACAGGCCCTGCCGCTCGGCCCCGTGATCGATCGTGACACTGGGCATTTTCGCGGCGATCACCTGCTGGTCGCGGAAATGGTTGCATCCGGCTCCAAGGTGCTCGATGTCGGTTGCGGCGACGGCGATCTGCTGCAGCTCCTGGAGAGCCGCGGGATCGACGGCCGCGGCATCGAACTGTCGCGCGAGGGCGTCAATCGCTGCGTCGCCAAGGGGCTCGCGGTGGTGCAGGGCGACGCCGACACCGACCTCGTCAATTATCCGGACGATGCCTTCGACTACGTGATCCTGTCGCAGACCTTGCAGGCGACGCGGCAGCCGAAAGTCGTGCTGGAAAACCTGCTGCGGATCGGCCGCCGCGCCATCGTGTCGTTCCCGAATTTCGGCTTCTGGCGGATGCGGCTTCAGCTCCTGGTCGGCGGCCACATGCCGCGCACGGAAAACCTGCCCGCGACCTGGTACGACACGCCGAACATCCATTTCTGCACCATCAAGGATTTCGTGCAGCTTTGCGGCGAGATCAACGTCAAGATGGAGCGCGCGGTCGCGCTCGATCTTTACGGCCGGCCGCTGCGGCTCAGCGCGCCCTGGTGGTTCTGGAACATGTTCGGCGAGCAGGGCGTGTTTCTGCTGAGCCGCGCCGAGAAGGGGAAACATTAGTCTGTCATCGTCCGGCTTGCATTCCAGCGACGTTGGTATTTGAGCCGGGGAGCCGCGGCGTACTGGATGCCCCGCTTTCGCGGGGCATGACGCGCAGACGGGTTATCCGGCCATCACCGGCCTGGAATCGCGCACGCCCCAGCGGTTGAGCCTCACGACTGCGCCGGATCCGCAGTCCCTGATGTGACGATGTTTGGCTCACTAAGTCGTCCCGGCGAACCGCGGCCCGCCGCTGCTGGCGGCTTCACCGCTTACGCTGATTCAATTGTCAAACAGCCACTTCACCGTCGTCCCTGCGAACGCAGCAGAGTTCGTCCCGGTCTTTCGTCGTCCCGGCCAAGCGACCCGTCCGCCGTAGCTCGAAGAGCGAAGGCGGAAGCGCGAGCCGGGACCCATACGCCGCACCGCCAGTTTTGAGTGACTCTGTCCGACGGCTTTCACGCAATAATCAAGGC
>NZ_JBAVCF010000530.1:0-5835 GCF_049586575.1 Bradyrhizobium sp.
CCATTTGCGTGAACAGGTCGCTCCAAGGCAGATTGTGTTCGTTCACGCAGGCGTCGCCGTCATCGGATTTCTGACGCTGCTGGGTGTCGTCGTCCGCGTCCTGTAGCTGCGGAGTGAGATCGTCCGATGCGGTTCCTCGGTCACCCGATCCATCCGATGCTGGTCCACTTTCCCATTGCGCTTTGGACCGTAGCGGCTGGAGCCTATGTCGCGAGCGCGGCCGGCGTGAACGAGCCTGTCGCCATGATCGCCAAACTCGCCAATATCGGGGGGCTGATCATGGCGATGGTGGCGATGTTCGCCGGCATGCTGGAGCTTCGTTCCATCGACAGCAAGAGCGAGGCGATGCGTATCGCCACGTGGCACATGATGATCATGGCGACGGTCTGGCTCTGTTTTCTCGCCGCGCTGATGTTGTCGATATTGAGCGGAATCGATCATTCCAGGGCTCAGGTTGCCGCGGCAGCTTGTGCCGTGGCGGGCTTTCTGCTGATGGGCGTCGGTGGCTGGTACGGTGGACGCCTCGTCTACGAGTTTGGTGTTGCGGTAAAGGATCGGACGTGATCGAGACGAATGAAGCGCGGCGACAGCATTCGACAATCCCGCCCAGCCAAAGCTCGGCGGGATTGCGCGTTCCGGCGCGGATTGATTCATCCAGCGTCGGACAACGGCCGTCTTAAAGCGCTTGACAGCGATACGGAATTGGAGGGGATGGGGCGCTGTGCAACGCGTCATCCGCCGTAGTAAGGAAGCCTGCCCCGAGAAAGGACTTCCAGTGAATCGATCCATCGCCGGACGCGCATCCTTTGGTCTGCTGTGGACCTGCGGCGTGAGTCTTCGCCTCACGGTATTATCGGTCCCGCCGGTGATTTCGTTGATTCAACGGGATCTCAATCTGTCGGGCACGGAAATCGGACTGCTGTCCGGCATACCCGTAGTCGTATTTGCGATTGTCGCAGCACCGGGGTCGATCGTGATTGCCCGGATGGGCGTGCGCGGCGCGCTGGTGAGTGGTCTGCTGATCGCGGCGGGTGGAGGGTTACTTCGGGCCATCTCGTCAAACGCGTGGCAATTGTACCTGACGACGATGCTCATGAGCGTTGGGATTGCCGTTATGCAGCCGGCGATGGCCGCCGCCGTGCGTGAGTGGATGCCGAAGCGATCGGCATTTGGAACGGCCGTTTACACCAACGGCTTGATCATGGGTGAGATCATCCCCGTCGCAACGATGCTTCCCTTCGTGCTGCCCTATTTCGACGGAAATTGGCGCCCGGCGTTGGGTGCCTGGTCGCTTCCCCTGATCGCCACGGCGATCGCGGTTGCGATATTCGTTCCCAAATCCGCGGCCAATGCTGCGACCAGGCGTGTCGCAGGCTGGCTGCCGCGATTGAACAGCCGGCTCAATTGGCGCATCGGTCTGACTTTGGGAAGCATCACAAGCACCTATTTCTGCCTCAACGGGTTTCTGCCCGCGTGCTTGAACGGGAACGGCCACCGGGAGCTCACGAGCGCGGCCCTGACGGCCCTCAATGCGGGACAGATCCCTGCCTCCTTTCTCATGCTGCTGGCGGCCGACAAGTTGCAAGGAAAGCGATGGCCGTACTTGATGCTGGGAGTGCTGTCATCCTGCTGCGTCGTGGGAATCATGACCTCTGCAAGCGGCTGGACCGTATTCTGGGCGGGCCTGGCTGGATTTTCGCTCGGCGCCGCGCTGGTGCTGGCATTGGCGCTCGCGCCGCTGCTTTGCAGCAACCCCGACGACGTTGCGGTCACATCGGCCGCGGCTTTTGCGATCAGCTATGGTTTCGCAATGCTGGTTTCGCTCGTTTCCGGCGCTGCATGGGATCTGGCCGGTAACGTCAACGCCGCGCTTATCCCGATTCTGCTCGGGAGTCTTCCAATTCTGCTCGCTGCACCGACGTTTGCACGAACGGAACCGGCGGTGGCGCCCGCCACCATGTCATCGGAAAATGCGTGATTGAACGCGCGCGGGCCTGCGTCAATGCGCCAGGTGATTTACGGATAGAACCCGGAAGCTACAAGGCCGGGCGTGCCACCGATCGTCACCCTCTTCACGTACGCCCACTTTTGCGAGGGTTCAGTCTGGCCCGGCTTGGGAAACATGTAGTCGACCCATCCAGATCCCCTGGTTTGAGCCACTTGGATAATCTCGTTGTGAAATAACTTGCCCTTGGCGTCCTTCTGACCGGCCACGTTGGTGCCTTCGCGCTGCGGAAAGGCAGGATTGAGCAGTACGTTCGCCTTCAAATCGTAGACGTAAAGATAGGTGTCGCCATGGAACCATTCGCTATCCTTCTTGCGAAATTCGGCGAAGCTCGCTTTCCCATTTTCGTCGATGACCGTCGCGGCCTTGTTGACAAGCGCTTCAACCTGCTTTGCACGCTCGGTTGCCGGCGGCGACTGCGAAAACGCGGGTGAAATAGTCCCCGATAATCCGAGAGATGCCAAAAGCACGGCTGTCGCGGTCACCTGTACAAAGCGGTTCATGGACCTCCTCCTAGTGTCTTCCGGAGCCTGAGATTTCCTGGCAATTGTAACGAACGGTCTGGCATGGCGGCTTAGGGGTTGGCAGAGCTACTTGGGCGTAGACGGCGCAGGCAGTCCAATACATAATCTCTCTGAACATTTATGCCGATCCGGCATAAGGATTCGCCATGGATCTGCGGCGCGCGCGAACCTTCGTCACTGTGGCCGAATTGGGTACCGTCTCCCGGGCGGCACTGCACCTGCGCATTGCGCAACCCGCTTTGTCCCGGCAGATCAGCGATTTCGAGCAGGAACTGGGTTTCAAGCTCTTTGACAGGGTCGGACGCCGGCTTTTGCTGACCAGTGAAGGCGAGCAGCTGCTTGGCGATTGCCGCGGTCTGCTAAACTATGCGAGTGCACTTGGCGAGCGTGCGGAGCTGCTGCGTCGCGGAGAAACAGGTGTGCTCAAAGTCGCCGCGTCGCCTCAGCACATCGAAAGTGTGCTGTCCTATTTTCTGCATCGCTATGCGCGACGCTTCCCGAATGTTGAGGTGAGGGTGGTCGAGGCGGCGGGGCGCGTGAGTCTGGCAATGCTCGAACGCGGTGAGATTCACCTCGCCCAAAATCTGCTCCATGCAATCGAGCCGAACGACGCGCGCTTTGCAAACCTGTCGTTCGAATCGGTCGAATTGCTCGCAGCCAGTCATCCATCGCAGATTCTTGGCAGAGGCGGCACAATCGAGATAGAGAAGCTCGGAGGTCAACCGTTACTTCTACTGGATCCCGAATTCATAGTTAGACGTACTTTTGATGCCGCCTGCCGGCTCGCGGGCCTTAGGCCAAACATTCGATTCGCAAGCCGCGCCCCGCACACCTTGCTGGCGCTGGCCGAGGCCGGACACGGTGTGGCAATTATTCCGTCACAGCTGCGAACCAATCGGTATCGTTTGAATATCGTGGAGGTAACCCACCGTGGCAAAGCGCTGCGCGAGCCGTTAGCGATGTTGTGGGACAGGCGCCGTCCGCTGCCGCCTTATGCGACAGCCTATTGTGAAATGCTTACCGAGTATGTTCGCGAAGTCTTCCCGATCACACGTCCTTCCGAACTCAGGAGTGGCGCCCCGAAGCGCCGAGCGCCTGGACGCCGGAACGCATGAACATGGAGCGGTTTGACGTCATTTGCCATGTCCGCTGCGGGGCCGTGGCGCTTCGCTCCCTCCGACCGCGTGCTGACGCGGGAGATCAAGGCCGCCGAGATTGTCCGTATCCCGCTCAGCGCCCCAAGATTGCGGCTGATGCGGCTGAACTGCTGCACTCAGGTAAGGCAGACCGTTTTTGGCGCAGACTCAGGTGTCGGGTATCCTGCCGCCGAGGCCCTTCCGGGCGCCAAGATCGTACCGGGCGCCTTTGCGCTGGTTCGCGTAGCAGCCGCGCGGCCGAAAGGCCGCTCTGCCGCTGCGCAAGCTGCGCTCGCGACACTTGTCGACGGGACAAAGCAGACGGGCGTCGTGCAGAAAGCCGTTGACGCGAAGAGCCTCAAGGGCGTTGACGTCGCGACCCAGTAGCGGATAGTCCCAGTTCCAGCTTCGCTCACTCTGTTTTCGCGTGTCGCCTTTTGGCAGCACAAATGCGAAGTGCCGACTGCGTCGAGCGACGTCCGAGTTCGGAGGCAAAGCCGAAGACATCTACTCGGGCTGAGTATTTCGCATTTTGACCCGGAAGAGACATGGCCGAGGATCGGAGCGTGGTGGTACAATCACTTTTGGGTCCAATGCTCAGGGAGACAACGCCATGTCAACTTATGTGCTTCGCGGTCGGTACAGCTCGGATGCGCTCAAAGGAATGATCTCAAGCCCCGAGGATCGCGAGGCCGCTATTGCCAAGGTCGTGGAAAAAGCCGGCGGCAAGCTTCTCTCGTATTACCTGACGTTCGGGGACGATGATTGGTTGGTGATCATTGACTGTCCGAACAACGAAGTCGCGTTGTCCATAGCGGCGGTTGCAGCAGCAGGGGGGAGCGTCACGGACACAAAAACCACCGTTGCGATGACAACAAAGGAGGCCATGGCTGCCTTCAAAGCGGCCGGTGAGTTGGCGAAATCGTTCAAGAGCGCCGGGCGCTGACCTGAATTCCGCGCTGTCTTGACTTGATGGCCTCCACGTCGGCAGGCCGTAATGCCGCGCCTGTGCGCGAGGCAAGGGCGCCGATGAGACGATGACTTCCGGAAATGGCCCGCACCGACCATTTGCTGCGACGCAGCGACATGTCTGGAGTCGGAAGACAACCGGATCAAGGGCAAAAATGGTCGGAAGGACCCACCCTTGGGCCGGCCCGAGCAGACTCGATCAGGCGCACGCGAGGGGCGCCATGACGTTACGCCTGACACGATGTCGCAGAGCGGCTATTTCACACCAGGCTCGTTGACACATTTGTTTCGCCGAACGTGTAATCGCCCGGTCTGTTTGCCAACCATGGGGGTTACAAATGAAAATTCAGTGCAGCCGTTTGATTCTCCTGCTGTCAGCGGTTCTCGGCTTGGGAGCCATCGCGGTCGCCGCCGATGCGCCAAAGGGCAATGAAGGGTTCTCCTCCAGCAAGCCCACAGTCATAGACTTGGGCCCCGAATTCCCCGGGACGGCCGGACTTGAATTGCGCCTGCGGGTGCTCACGATAAAGCCCGGCGGTCACATCGGCATTCACAGCCATAAGGACCGACCTTCGGTAGTGTATTTTGTCCAAGGCGTCGACACGGTCACCAGGGACGATGGCACGTCACACACTTTCCACCCAGGTGACACGACCGGCGAGCCCGGAACCACGGTGCACTGGCACAAAAACGACGGAAAGGATGATGCCGTCCTCGTCGCTGTCGATGTCATCAAGAAGGAGATGCCCAAATAACAAATCGTCAAAGGGCGGCTTAGACGCTGCCATCCTCGAACCGCATCGCCGCCGGGCTCGCCGGATTTTTGATCTCGATCCATGGCCGGGTGCGGCCGTCCCGGTAAGGCATGCGCGTAGCTACCACGATGCCGCTCTGGCCGCGCTAACGCGAATGTCGCCTGTTGGCACAAATGCGAAGTGTCGACTGCGTCGAGCGACTTCCGAGTTCGGAGGCAAAGCGGAAGACATCTACTCGGGCTGAGTATTTCGCATTTTGACCTGACATGGGTCGTTGGCGCATCGCCAAGGCTCGCTGGAGACGGGCGAACCCGGGTGAGTGCGATTGCCATTGAAGCTGCCAGATTGATCTTTCTACGGATCAATGGCGTCACTTTCCTTGAGCTATCTCAAGAAGCCTCTGAGGGCCTTCTTTTATAAATATTCGCACCGGATGAGGCATTTGC
>NZ_JBAVCF010000531.1:0-3556 GCF_049586575.1 Bradyrhizobium sp.
CTCAATATGTTCGCCGGCACCACCAATGGTGCGGTCGTTCCGAACGGCTTCGCCGCGGCCGTTGTTCCGGACGGCCAGGGTGGCTTCACGCAGATCAATGATACCGATCCCGCCGGCGACGCCTGCTCGAGCAAGACCGCTCAGGTCCGCATGACGAGCAAGAACATCGGCGATCTGCTCAATGCCGCCAACATCCCCTGGGGTTCGTTCATGGGTGGTTTCAATCTGCAAACCATCAACGACAACGGCACCACAGGTTGCGCGCGTAGCACCGTTGGCGAGGTCCTTGGCGCGACTTCCGACTACATCCCGCATCACGCCTGGTTCCAGTACTACACGTCGACGGCGAACCTCACGCATGCCCGTCCGACGTCGACCAAGGCGATCGGCTATACCAAGGTCCCCGGCACCAACAAGGTCGACCCGGCCAACCACGCCTACGACCTCGAAGACTTCACCGCGGCAGTCGGCGCCGGCAACTATCCGGCCGTCTCCTTCATCAAAATGCCGGCCATCCAGGACGGTCACCCCGGCTATTCCGATCCGCTCGACGAGCAGACCGGACTGGTCAACCTGATCAACTTCCTGCAGCAGCAGGAGGATTGGGATTCCACCGCCGTGATCATCACCTATGACGACTCCGACGGCTGGTACGACCACGCCTTCGCCGCAACGACGCATGGGTCATTCTCGACGTCGGATGCGTTGAACGGCACCGGCAACTGCGGCGTCCCGGGCCAGACCCCCGAACCCACCGGCGTCAACGGCGGTCAGGTCGCAGGCCGTTGCGGTCCGGGCACGCGCATCCCGTTCGTGGTGATCTCGCCCTACGCCAAGAAGAACTATGTTAGCCATGTGCTGGTGACGCAGGCCTCGATCCCGCAGTTCGTTGAGGACAACTGGCTGAAGGGCGAACGTCTCGGCGGTGGCTCGTTCGACGCCACGACCGGTTCGATCATGGACATGTTCAACTTCTCTCGGAAGAAGTCGGTGACGGTGTTCCTCGATCCGGCCACCGGCGTCGTCGACGAAACGAAGAAGATCAAGAACTAAACTAGTCAGCTATGCTCCATCGCACCATCGTGTGGTTCCTCGGCGCCGGCCTTCTGGCCGGCGCTGTCTTCGCAGCCGAGCCGCAGATGTTGCCCGGCGAAAACCCGAATCCCATTCGTCTGATCCGCCGTCCGGTCGAACCGCTTTCCGCCATGGCGCGACTGGGACGGGACATTTTTTTCGACACCAGCCTGTCGTCGTCGGGCAAATTGGCTTGCGCCTCGTGTCACAGCCCGGATCATGCTTATGGCCCGCCGACTGACGGCCCGGTGATGCTGGGCGGTCCCGACTTGACGCTTCCCGGTTTGCGCGCCGTTCCCTCGCTGACCTACCTGGAACGTCAACCCGACTTCAGCATCGGCCCCGAAAAGGAAGACGTGGACGATACCGTCGCCCCATTGGCGCGACAGGCAGAGGTGGGCAAGACCGCAGTGCGCGCGGAGAAGATCGCAACCCAGACCGCGCAAAGCCAGAATATCGTGCCGCAGGGCGGCCTGTTCTGGGACGGCCGCGCCGACACCCTTCAGATCCAGGCGTCCGGTCCTCTGCTCGACCCGCGCGAAATGGACGGCGGCAGCATCGAGATCATCGCCGGGAAACTGCGTAGCGCGCCGTACGCGAAGAAGTTCGCCGCATTGTTCGGCGAGCGCATTTTCAAGGACACAAAGCTGCTGGTCGCCGAGGCGGCGTTTGCGGTCGGCCGCTATCAGATCGAGGAGCCGAGCTTCCATCCTTATACTAGCAAGTACGACTACTGGCTGGAGGGCAAGGTTCGCCTGAGCGAGGCGGAAATGCGCGGCCTTCGCCTGTTCAACGATCCGGCAAAGGCCAACTGCGCCGGCTGTCACACCTCCGAGCCAAGCCGGGACGGATCGCCGCCGCGCTTTACCGATACGCAATATGAAGCCCTGGGCGCGCCGCGCAATCTCACGCTTGCCGATACCAAAGACCCCGGTTATTTCGACCTCGGGGTTTGCGGGCCCATTCGCAAGGACATTGCCGACCAGACGCAATTTTGCGGCATGTTCAAAACGCCGACCTTGCGTAACACGGCCGTGCGCCGCACCTTCTTCCACAACGGCGTGTTCCACACGCTGCAACAGGTGATGGATTTCTACAATTTCCGCGACACCAACCCGGAGAAGGTTTTTCCGGTCAGTGCCGACGGGAAGGTGCAGATGTTCAACGACATCCCGGCGCAGTATCGCGGCAATGTCGATGTTACCGATCCGCCCTTCAACCGCCATCTCGGCGAAACGCCGGCGATGACGGCACAGGACGAAACTGACATCATCGCGTTTTTGAAAACCCTGAGCGACGGCTACAAGCCGGAAGAATAACGGTTGCGACCATCGGCGCGCCGCTCGAGACGGACTGGCCCTACAATATCAAGGAGTTTGCCGTGAAGCCGCCGGCTTTCGCCTATGCGGACGCCAAGCTCGATCTCGTCTCGCGCTACATGCGGGTTTCGCAAGACCTCACCCAGATGCAGGGCTGCCTCGCGGAAGGCTATCCGTTCGTGTTCGGCTTCACCGTGTACCAGAGTTTTGAGAGCCAGCAGATTGCCGACACCGGAATCGTTCCGATGCCGTCCACCGGTGAGAAAGTCGTGGGCGGTCACTGCGTGGTCGCCGTCGGTTACGACGACACCAAGCGGTCCTTCGTCATCCGCAATTCCTGGGGGACGGGCTGGGGCATCAAGGGCTATTGCCTGATGCCTTACGAATATTTGATTTCGGCGCGGCTGGCGAGCGACTTCTGGACGTTGCGATCGGTGACCGGATAGAAAGCGCCAGCGCGCCACCGCGAGCGGCGGCAATTTCGTCGTTCTCGATGCTGAACAGAATTTCCCATTGAAATCGACGGACGAGGGCGTCGCCGACGATTCAGGGCTCCACTCGCCAACCCGGGGTTAACCTCGATAGCATCAGGCTCGTCGATCAAATTTCTGACCGCTTCGAGGAGCCGGCCTGCGTCCAGTTGTTTCGCCTCGGAATGATACAGACCGAAATCACAATCCGAGTTCTCGGTTGCCGTTCCTCGCGCGCGCGAACCTCCGAGTACAATGGCGTTGAAATCGGGGACATCGGCGAGGGCGGGCACCAGGCGCTGCAAAATCGAGTTCTCTTCCCGCTATCCCGCCTATTCTCGTCTACAGCGAGACTATCCTTGGTGCGGGCGGCGGGACTCGAACCCGCACGACGTTGCCATCGAGGGATTTTAAGTCCCTTGCGTCTACCAATTCCGCCACGTCCGCTTTGGTCACAAGATCAAATAGTTAGCGCAGTTTTTGAGTCCGGAAAATGGGCCGGTTCAGCTTGGCGCCGCCCCCAAACCTTTATGCGACTGCGCGAAGCAAGGAAAGCCTCATTGCGGACATCAGTGCCGCCTATTTGAAGCTCCTGCATCGCTGGCGGCAAAAACCGTTCAGGAGCTTCAAATAGCAAGCGGCGCTGGAATCACGACTTTACTGGTGCCCATGACTTTCCGAAGTTCGTGAATG
>NZ_JBAVCF010000532.1:0-39509 GCF_049586575.1 Bradyrhizobium sp.
AACATCAGCAACCCGCTTCCCTGGGTGAACAGAAAGAACTTGATTGCTGCGTAGATCCGCCGCTCGTGCCCCCAGACGGCGATCAGGAAATACATGGGAACCAGCATCAATTCCCAGAAGAAGAAGAACAGGAAGAGATCGAGCGCCAGAAAGACCCCGATCACACCCGCCAGGGTCAACATCAGATTGAAGTGGAAGAAGCCCACGCGTTCAGTGATCTCGCTCCAGGAAGCGATCACCGACATGACGCCGAGCCCGAGGGTAAGGAGGATCAGCAACAGGCTCAGGCCATCCAGGCCGAGCTGAAGCCGGATGCCGAGTTGCGGGATCCAAGGCCAATCGATCTGAGCAAGCCATGTCCCGTTGGGGGTGACCGCAGCGCCGTAATGTGTCGCCCACAGCGCCAGGATCATCACAAGATCGATCGCCAAACAGGCGAGCGAGAGCCAGCGCGGCCAGACATTGTTGCGGCGCCCGGTGAAACCCGCGAGTACGCCGCCAATAAGTGGCGTGAGAATGAGCCAGAGCAGGATCATGCGAACACCAGCATCGCGATGAGGACAATGGAGCCCGCCGTGATCCCCGCGGCGTACCGGCGTACGCGGCCGGTCTCGGATTCGCTGAGTTGCCGGTAGGCCAGCCGGCTCAGCGAAGCCAGGCCAGTGTAGAAGCGATCGATGAAATCGCCCTGGTCAATTCGGGCAAACCAGAGAAACGGGCGGACCAGCGCCCGGTCATACAGCCAGTCGAAGCCCCAGTCAGTTTCCCAGAAGTGTTGCAGCGCAAGGCTCGCCGGCGACTGAACCAGCGCTTGCAGGAAGGCGGGCCGACTTCGGAATGCGATATAGGCGATGCCGACGCCAAGTATGGCGACCGCGGCGGCGATTGCCGATAATATGACCTCGAGGCTCGATCCTGCGGAGACCAGCGCACGAGGGGCCGGCAGCGCAGATTGCATGAGTTCGGAAAAAGCCGGAACGTTGCCGAGGTAGGGTGGGATTTCGACGAAGCCGCCGGTCAGCGCGAGGATCGAGAGCACGACCAACGGGATGGCGATGCGCCAACCGGTCGGTCCCGTGGGTTCAAGCTGGAGAGGACCGAAGAACACGACAAAGACGGCGCGAAAGATATAGATCGCTGTCAGCAAGGCGCCAAACAGTCCTGCGGCCCACAACCAGGGACCCAAGGCGCCGTCGGACCAGGCTTCCCAGAGGATGAGGTCCTTGCTGTAGAAGCCTGCGTCGATCAAGGGCAGCGCCGCGAGCGAGATGCTGCCGATGAAGAAACTCCAAAAGGCGAGCGGCAACCGCTCCCGCAGTCCGCCCATCCTGAAAATATCGTGCTCATCGCCGAGGCGCTGAACCACGACGCCGGCGGAGAGGAACAGCAGGGCCTTGAAAAAGGCATGTGTCATAAAATGGAAGATGGCTGCCGACCAGGCGCCGACCCCGAGCGCAAGGAACATGTAGCCGATCTGGCTGATCGTCGAGTAGGCCAGGATGCGCTTCAAATCGGTCTGATTGAGTGC
Organism: Bradyrhizobium sp.; assembly: GCF_049586575.1. Taxonomy (GTDB): domain Bacteria; phylum Pseudomonadota; class Alphaproteobacteria; order Rhizobiales; family Xanthobacteraceae; genus Bradyrhizobium. Next base: position 1,529 of record NZ_JBAVCF010000532.1, read on the forward strand.
GCTGAAGCCGGCCAGAAGCAGCGTGAGCGCGCCGATTACCGCCACGGCGGTGTGGACCGGTGGCGCAAGATCGTAGAGAACATGCGTGCGGGCGATGAGATAGACGCCAGCCGTCACCATGGTCGCTGCATGGATGAGCGCGCTGACCGGTGTCGGGCCAGCCATCGCGTCGGGCAGCCATGTCTGCAGCGGCAACTGCGCCGATTTGCCGACGGCGCCGCCGAGCAACAATGCTGCCGCCGCGATCGGCAGCGCCGATCCTACTGGCCAATGCACGACGGCTTGCTGCATCAGCGGCTGGATGTCGAGCGTGCCCAAATTGGTGAAGAGAACGAAGACGCCGATCGCCATCGCGGTGTCGCCGACCCGGGTGACGATGAACGCCTTACGCGCGGCGAGCCCGTTGGCGGGATCACGATACCAGAAGCCGATCAGGAGATAGCTGCAAAGGCCGACACCCTCCCAACCGAGATAGAGGAACAGCAGGTTGTCTGCCAACACCAGCACCAGCATCGAGGCGACGAACAGGTTCATATACGCGAAATAGCGGCTGTATCCCTCGTCCGCGCTCATGAACTCGGCGGAATAGAGGTGGATGAGAAAGCTGACGAAGGTGATGACCAACATCATCAAACCCGACAGTGCGTCGAGATAGAAACCGACGTGCGGTGTAAGGCCGGAGACGGCGATCCAGGTCCAGACGACTTTGGTGTAGGGCTGTGGCGCGCCCAGGAAGGCGAACATGACGATCAGAGCGAGGAGTGCCGAAATACCGACAGAGCCGACGCCAATGGTCGTGATCCAGCGCTTCGGCAGCAAGCCCGCGGTCACGAACAAGATGGCGAAGCCGAGCAGTGGGAAAGCCGGGATGAATGCCAGGGGGCTGAACATATCAACCTCGCATCTTGTCCGCGGCATCGGCATCGAGCGTGTCGAGCCGCTGGTAAAGCCGCAGGATGAGCGCGAGGCCAACTGCGACTTCCGCTGCTGCCAAGGCCAGAATGAGGATGAACATGACCTGACCATCGGCCTGTCCCCAGCGCGAGCCCGCAGCGATGAAAGCCAGCCCGGCGGCGTTCAGCATGATCTCGACCGACATCAACATGACGATAAGGTTGCGGCGCATCAGGACGCCGATCGTCCCGAGCGCGAACAGGACCATCGCCAGCAAGAGTGCGTGTTGCATCAAGACGACGCTCACCGCTCCATCCTCCCGCGTTCGTCGGCCGCTGGCCGGTCCGTACGGCCGACGTGGTAGGCGCCGACCAGTCCTGCGAGCAGCAGCATGGACGCGAGCTCCACCGCGAGCAGGTAGGGACCAAAGAGCAATGCACCCACTTGTCGTGGCTCGACCAGGGCGCCGCTCGCGGCGGCCACCGGATTGCGCCACAGCAAATAGACGAATTCGCCCAAAAGGATCGCGGCCAATCCGACCGGTCCGACCCAGATCCAGGGCGTCAGCCAGTGCCGCTCCTGTTGGATGGCGGCCCCTCCGGTATTGAGCATGATGAGCACAAAGACGAACAACACCATGATCGCACCGGCGTAGACGATGACTTCGAGAGCCGCCGCGAAGGGAGCGCCGAGAGCATAGAAGACGATCGCCACTGCCAGGAACGAGATGACGAGGCAGAGCAGCGCATGCACCACGTTGAGATTGATAATCACCAACGCGGTGGCAACAACCGCAACAGCCGCAGCTATGTAGAAGGCGATCGTCATGGCGCCCTGAAAGGGTTCTCCCTTTTTTGCTGTTTCTCGACGTACGCAAGCGGATAGGGGCCGATCATGGGAGAAGCCCGCGCGGGTCTGACGGCGGCTGTTCGCGCTCGGCCTCGCCCTTGTCCTTGCCGCCGATCGCCTTGCCGGCAACGCGCCAGAAACTGTAGTCGGGATATTTGCCGGTGCCGCTGATCAGCAGATCCTCCTTCTCGTAGACGAGGTTGGGTCGTTCGTATTCGCTCATCTCGAAGTCGGGTGTGAGCTGGATTGCGTAGGTCGGACAGGCCTCCTCACACCAGCCGCAAAAGATGCAGCGTGAGAAATTGATCCGAAAGAATTCGGGGTACCAGCGACCGTGCTCATCTTCCGTCTTCTGAAGTGCGATGCAGCCGACCGGGCAGGCGACAGCGCACAGATTGCAGGCGACGCATCGTTCCTCGCCGTCGGGGTCCCGCGACAAGATGATGCGGCCGCGAAAACGCGGCGGCAAATAGGGCTTTTGCTCAGGGTACTGCACGGTCACCGGGCGACGGAAGAGGTGGAGAAAGACGGTCCAGAGTGTTCGTAGATCGCTAAACATCATTATTCCTCTCCGGCCTCACGCGGCCAGCAGCACAGCACCGGTGACAACGATATTCAGCAGGGCGAGAGGCAACATCACCTTCCAGCCATATGCCATGAGCTGATCGTAGCGCGGTCGCGGCAGCGCCGCGCGCAGCAGGATGAAAAAGCCGACGAAGAAGGCGAGCTTCACCATGAACCATAGTAGCGGCGGCAACACCGGGCCGAGCCAGCCACCCAGGAACAATGTCACGATCATCGCCGAAATGAGAACGATGCCGACGTACTCGCCGATAAAGAAGATGCCGAACTTCATCCCGGAATATTCGGTATGGAATCCGGCGATCAGTTCATTCTCCGCCTCGGGCAAATCGAACGGCAGGCGGTGGGTCTCGGCAATGCCGGCAATGAGGAAGACAACGAAGCCGAGGAATTGCGGGACGATGTACCACACGCCACGTTGGGACCGGACGATGTCTGTCAGGTCGAACGAACCCGCCATCAGGACGACGCCGACCAGCGACAGTCCCATGAAGACTTCGTAGCTCACCATTTGCGCCGCTGCCCGAGCGCCGCCCATGAGCGAGTATTTGTTGTTTGATGCCCAGCCCCCAAGCACCGTGCTGTAAACAGCGAGCGACGTCATCGCGAGAAAGAACAGCAATCCGATATTGAGGCTGACCACGCCGATGCCGGGAGCGATCGGGATCACGGCGAACGCGATCAGCAGCGCCGCCATGACAATCATGGGCGCCAGTACGAACACTGCGCGGTCCGCGAAAGGCGGGATCCAATCCTCCTTGAACAGGATCTTGATCATGTCGGCGACAACCTGAAAGACGCCGAACGGACCGACTCGGTTTGGCCCGTAGCGGTCCTGGAAAAAGCCTAGCAGCCGCCGCTCGATCCACGTCAGGTAAGCCGCGAACCCAACCAGCGCGATCAGGATGCCGAAGACGTTCGCGATGCCAGAGGCCAGTTCACTCATGATGGCCGTCCTCGCCGACAACCGCGCCGGGCTCCACGGTCAAGTTCCCCCAAGCGGGCAAGAGAGGGCCGATCGACCCGGAAAGTCCAACAAACATGCCGGCAACACCCGACGGTAAGTCGGGCCGCACTCTGACCGGAAGGTGAAATATATCCCCGCCCAGGTCGACCGCCACCATCGCGCCCTCCGCGATGTGAAGGCTGGCCGCATCGTCAGCGTTCAGAGCGAGATAGGATTGCGGAACGCGCTCGGCCACGGCGGGCGCCAGACGGCTCAGTTCCTCGCTGCCGAAAATCTCGTGCAACGGCAGGATTAGCCACTCGCCGTCCCGCTTCGCGAAGGCTTCCGGCACCTCGTCGTAGTAGCGCGTCGCTGTGTGTGAAGTGGGCTCAATGAGGCGGATGCCCGGATCGCCGCCGCGTAACGAACCACCCACCTCGTCCTGGAATTTGTTGACCGCCCGCACGGAATTCCATGACGGAGCCCAGAAATAGGGAACGAGCGCGGATGGCATGGGGCCGTAGTAGCCCTCCATCGTATAAGAGAGCGGCGAATCCGGATCTTCGGGCGGCTTGGGCTCGTGCACTGTGGCTGCGGCGTGGATCGCGGTACGGCCGCTGGAACGATGCGTTTCGCGCCGAATCTTGGCGCCATTGACGCGAAAATTCGCACCGGGCGCCACCAGTGGAATCGAGGCGAGCGTTGGCAACGCGTTGGCGCAAGCGGCAGTCACCTCATCCAGCCGTGTCCAGCCTGGGTCACGGCCGGAAGTGTCGAGCAAATCCCGCAGCCACTGCCAGCTCTCCTGGATACCTCCCTCCGGCACGAGAAGTTGGAAGAAGCGCTGGGCTCGGCCCTCGTTGCTCACCAAGGTGCCTTCGGCCTCGGTGAAGGCGCCGGCGGGCAGCACGATCTCCGCGTTCCGAGCCGTCTCATGCAGCAGGTGGTCGATCACTACGACATAGCGCGCACGATCCAGGCAGCGATCGACGGCCGCGCGCTCGGCGCGTCGATAGAGGTCGTTTTCGAGCACGATGACCATCTCGGCGGCGCCCTGTTCGACCGCCTCGAAGGCGTCATGTAACGTGCCGCCGCCGATGAGGCTGAGCCCCAGGCTGTTGCACTCGGGCACCGCGAAGGACAGCTCCGCGGCACGACCAGCCCCGCACAGCGCCCAGGCCACATTCGCTGCGGCCTGGATCACGGCTGCGCTGGCGCATCCAGTGCCTGTCACAACGAGCGGGCGCTCCGCGTTCCTGAGCGTTTCGGCGATCTGTCGCGCAAGCGCGCCAACTTCGTCCGAGAGATCCGGAACGGCGGCGGATGCGGGATCGATCTCATGCGCCACGGCAAAGCCAAGCCTGGCGAGATCGGCGGGCGCGCCGCGGAACGGGTACGTTGCCACGTCGTCGAGCCGTGTCGCGTCTGGCGTGGCAATAAAGAGTGGACTCCTTTCCTGCTGCGCGGCATTGCGCACGGCTGCGTCCTGCCATCGCGGAATCTTCATCCGGTCGGCGGTCTCCAGCGATCTCTGGCGGATCGCCTGCCGAAGACTTAGCGCGAGCCGGGGAGCGGTATCAGGCACGTCTTCGCCCAGAATTAGCACCGCATCCGCCTGCTCGGCGTTTTTGAGCGAGGCGGCGCGCGCCGGACCGCGCTGCAGGCCGTCGATGATCAGGGCGAGCAACTCCTGCTCGCTCGATGACAGTCCGAGATAGAAGCGCTCGGCGCCGACCAATTCGCGCAACGCGAAATTGGCTTCGAGCGAGGCCCGCGGCGAGCCGATGCCGACCGCTTTGCCCAATGACAGCAGCTCCTTCAGACGGCGCAGGACCTCAGCCTTCGTCGCCGGCTCGGGCTTCTCGCGGGCGTCCCTTCGCAGGAGGGGCTGACGTAAACGTAAAGGGCTGTTGACGAAGTCGAAGCCGAACCTGCCGCGATCGCAGAGGAAGTAGCCATTCACCTCGCCATTGTAACGGTTGAGGATCCGGCGCGCCTTTCCATAGCGTTCGTTGGGCGTTGTGTTGCAGCCGAGGGCGCAATGCACGCAGACCGATGGCGTGCCCCGCAAATCCCATTTGCGCTCGTAAATTTTCGCGAACGGCTTGTCGTCAAACACGCCGGTCGGGCAGACTTCAGCGAGGTTCCCGCTGAACTCGTTTTCGAGGACGCCGTCCTCATGGCGGCCAAAATAGACATGATTGTGGGCCGCGAAAACATCGAAATCACGGCCTCCGGCGTACTCGCGATAGAAGCGGACGCAGCGGTAGCAGGCGATGCACCGGTTCATCTCATGGGTGATGAAGGGCCCCAGATACTGGTTGCGGAAGGTGCGCTTCTTGAAGCGATAACGGCGATAGGCGTGCCCGGTCATCAGCGTCATGTCCTGGAGGTGGCACTCGCCTCCCTCCTCGCAGACCGGGCAGTCATGCGGATGATTGGTCATCAGCCACTCGATCACGCTGGCGCGGAACTTCACTGCCTCGGGATCGCCGATCGAGATGCGCGCGCCCTCGGCGGTTTCGACCATGCATGCCATGACGATGCGCCCGTGCTGGTCGTCGTCGCCATGGAACTGCTTCACCGCGCACTGGCGGCAGGCACCGACCGATCCCATCGCAGGGTGCCAGCAGAAATAGGGGAGGTTGATGCCCAACGAGAGGCAGGCTTGGAGCAGATTGCGCCCCGCCGCTACGTCGTAGTCCGTGCCATCGATGTTGATGCGCGGCATCCTCTATCTCCACGGACAGCGTTTGAGCTGGATGTGCCGCTCGAAATCCCCCCGGAAACATTTCAGGCCGCTTTCGAGCGGCTCCATGGCGCCGGGCGCGAGCGCGCAGAAGGTTTTGCCCGGACCGAGGAAATCGGTATGCATTTCCAGAATCTCCAAATCGCGCATCTCTCCCTGTCCGGCATCGATCGCCGCCAGGAGCCGCTCCACCCAGGGCAGTCCATCCCGACAGGGTGTGCACCAGCCGCAAGATTCCTGCGCGAAGAAGTGCTGGAGGTTGTGCAGCAGCCCGACCGGACACGTCCGGTCATCGACGATGATCATTGTGCCCGTTCCGAGCCGGCTGCCGGCTTTCTCGACTGATGTGAAATCCATCGCGACGTCGAGATGTTGCTCGACGAGGAACTGGGTTGACGCGCCGCCCGGCAGAAGGGCGCGGAAAGCGTAGCCATCGCGCATTCCGCCTGCGTGTTCTTCGAGGATCTCCCGGATCGTCGTGCCCATCGGCAGCTCCCACGCGCCGGGGTGCTTCACCCGGCCGCTGGCGCCATAGATCTTGGTGCCGCCGTCTTCGCCACGCGCCAAACCACGGAACCAATCGGCGCCGCGATTGACGATGTGTGGCACGTTGGCAAGGGTCTCGACGTTGTTCACCACTGTGGGCTTGCCCCACAGTCCGCTGATCTGCGGATAGGGCGGCTTCGCCCGCGGGATCGCGCGATTGCCCTCGAGAGCGGTCAGCATCGCGGTCTCGTCGCCGCAAATATAACGTCCTGCACTGCGGTGCAGATGGAGCTCCAGGTCGAACCCCGAACCCATGATGTTCTTGCCGAGATAGCCCTTGGCGCGCGCCTCGTCGATTGCGCGCTGCAGACGCTGGGCGGCAAGCGTGTATTCGCCGCGCAGGAAGATGTAGGCGACGCTCGCCTGGATCGCGAAGGCGCTGACGACGGTGCCTTCGACCAGTTGATGCGGGTCGCCCTCCATCAGCAACCGGTCCTTGAAAGTGCCGGGCTCCATCTCGTCGGCATTGACCACGAGGTATTTGCGCGCCCGAGCATCGACGTCGGCAGGTTGGAGGCTCCATTTTTTGCCCGTCGGGAAGCCGGCGCCGCCGCGCCCGCGCAGATTGGACGCCGTTACCTCGTGGATCACCTCCTCGGGCGTCATGCCGCCGAGGGATTTGCGCAATGCCGCGTAACCACCGGCTCGCAGATACGTCTCGATATCGAGGGGCTCTTCGCCCGGCCGGATATTCTGCGTGAGCGGTCGCTCTTCCCTTCCTCCGGTCATGGATATCGCTCCAGGAGCGCGTCCAAGTGCGCCGCGTCGACATCGTGGTGGAGGTCGTCGTCGATCATGATCGTCGGAGCGTGGTCGCAGGCACCGAGACAAACGATCGGCAGAAGGGTGAAGCGGCCATCGGAGGTGGTTTCGCCCAACCGCACGCCGAGCTGGGTGTGGAAGGCATCGCGCAGCGTCTCGTAGCCCATGATCCAGCAGGAGACGCTGTCGCAGATCAGGATGACGTGACGCCCGACCGGCCGACGGAAGATCAGGTTGTAGAAGGTGGCGACGCCGTCCAGCTCATCCGCGGACATTTCGAGGAGGCGCGCCACTTCACGCAATCGCTCGTCCGATATCCAACCGTGCGAACGCTGAACGATCCGAAGCGCCTCGATGCAGGCGCCGCGTCGGGCTTCGTACTGGCGTGCCAAGGCCGTGACGGCCTCTATCTCGGCCGGGCTCAGCACGGAGGTGTCATCAACGGTCGGCATCGGCCATCACAAAATCAATGCTGCCGAGGATGGCGATTAGATCCGCCACCATGGAGCCTCGGCACATCAGCGGGATCATCTGAAGATGAGGAAACGACGGCGTCCGGATGCGTGTCCGATAGGACATCGTGCCGCCGTCGCTGATCAGATAGTAGCTGTTGAGGCCCTTGGTGGCCTCGATGCAGACGCTGGCCTCGCCGGGCGGTATCACTGGCCCCCAGCTTACATTCAGGAAATGTGTGATGAGGGTTTCGATGTCGTGCATCGTATGGTCTTTGAGCGGCGGCGTGGTTAGGGGATGCCGCGATTTGTAGGATCCCTCAGGCATGTTCTCGAGGCATTGCCGCACGATGCGCAGGCTCTGGCGCATCTCCTCGACGCGCACCGCCGTGCGGTCGTAACAGTCGCCACGGCTGCCGGTCGGAATCTCGAATTCGAATTGTTCGTAGCCTGAATAGGGCCGCTGCTTGCGGTAATCCCATTGAGAACCGCAGGCCCTGAGCCCGGGGCCGGTAACACCCCAGCCGATGGCTTCATCCAGGCCGTAGGCGCCGATCCCTTGGGTGCGCCGCTTGAAGATGCGGTTCTTCATCACGAGCGTGTCGTACTCGTCGAGCCGCGACGGCATATAGTCGAGGAATTCCCGAACCAGACGATCCCAGCCCTGCGGCAGGTCCTGTGAAACCCCGCCGATCCGGAACCAGCTCGGATGCATCCGGAATCCGCAGATCGCCTCGATGACTTCGAAGGCGCGCTCGCGGTCGGTGAACATATAGAACACCGGCGACATCGCGCCGACATCCTGAGCCATGGTGCCGTAAAACACCAAATGGCTGATGATCCGGAACAGCTCGGCCAGCATGACGCGGATGACCTGCACGCGGTCGGGCACCTCGATCCCGGCCAGCTTCTCGACCGCCAGGACGTAGGGCAGGTTGTTCATCACGCCGCCGAGATAATCGATGCGGTCCGTGTAGGGGATGTAGGTGTGCCAGGACTGACGCTCGCCCATCTTCTCGGCCCCGCGGTGGTGATAGCCGATATCGGGCACCGCATTGACAATGTCCTCACCGTCGAGCTGCAGCACGATCCGAAAGACGCCGTGTACGCTTGGATGATTCGGCCCGAGATTGAGAAACATGAACTCGTCGGTCTCGCTGCGGCGGCGCAGCCCCCATTGCTCGGGCCGAAAGCGTAGCGCCTCCTGTTCCACATCCTCTCTTGCTTCCGAGAGCTCGAATGGGCCTGCTTCCGTCGCCCGCGCCGGATGGTCCTTGCGCAGGGGATGGCCCTTCCATGTCGGCGGCATGAGGATCCGCCGCAGATGTGGATGCCCATCGAAGGTGATGCCGAACATGTCCCAGGCTTCGCACTCGTACCAGTTCGCCGCGGGCCAGAGATCCGTTACCGTGGTGAGCGTGGGCGCGCTGCCGGTGAGCGGGACTTTGATGCGCACGTCCGCGTTACGCTCGTAGGAAAGCAGGTGATAGACGACCGTGAAGTCGCTCGCCGGCTGGTCCTGGCGATGGAGACGCTGACGCTCATCGATGGCGGTAAGATCGAAGAGCATGCGATACGGGCGCGTTATTCCTGTCCGGAGATAGTCGAGGACACTGTGCGCCATCGCGCGTGCGACCCAGAATGTCGGGATCTCATCATGTGTCGATTGCGACACGAACGTCTTTGCTCCGAAGCGTTCCTTTAACTCCGCGCCCACGGCCGGAGAGACCTCCTGGCGAGCGAGACCGGCGAGCATCGGTCAGATCCCGTCCGGGGTGCGCAGGTCCGTGGCCTGCTGCCGCTCGGAGCGTTTGAGGTCGCGCAAGCTTGGATGACTCGGGTGCTCCACGCCTTGCGGACCGATGGTCCAGCTCAGCGGCCGGCGCTCTTTGCCGATTGATTGCTGCAGCAGAATGAGACCTTCAAGTAGCGCGTCAGGGCGCGGCGGGCATCCCGGCACGTAGACGTCCACGGGCAGAAAGCTATCGACACCCTGGACAACGCTGTAGATGTCGTACATGCCGCCGGAGTTGGCGCAGGAGCCCATGGAGATAACCCAGCGCGGCTCCATCATCTGATCGTAGAGCCGCTTGATGACCGGCGCCATCTTGAGGAAAACCGTGCCCGAGATAACGATCAGGTCGGCTTCACGAGGTGTGGCGCGCAGGACTTCTGCGCCGAAACGGGCGATGTCGTATTTGCTCGTGAATGCGGTCGCCATCTCGACGTAGCAGCAGGAAAGACCGAAATTGAACGGCCAGATGGAGTTCTTTTGACCCCAGGCGACAATGTCCTGTAGCCGCGTTAAAATGAGATGCCGCTTGATCGACTCATCAACCGAGTCACTGGCCGCCGGCGCCGATTTGGTCAACTGCCACCGCATCACGGTCAGCTCCGATAATGAGCGGGCGGCCGTTCCCGCTGTGGCCCCCAATCCAGCGCGCCGAGCCGCCATAGATAGACGAGGGCGGCGACGAGGACTCCCACGAACACCAGCATGTCGATGTATCCGACCCAGCCGACGTCACGGAACGCGACCGCCCAAGCGAAGATGAACACCGTCTCCAGGTCGAAGATCACGAAGAACATCGCGATGAGGTAAAACTTCACGGGCAAGCGGAACCGCGCGTAGCCGACGGTCACGATTCCGGATTCGAACGGCTCGATCGTCGCTTTGCTGGTATGTTGCTGTCCGAGAACATAGGAAACGGCAGTCATACCACCAACGAGAGCAATGACTGCGGCACAGTACAGGACCAGAGGCCAAACCGGAGTTGCATGTTCCATCGCCCGAACCCCGACTGTATTTTTGATTGTCGAATCCTTGGCAAGCGACGGTAGCTACCGCCAATCTTCATAGATTATCGAACGTGGCCGTTGCGCAAAGGTTCGGAAACTACGTAGAGCCTCGCGGGCTCTCGTCCAGGTTGCTGGATTCCGGAATCTCGCATTTAGCAAAGAATATCAAAAACCTGGATCGCCGCCGACGGTCCGGCCAGGACATGCGTCGTGGATTTAAGAGGAGGCTGCGGCATCGAGTGCGCGTTGAATAGCGCGACTGAGGTCCATTTCACGAAAAGGCTTTTGGATCACAATTGCGCCCGGTCTCAGTGCTTGTATCGTCAAAGTTTCGCCACTGACGAACACGTGCGGGACCCATCTGGTTCTGAGTATTTCCTCGACCGCCGTGACACCGCTTCCATCGCGCAGCCGCGCATCTACTATCATCAGATCCGGGTTGCATCGAGCGGCGGCGGCCACCGCGCCGGTCTCTGTTGCCTCGATTGCGCAAACCTCATAGCCCATCGCGCCGAGTGTGTCAGCAAGCAGCATGCCGATCAGGATCTCGTCCTCCACCACGAGGACGCGGAGCGCTTTCATCGATTCACTTCGCTTCCCCATCGCTTTCATTCACCCCATTGTGATGCGCTCGAGCAATTCGGGCGCGTTGCGGTACGCACGGGCCAAAGTGGATCGCCGGCGGGAAATGTGCATTGTCAAAGACAGTCCCTTTCGAGCAAGAGGGCGCGGGGGAGGGCCAAATCTGGCACGGCGGCGCAAGCATTGAGCCCGATAACGCGCACGCTGGCCGATACCGGTCCGCTCTGGGCCCCGGGAGCCCCAACCATAGCCGATATGAGATTGCCACAGCAGGCCCGGAAACTACGTAGACCGACGTCTACTCCGGCCGCCCGGCGCCACCGACGCGCGTCAATGCCGCTCGCGCTGCCGAGGTAGAGAACCTATAATATCCTCTAGCGACCCCTTCCCACGAACGGGCGTTTCCGGAGGACGAATGGGGAATGCCTAGAAGCCGTCCATCTCGGACCAAAACAACGCGTCCCCGATCAACCGGGTGTGCGCTGCCGGTGCGCGGCCCCCCGCGGGGACCAGACGACTTCCTCATCGTCGGGATAGGCGCCTCGGCGGGTGGCCTCGACGCCTGTAGAAAGTTCATCGAAGCCCTTCCCGCCGGTAACGGCATGGCTTTCATCCTCGTCCAGCATCTCGATCCGACCCACGAAAGCATGATGGTGGACCTGCTGGCCGACCACACTCAGATGGTCGTGCGCCAAGCCGCAGATGGAGCGCCGCTTGAGCCCGACCACCTCTATGTCATTCCTCCCGGGACCTATCTATCGATCGGCGGTGGCGCTCTGCACCTCTCAGAGCCGCTGGCGCGTCACGGCGCGCGCTTGCCTTTCGACTTTTTGTTGCACTCTCTGGCGGAGGATTACGGCGAGCGTGCTGTCGGCGTGATCCTGTCGGGCACCGGGGCCGACGGCAGCCTAGGGCTGAAAGCCGTGAAGGAAAAAGGCGGGCTCGTCATCGCGCAGGACCCCGACGAGGCCGCCCATGACGGCATGCCACGCAATGCGATTCTGACGGGTGCGGTGGATTTAGTGCTTTCCGTCGCCAAGATTCCCGACGCGCTCGTCAAATACGATCGGCGGATGGCCGTCACGCGCACGCAGAACGGCTCGCGGCCACAGGATGCGGCGCAGGATTGGCTGCACAAGATCATTGACCTTATGCGCGCAAAGACCGCCCATGACTTCAGCCTCTACAAGCCGGGGACGCTGCAACGTCGGATCGAACGGCGCTTGGCGATGGCGGCGGTCGAGACCGACGATATGGATCGCTATCTCAAGATCCTGCATGGCGACGCTCGTGAGTTGGACCTTCTCGCCAAGGACTTGCTCATCAATGTCACCAGCTTCTTCCGTGATCCGAAGGTGTTTGATCTCCTGGCGGAGAAGATCGTTCCTGACCTGGTCCGCAACCATGCGCCCGATCAGCCGCTGCGAATCTGGATAGCGGGGTGCAGCACGGGTGAGGAGACCTATTCCTTAGCCATGCTCTTCCGCGAGCAGATCAGCGCGGCGAAGCGCAACATCAAGCTCCAGGTCTTCGCCTCCGATGTCGATTCGGACGCCATCGCCAGCGCCAGAGAAGGGCTCTACCCGGAAACGATCGAGGCGGAGGTATCGCCGGAACGTCTGGCCCGCTTCTTTACCAAGGAAGATCAAGGCTACAGGGTTTTGCCCGAGCTGCGAGCTGTTGTGGTCTTTACCGTACAAGATGTCTTGGCCGATCCGCCGTTTTCCCGTCTTGACCTGGTTTCTTGTCGCAATCTTCTCATTTATTTGCTCCCCGAGGCACAGGCGAAGGTTATCTCGCTCTTCCACTTTGCGTTGCGCCAGGGTGGCGTTCTTCTGCTCGGCAACTCGGAGACGGTGGTCAACGCCGACGGCCGTTTTGAAGCGATCTCCAAACCCGAGCGGATCTACCGGCACATCGGCCGCAGCCGGCCCGGCGAACTCGGCTTTTCGCAGAGCGTCAGTGACGGCCTGCCCCTGCCCGCGCACGCCGGACAAGACCCTGCTCCCTCGCGCCAAACCACACTCGCCGAGCTTTGCAGGCGGCTGGTGATGGAGAGTTATGCGCCGGCGGCCGTGCTGATCAACAACAAGCATGAATGTCTTTATTATCAGGGACCGACCGATCGCTATCTTCACGTACCGGCGGGCCATCCGACGCGCGATCTGCTCGCCATGGCACGCCCCAACATCCGCATCAGGCTTCGATCCGCCATACAGCGGGCCACTCAAGAAAATCTGCGTGTTGTCGTCGAGGGCGGCCGCGCGAACCAGGGCGCGAACGCGTTCAACATCGCCGTACATCCGGTTTTGGGCGAGGGTGAGAACCTCTTGCTGGTCTGCTTCATCGATGAGCCAGCGCGCGAGCAAAAGAAAGCACGCCGTGCCACGCCATTAAACGCTACCCGGGTCGCTGAACTCGAGCAGGAACTTGAGGTCACGAGAACAGAACTGTTGGGCGCTATTCGCAACCTTGAGATATCCAGCGAACAACAGAAAGCGATCAACGAAGAAGCCTTGTCCTTAAATGAGGAATACCAATCCACCAATGAAGAGCTCCTGACGTCGAAGGAAGAATTACAATCGCTTAACGAGGAGCTGACCGCTCTCAATAGTCAGCTTCAGGAAACGCTGGAGCGGCAGCGTACGACCTCCAACGATCTGCAGAATATCCTTTACAGCACCGATGTCGCGACGCTCTTTCTCGACACCAAGCTCAACATCCGTTTTTTTACGCCGGCCACCAAGGCGCTCTTCAGCGTCATTCCCGGCGATATCGGCCGACCGCTCGCGGACCTAAACTCACTGGCGGCCGATAGCGCGCTTCTCGCAGACGCGCGAGCGGTGCTGCAGACCCTTAAGGCCGTTGAGCGGGAGATCGAAGCACGGAGTGGCGCTTGGTACATCCGCCGGATATTGCCCTATCACACCCAGGACAACGGCGTCGAAGGCGTCGTCATCACCTTTGCCGATATCACTGAACGGAGGCATACGGCGGATGCCTTGGAGACGGCCGAGCGGGAAGCGCAGCTCGCCAATGTCGCCAAATCGCGCTTTCTCGCTGCTGCAAGTCATGACCTCCGCCAGCCGTTGCAAGCACTCTGCTTGATGCGAGGCGCGCTCGACAGAAGGATCAGGGACGACAGGAAGGAAGAGGCCTTGGAGCTGGTCGCGCGGCTCGACGAGACAGCTGCGGCCATGTCGGGGATGCTGAATGCGCTGCTCGACATCAACCAGCTCGAAGCGGGCACCGTCCACGCGGAGATGGTCAGTTTCCCGATCGCCGATCTGTTAGGCCGATTGAAGGACGAGTTCACCTATCACGCACAAGCGCAAAACCTCGCCCTGCGAGTTGTCCAGTGTGGTCTATCGACCTACAGCGATCCGCGTCTGCTTGAGCAGATGATCCGCAACCTGCTTTCGAATGCGTTGAAATATACCACGCGAGGAAAGGTATTACTCGGTTGCCGACGCCGCAAAGACGTGCTGAGCATCGAAATTTGGGATACCGGCGTCGGCATCCCCAACGAAGAACTTCAGACGATCTTCGACGAATACCACCAGATTGACAACGCCGCGCGCGAACGCAGCCGCGGCCTCGGCCTCGGTCTTTCGATCGTACAGCGTCTGGCCGATCTTCTCAGCCACCGGGTGCGTGTTCGCTCACAGCCAGGCAAGGGCTCGGTTTTCGCGATCGACATCATGCTCCCACTGAGTTCAGCCGCCGTACACGTGAAAGACCGTCAACCGGCAATCGATGAGACGATTGCCGAGGAGGTGCAACGCACAGGCGCCGTTTTGATCATCGAGGATGACCCCGAGGTGCGCAAGCTCCTCGATCTCCTGCTCAAGGACCACGGCTGTCATACTGCCACGGCGCCGGACGGGATCGCCGCACTCGATCTAGTCGCGCGAGGCAAGATCCGGCCTGATCTCATCCTTGCGGACTACAATCTGCCGAAGGGACTGGATGGGCTCCAGGTTGTTGACAAGCTGCGCGCGCAACTTCATCGTCGGATCCCCGTCATCGTCCTGACCGGTGACATATCGACAAGCACGCTGCGCGATATTGCGCGTCATGACTGCGTCCAACTCAACAAGCCTGTGCGGTTGAAGGAGCTAAATCAAGTCGTGCAACGCCTCCTCCCGGCGTCGCCATCCGCAACCCATTTTCCACCAAGCGGTCACGCCGCCGAAGAGCACCACAATTCCGGACAAGTCATCTATGTTGTCGACGACGACAGTCATATACGCGACGGAATCCGCAAGGTACTTGAGGCGGACGGCCGCACCGTCGAAGATTTTGCGAGCTGCGAGGACTTCCTCGAAGCCTATCGTCCAAGCCGCGAGGCCTGCCTGCTGGTCGATGCATACCTGCCCGGAATGAGCGGCCTCGAATTGTTGCAGCATCTAAGCCATTCGAGCCATCGGTTGCCCGCCATCATGATCACCGGCAACGGAGACGTGCCGATGGCGGTAGAGGCCATGAAAGCGGGCGCTTTGGATTTCATCGAGAAGCCGTTCCATCACAGCGACCTGCGCGCCAGTGTCGACCGCGCTCTCGAGCAATCTCGAGATTCGGGCAAGTCGCTCGCCTGGCGGGAGGCCGCGGCGAACCACATTGCGGCTCTCACGCCGCGACAACGGCAGATCATGGACCTGGTCCTCGCCGGCCACCCCAGCAAGAATATCGCCGCCGATCTCGGCATCAGCCAGCGCACGGTCGAGACCCATCGCGCCTCGATCATGAAGAAAACCGGCGTCAAGTCTCTTCCCGCGCTTGCGCGGTTAGCGCTTGCCGCCGCCGAGACAGTTGCGGACGAGCCGCCCGTCCAACGTGAATCGCCGGTCGCGACCCCGCAGTAAGCAACAGGTACGTAGTTTCCGAACCTATCGTGGCGGCATCACTGCGCCATATCCTTCATCACAGCCCCAGGTAAGGCGACCCGATTTCGGCTGCGGCCGACGGGGTGCTGCATCGACTTGTACGGCCGCTTCGCGTTCGGCGCTGAATATCTCTTACTCTCATCCCGGAGGAAGCGCCGCCATGTTCTTCTCATCATATGCCTATGTCATCCCAATCGTCTTGGTTGTGGCACTTGTTTTCGCCAAAAGCGTGAGGATTTTGCGCGAATATGAGCGCGCAGTGGTTTTTACGTTAGGACGCTTCCAAAAGGTCAAAGGACCGGGCCTCGTGTTGTTGGTTCCGTTCTTTCAGGAACTGGTGCGAGTGGATTTACGCATCCAGGTGATCGAAATCCCCACGCAGGACGTGATCTCTCGCGACAACGTGTCAATGAAGGTCGACGCGGTGCTCTACTTCAACGTCGTCAACCCCGAACGAGCCATCATTCAGGTTCAATCCTATCTTCCCGCTACGAACATGCTCGCGCAGACAACCCTGCGCGCCGTGCTGGGTCAGCATGAGCTCGATGAGATGCTTTCGGAACGAAAGAAGCTCAGCACGGATGTACAGAGCATTCTGGACACCCAGACCGAAACCTGGGGGATCAAGGTGAGCAACGTCGAGATCAGAACGGTGGAACTCACGGAAAACATGGTGCGCGCGATCGCCAAACAGGCGGAAGCCGAACGCGACCGGCGCGCCAAGATTATCCATGCGGAAGCCGAGTTTCAGGCGTCGCAAACCCTGGTCAACGCCGCACAGATTCTCGGGAGCATCCCAGCCGCCATGCAACTGCGTTATCTGCAAACGCTGACCGAGATCGGCGCCGAGCAGAATTCCACGGTCGTCTTTCCGATGCCGATCGATATCGTCAAGCCGTTCCTCGAACTTCTTGACAAGGCTGGCAAGCCACGAGGTGCCAACGGCGCTGCGCTTGTGCCGCCCAATGAACTCCCATTGAACGCGTGAGGAACGAAAGCATTCGGCGAAGTGATTACTCGACAGCGTCGTGCCAAGGCACGTTCGGAAACTACTTAGTGCTATCCTCATTGTATCCGGACACGATGATCGTAACGTTCGACGACGCATTCGAGAGCGTAGCGAAAGAGCTAATCACGCGGACGGTGGACGCCTTTAACGAGCGCCCGCTGGCGACCGGGACACAAAATGTTGGGTGTACTATAGGATATTTGCCAGTGGGAAAAAGCGCGTGTCTAGGTATTTTCCGATCCTGACCCCGACTATTCGTAGCCCGATATAACCTTAATTCGATGGATCGAAAAAGCATCACGAGCTGTTTGTTCGATGACGGACGACGAATATCGGTGGCTAAAATGCTGCGGCCTGTACCAATTCCTCTCCCTCCATCCGAATTCAATGACTTTCTATTCGCGCCGATTGGCGAGGACAGAAACGGGATGTCGATCAGCGTCCTTTCCGGATTGGCGCGGTCGGATGTGGACCCGTGGCAGGAGGCTGCCAAATTGGCTCGGTTGCCGGGAGAAACTGCGGCTCGGAGATTGGCCGCGTTAATTAGCGCTTTGCCCGACAGGGCTGTGCTTTGTGCTGATCCCCGCACGATTGCTACTCGCTTGGTTGGGCTCCTACCGCACCCGACTGGGTTCAATAGCGCGTCCCAAGAGACGTCACACAGCGTTCGGGCAGTGATGAGTTCTCGTCCGTGGTGGGTATATGTCCTCTTCATGTCCTTCATGCTCGGCGCCCAATTCTTGATAGCAAGCCATCAACTCCCGGCGAAGGTTGACAAGGTGGAGGTGAAGGCTTCCGGTACCATTTCTCGACCGGTGCCGCCGGTGAATTCCGGCCAGTAACCGATTTAACAGTCGGCTAGACTCGGAAACTACGCAGATCAGGCCATGGAACGATTAAGTGGCGCACTGTCTTTAATTAGGTTCGTCTCAGAGATGAATTTCGAAAGCACAGGAGCTATGTCATGCGTAATGCCGTATTCATGTCCACCCTCGCGTTGGCGCTTGCTGTTTCGGGAACTGCCTTTGCTCAGTCCACGACCGGCGCGACCAATTCACCTTCACCAAATGCTGCCGAACAGAAAAACGCAGGTCAACAGTCTGTTCTGAGCGTAGAAAAGCTCAAGCAAGATCTGCAAAAGGCCGGATTCTCCGAGGTCAAGGTCCTGCAAGACGCCTTCTTGATCCAGGCCAAAACCAAAGATGGCACCCCCATATTGATGACCATAGGCCCGAACGGCATGAGTGCATTGGAGATGTCAAACGCGAGCGGCGCCACGACGGGCCAAGCTCGTCCCGACAACAGCCCCGCCTCCGTGCCCGCGAAGCCTGCCCAGCATTAACGGATCGATCGGAGAGAGCGGCAATTCCGCTCTCCCTTCGGTAAGCGGTGATGCCGGTGAGATTAAGAGTTCTCGAAAAGACCCAGTCGCGACCTCGGTGGATATCCCCCAAGGATACCCATAGCCAGGTCGCGCCAGCCAGTAGCCGTCCTTCTCCAACTGACTATCGGCGTCAGCCATTTGGCAATTTGCCGCCCAACGGATTTGCGTCAGAGGGTGACTCGTCACTTGAAGCTTGGTGATCGCTTGGCCGCCAGACAGCCTCTAAGTAGCTTCCGAGCGTAACGTGACGGCCTCAGCGCGATATTGGTGCTCCGCGACGGTCTTGCGGGGGCAGGGGTTTCGCTGGAGTAGCGAGTTATCTTCAATGGATCGCTGGCCGGAAATGTTCCCTCCAATTCCTCGTCCAGTTGAAGATCCAGTTCTCTTTTGTCCCGCTGCTTGAGCGTCTCTTTTGGCAATCGGGTGTCCTCCAACTGGCCTGTGATGTACGTGGTTTCTCCGGTGCAATTATTCGATACGCGGCAAAACTTCATACTGATGAAATGGTGGTGGTGAGGACAGAGTCCATTCCAGCGTGGTCGCACCGGGCCCCCACGGATTGTCGGCAGCCTCCTGCTTGCGAAAGAAGGCATAGGCCATGCCCACGAAGAATACGATCAAGCCTACGGCAGAAATATAGGACCCGACAGACGCAATCTGGTTCAGACCCGCAAAGGCGTCCGGATAATCGGCAATGCGTCGGGGCATTCCCGACAGTCCGAGGAGATGCATCGGGAAGAACGCTAGATTGACGCCGACAAAGGTCAGCCAGAAGTGCAGCTTGCCGATGGTTTCTGAATACATGTATCCGGTGATTTTCGGAAACCAGTAGTACCAACCCGCGAAGATTGAGAAAACGGCGCCGAGGGACAGCACGTAGTGGAAATGCGCAACCACGTAATAAGTATCCTGTAGCACCCGGTCGACGCCCGGATTGGCGAGCACAACACCGGTGACGCCCCCGATCGTGAACACAAAAACAAAACCAATCGCCCACAACATCGGCGTTTTGAATTCTATCGAGCCGCCCCACATGGTGGCGATCCACGAAAAGACCTTGATGCCGGTCGGCACCGCGATCACCATGCTGGCAAACGCAAAGTAGGCTTGGGCGCTGCTCGACATGCCGACGGTGTACATGTGATGAGCCCAGACGACAAAGCCGATGAACCCGATTGCAACCATTGCATAGACCATTCCTAGGTAGCCGAAGATCGGCTTGCGACTGAAAGTGGAGACAACATGGCTGACGATGCCGAAGCCCGGCAACACCATGATGTAGACTTCGGGATGGCCGAAGAACCAGAACAGGTGCTGAAACAGCACCGGATCCCCGCCGCCTTCGGCGCCGAAAAACGTCGTTCCGAAGTTGCGGTCGGTAAGGAGCATGGTAATCGCGCCGGCAAGCACAGGCAGAGACAACAGCAACAGGAACGCGGTCACGAGGACCGACCATGCGAATAACGGCATCTTATGCAAGGTCATGCCTGGGGCGCGCATATTGAAGATGGTGGTAATAAAATTGATCGCACCCAGGATTGAAGAAGCGCCCGCGATATGGATCGACAGGATTACGAAATCGACGGCCGGGCCGGGGTGACCGGACGTCGAGAGTGGCGCGTACAGCGTCCAACCGGTGCCAGCGCCGCTTGCGCCAGGCTCGCCCTCTACGAACATCGAAATGATGAGCAGCGCAAACGACGCAGGCAGCAGCCAAAACGAAATGTTGTTCATGCGCGGAAACGCCATGTCCGGTGCGCCGATCATCAGCGGTACCATCCAGTTGCCGAATCCGCCCATCATCGCCGGCATCAGCGTGAAAAAGATCATGATCAGGCCATGGCCGGTCACGAACACGTTGTAGGTGTGCGTATTGGTGAAAATCTGCAGACCCGGCTGCTGCAGTTCCATCCGGATCACGACGGAAAGGATTCCGCCAATCAACCCCGCGCACATCGCGAACACGAAGTACATCGTGCCGATGTCTTTGTGATTGGTTGAATAAAGATAGCGCCGCCAACCGGTAGGGTGACCGCGCGTATCGAAATAGTTCGTTGTATCAGCAGCAGAGAGCATCGGTAGGTTCTTCGATTACGATTATTCGATTACGCTACACGCTTTCTGGGATGGAAATAGGGTTTTATGCTGATGCCATCCGTTCTCAGGGGTGACGGCCGCGAATGAAAGCGAAAAGGACACATTGCGGCGGCCCAAGCCTATCTCTCGGCATGCCGATTTACCCGTCTCGACGATCATTGCTGTCGCAGTTCATTTTTGCCGTGCGGTCGGATCGACGGTCGTGTGGAAGAACGCGCATGATCCCACGCCTCTATGTGAGAAGGGTTTTGAGTTGCTCTATTTGCTTCCGATGCAGTTGCAGCATTTTAGTGAGATGAGAGTTCAATTCTGGATCAAAAATATTTGGAACGGCTTGCTCGATCGTCTGGACCAACTCAGCCTGATTAGCTGTCGCGGATGCAATCGCGTGCTCAAGGCTGCATTTCGTGCGATGTTCGTTGGTCAGCCTTTTGCGGGGAACTGCGACGGCCGCCCCTCTCATCGCGATTTCGTTTTGGAGCAGCACGCAAATCTCTCCTTGGTCCAATTCAGACCCGAGGATTAGGTCAGCAATTTTCAGGTTGGCTGCTTGACCGATGTTTGCGAAAGCTTTGGTGCCACCGCGCTCTTGCTCCAGTAGCGATTTGAGAAAGACGAGGACTTCTTGGCGAGACCAATACCCGAGATAGCCCGGATCGACTTCATGCATCCAGCAAGCAGGTGATGAATAATCGTGAACCGTAACGCCGTGGTTCGTTGGTTGTTGCAACTCGATTTTGCCCATTGCTTCGATCCCAAGGCCCCAAAGCGGCGCGCGAGAACGCTCGCATCGTCCACCATGTAGTGTCGGATAAAATCTTTGGTCGAGGCAAAGTACTCTCGACCCTTTCTCCAATTTTGCAAACGAGAAATATTGGCGTGTTAATGCGGAAAAATAGATACATAAAAATGGAAGAAGGTGGCGAGACACGACATCCAGCTGTTGCTTCGCATTGTTGCGCGAACGTAGGAATGCGAGCGTGATGACGATCTAGCGAACTTTTCGCGCAGATGGCTTCGCGGTCGTCTTGCCAGCTTTAGTTGTCGCTTTCGGGTTAGCGATTCGATGCATGATCTCGAGCGCACTGCCGAACAGGTCGCGATCGCACTCAATAGGATAAACGACGTATGCGGGCATTGAAAATTCGGGCGCACTGCCGATCACATTGAGCCGGTTGGCCTTGAGGTGGGGCAATACGATCCGCTTGGGGAAATAGCCGGAGCCGCCGTTCGTCAATACGTGCTGCAATCCCAACCAGCCGATATTCGCGGTTAGCGAAGGACCACCGAAATGCGGAAAGCAGACACTGTGTCTTGCATAAAATTCCGGCCCCCAGTCCACGTAGACATAGCCAGGTTGGGGCTCAGGTTCGTCGCTCGGATCTGTCGAAACCAGGATAAGTTGTTCTTCAAACAATTGCTCGATTTTCAAGCCGGGACGACTTTGTGGAGTGTACATGACTGCAATATCCATCCGACCTTCGACGAGCCCCTGCATAAGCGCCGATTCAAGACCGCTTTCGGCGCGTATCGATATCTCCGGTTTAGCCTCCCTCATCAATGGAAGCCACTGCAACAGAAATTCCTCCCACAGGCCAATCCGGCCGCCAACAACGAGCGTTCCGCTAAACCCTTCAGGAATTCCGATGTCGTGGCGCGCCTGTTCTATTGTTCGGACCAGCGTGGCCGCGTGCCGTTGAAACTGGCGTCCGGCGGGCGTTAGCGTCGTACCAGCCTTGTTGCGGACGAAGAGCGTGCAACCCAGTCGGTTTTCAAGTGTATGAATGCGCGTGCTGACCGTCGACTGGCTGACGTGAAGTCGATCCGCGGCATTAATAAAGTTGCCCGCTGTAACAACCGTGAGGAAGGTTCTGGCCAGTTCGGTGTCCATCGGCAGCTCCTTTGATATTGATCTTATAGATATCAAGCGTCGATATTATTCGTTTGTCAAAAGTAATCTTTGGCATAGATTTCTTTGGAAAATGGGTTTCGTCCTGATCGCCAACGTTAAGCGAGCGACGGCTATTGCCGAGTTTGGAATTCCGAAGAACGTTATTCTGAAGCATCCGCAGCAGGAGCGCGGGTCATGCAGAGAAATTCAGACAAGCGCCGCCGTGATCCGAGATCTCGGGATCCGAGATCTATCGATATGGCTGCGATTATTGCGTTGTTGGCTCTCGTCATCGCGGCGACCGTACGGTGGTAAGTGCTGCGGTTTTCAAACCTCCGGAAGCGATACCAGCGCGGCCTTGGTGCAGCCGGATGCGGACCGGCCTTTGCCGCAGGATATCTGACTTGGCTTTGGAAAACGAAATTTTGGGGCGGTGCCAATCGTTAAGGAAGGACGCAAAAAAATGAACAGGAGAAGCAAGCTTTGCGCGATTGCTTTGGTGGCGTGCGCTTCCATATCGGCATCAGCAGCATATGCCGAAGCAAACAAAGTCGTGATCGGCGATATCGATGACATGTCCGGCGTTTATGCGGACATCATTGGACCCGGCGGCGTCGAAGCCGCTAAAATGGCAATCGCCGATTTTGGCGGTTCCGTACTTGGAAAGAAGATCGAGCTACTCGTAACTGACCATCAAAACAAGCCGGACCTCGGCGCTGAGAAATTTCGCGAGTGGGCGGATCGAGATGGCCTGACCATGGTACTCGGCGGTTCCAATACCGGCGTCAACATTGCAATGGCAACGGTCGCAAAAGAGAAGAAGACTCCGTTTTTCGCCATTGGTGCTGCGGGAGCATCGCTCACCGGCAAGGATTGTACGCCTTACACGGTACATTATGCCTACGATACCACGGCGCTCGGTAACGGGACCGCCACCACCATTTTAAAGCAAGGCGGAAAGTCGTGGTTCTTCGTGACGGCTGACTATGCCTTTGGCACCCAGCTTCAGGATGCTGCGGCCAACGTAGTGACCGCCAGTGGTGGCAAGATTGTCGGCTCCGTGCGGGTCCCCCTGGCGACGTCCGACTTTTCTTCCTTTGTTTTGCAGGCGCAGAATTCGGGTGCGCAGGTTCTGGGTCTTGCCAACGCCGGCGGTGATTTCACCAACTCGCTCAAGGCCGCCAATCAGTTTGGGGTCACGAAGAAAATGAAGCCCGCCGCGTTACTCGCATTCATCACCGACATCCATAGTCTGGGTCTGGAAACTGCCCAGGGCCTCTACCTTACGACGGGTTGGTATTGGGATCTCAACGACAAGACCCGGGCGTTTGCGAAGCGTTTCTTCGAAAAAACAAAACGCGAGCCAACGATGACCCAGGCCGCCTATTATTCGGCGACGCTCACATATCTCAAGGCGGTCAAGGCCGCCAAAACAACTGATGCAGATAAGGTCATGGCGGAACTGCACAAGGCGAAGATCGACGACATGTTTACGTCCAATGGCAAAATCCGCGCTGATGGGTTGATGGAACATGAAATGTACATCATGCAGGTCAAGACGCCTTCAGAATCGAAACAGCCGTGGGATTACTATCGACTTGTGGAGACGATGCCCGGCGATCAGGCTTTCGGGAAGCTCTCTGACTCGAAGTGTCCGTTGCTCAAGGACTGAGAGCAATCGACCTTTCTGAGCGGCTTACAGGCAGGCAGGGGTCTTTACGTCCAACGGTATCAAACGATGAGCAATGAAATGTATCCAAAGGCCACGCCTGAGCACGCCCAAAAGCGGCGCGAGCTGGCGCCAAAGTCCGAAGCCGCCTTTCAGGCGTTCAGCCAAGCCGTGTTTGCAGATGGCGCTCTTTCGAAAAAGACGAAGCAGCTGATAGCGGTGGCGGTCGCCCATGTGACGCAGTGCCCTTACTGCATCCAGGGCCACACGAGGGCAGCGCTACGGTCGGGAGCGACTGCGCAAGAGCTGATGGAAGCAGTCTGGGTCGCCGCGGAAATGAGAGCAGGCGCCGCCTTCGCCCATTCGGCGCTAATGTTGGACGTCGTTGAAAGATCGACAAGCTAACGTCGTTGCCGGACGGGCGATCGACCGCATATAGGAGACATCATAAAGGCGTAGGTGGTTCAAATTGACCGATCGGGAGATGTTAGGGCCGCCTTGCGCGCCCAGCGACTGCGCAAAGAGATCGACGAGGAACAAATGACCATCAAATACAATCCGAATTCACGGTTGTCCCGCTCGGGACAAGTGTTAGTCCCAGCGCCGGGAAAATCGGAACTCGTATTGAGACGCCCGCGTTCATGCTCGCCGGAGTGGCGACATGCTCGAGGACTACGACGAATAGGTAGCCCAAATCCTTCGATCTTCGAAAAGTTAATCGGCGAGGCCAACGAATTGAAGGCGTTCCATGCGCGGACCGACCCCACGTCTCCGAGCTCTGGCGATCGTCGATCGCGCGGCGGCACACTAAAAAGATTTAAACTGAGCAGTTTTGAACAGCCTTCGTCGTCAGTTACGCTAAACTTTAGCTTTACCTACGAGAGACGGCCCAAACTGGATCTTGAGCCGAACTAACGAGTTAACGGATCAGATACAGCTCTTATCGTTTCTCTCGAAAAAGAAGCAAAAGCTCAATGGCAAGGCATCCGACTAGGTCAGGCGGCAGTTCGCCCCTTTGGAATTGGTTGCTGCTGATACCGTTCATCGCCCTACTCTGGGTGCCGTTCTATAATTTCGTAGAGCCGGCTCTGTGGGGTATCCCATTTTTTTATTGGTATCAGTTTCTCTGGGTGATTCTCACCTCTGCCCTGATCATTTGGGTGCATTACAAGAACGATTAGCCCAATCGGCACTTCGTAGCTACACGGCTAAATTATGAGACGAACATGAACTGGACCGCGATCATCGTCTTCGTCCTGTTGTTCGGAGCGGTGACGATTATTGGCTTTGCTGCAGCTCATTGGCGCCGTGGCGATCTCGACGTGCTGAATGAATGGGGTCTGGCGGGACGCCGTCTCGGGACCATCGTCATCTGGTTTCTGCTCGGCGGTGACGTCTATACCGCGTATACTTTTATTGCCGTACCGGCTCTTGTTTTCGGCGCCGGAGCTATCGGCTTTTTCGCGCTGCCTTACACGATCATTGTATATCCGCTGGTCTTTCTGATTCTGCCGCGTATGTGGTCGGTCGCGCACAGACACAATTTCATCACCGCCGGCGACTTTGTCCAAGGTCGGTACGGCAACAAGTGGCTCGTGCTCGCCGTAGCGATCACCGGCATCGTCGCGACAATGCCTTACATCGCGCTACAGTTGCTCGGATTGCAGGTTGTAATCGGCGCGATGGGCGTTGGGACGGTCGGATTCTATGGCGATCTGCCGCTCATCATCGCCTTTGTCATCCTTGCGGCATTTACTTATACCAGTGGCCTCCGCGCTCCGGCGATGATCGCCGTGGTGAAAGACACGCTTATCTACATCACCGTGCTTGCCATGGTCATCGTGGTTCCGATCGAACTTGGTGGCTATGGAAAGATGTTCGCGATGATTCCACCCGCGAAGCTTTTGCTCGCAGGTCCGAAGGACGGCAATCTTGGCCAATTCTCCGCCTATGCAACCTTGGCACTCGGCTCGGCTTTTGCCCTATTCCTCTATCCGCACACCATGACGGCCGTGCTCAGCTCGAACAGCCGGGAAGTGATCCGGCGCAATGCAGCTTATCTGCCAGCATATTCTTTTATGCTGGGTCTCCTTGCACTCACGGGCTTCATGGCCTTGGCTGTGGGGGTCGATAAACTGCCCGAGTTCGCACCACAATTCGCTCAGTACGGGACGAATTTTGCTGTGCCCGCCCTTATCCTCCACACCTTCCCTGACTGGTTCGTCGGGATAGCGTTCGCGGCCATCGGCATAGGCGGCCTGGTGCCGGCGGCAATCATGTCAATAGCGGCATCGAACCTGTTTACACGCAATATCTATGTCCAGTTCATTCGACCGAATTGCACTCCGAAGCAAGAAGCGCAAAACGCGAAGATCACGTCGCTAATTGTCAAGTTCGGTGCCCTTCTATTCATTATTTTTATGCCTCTCAAATATGCGATACAGCTGCAACTGCTCGGCGGCATCTGGATTAGCCAGACCATTCCCGCGGTCATCGTCGGTCTCTATACGCGCTGGCTTAATCCTTGGGCGCTTATCATAGGCTGGGCAGCGGGTCTTATCGCAGGTACGTGGATGGCTGCCTCGCTCAGTTTCCAGTCCGCCGTTTTTCCGTTGGCAGTCGACGGTTTCACCGTGCCCGGTTACGCAGCGCTCTATGCGCTCGCGATCAATTTTGCAGTGAGCATCGTGCTCTCGCTGCTGTTCAACCAGATCTTGGCGACTCGTGGCACGGACCTGACGTCGGCCGCGGATTACCGCGTCTGATGCGGCTAGACCAGATCCGGCTGCTTCGAACTGTTTTTAATCGTGCATTCAATCGGTTCCGACGGCTGTCTCTGTCGCAAACCAATGCGCCTCAGCGGTTAGTTTACAGTTTGCTCGGATAAGGCGCACGCTGCCAACTGGAGTCACCCAAGGGAGGATCGCCGAAAAGGGGCGCGCTGGTCCGCTCCCAAAGTGCTGTAAGGAGCTTCAACGCAGATTAGCGGGCAATCGCTTAAGCAGACGTTCGTAGATATTTGCACTTCTGTATCGTTCGGCCTCATTATGTGTCTTTGATAGAGCTTCGGGAACGACGCCGGCAGCGAACCGAAGGAGGACAGACATGACAGTTTCGACGGAACGAGCAGTCCTTGCTGGCGGCTGCTTCTGGGGTGTGCAGGATCTGCTACGCCGGTATCCCGGCGTGATCTCAACCAGGGTGGGCTACACCGGCGGCGAGGTACCAAACGCGACGTATCGCAACCACGGCAATCACGCGGAAGCCATTGAGATTACCTTTGATCCGCAGGCCATCAGCTATCGGAAGCTGCTGGAATTCTTTTTCCAGATCCATGATCCCTCGACGTTGAACCGCCAGGGCAACGACCAGGGAGCGAGCTACCGCTCGGCCATCTTCTATACCAGCGAGGAGCAGAAGCGGATCGCGGAAGACACCATCGCCGATGTCGATGCTTCCGGCCTTTGGCCGGGCAAGGTTGTCACGGAGGTGGCACCAGCCGGACAGTTCTGGGAGGCCGAGCCCGAGCACCAGGATTATCTGGAGAAATATCCGGACGGCTACACATGTCACTTCATTCGGCCGAACTGGAGACTGCCGCTCCGGGCGGAGAAAGCTGAATCAGGCGCGGGCGGAGTTTCGGCGGCGTGACAAAAGGATCCGATTTGCTGGTCGCCGCTCTCGAGAACGAGGGCGTCGCGTACATCTTCGCCATTCCCGGCGAGGAGAATCTCGACGTGCTGGATTCGCTGCGGCGCTCGAAGATCAGGCTCGTACTGACGCGGCACGAGCAGGCTGCCGGCTTCATGGCGGCCACCTACGGTCGTCTTACCGGACGCGCGGGCGTGTGCCTGACGACGCTGGGTCCCGGTGCGCTCAATCTAACGACGGCCGCGGCCTACGCGCATTTGGGCGCGATGCCGATGGTCATGATCACCGGACAGAAGGCGATCCGGAGCAGCCGTCAGGCGCGCTTTCAGATCGTCGACATCGTCGCAACGATGCGACCGCTCACCAAGATGGCGACGCAGATCGTCTCCGCGCAGAGTATTCCGACTCTGGTTCGCGACGCGTTCCGGGTCGCGAACCAGGAGCGGCCGGGCCCGGTGCATCTCGAACTGCCGGAGGATATCGCGGCCGACCATGCCGATGCGGACATCATTCCCTCACATGTTGTCGAACTTCCGGTTGCGTCTGCAGCGGCCATCAAGCGCGCCGCCGCCATGATCATAGGCGCCAGCAGACCTCTCGTCATGCTGGGCGCTGCGGCAAGCCGTCCGCAACTCGCCGAGCCGCTGTCGGCGTTTGTACGAAGATGCAAGATCCCATTCTTCAACACCCAGATGGGGAAGGGCGCTGTCAATGCGGGCTCCAATCTCTATGTGGGTACGGCCGCGCTGTCCGAACGGGATTGGGTTCACGAGGCCATCGACCAGGCCGACCTGATTATTTCGATCGGCCATGACACCGTCGAGAAGCCTCCTTTCCTGATGGGCAATAATGGACCGCAAGTCATCCATGTCGGCGCCACGCCGGCGACGGTGGAGCAAGTGTACTTCCCGCAGGCGGAGATCGTCGGAGACGTTGGCGCCAGCCTCGCAGGCCTGGCCGATCGCCTGGAAGGCAAACTCCCCAATGCATCGGCACTACTGGGTCTGCGGGAGGGGATTCTTGCCCACCTCGCCGAGCGTTCGACGGAGGATCGATTTCCGCTGACGCCTCAGCGCATTGTGCACGACGTCCGCCAGGTCATCCCGCCGGGCGGTATCGTGGCCCTCGACAACGGCATGTACAAGATCTGGTTCGCCCGCAACTATCGCACCAGCGTCGCCAATACGCTGCTGCTCGACAACGCCCTCGCGACCATGGGGGCGGGTCTTCCTTCGGCGATCGCGGCGTCGCTCATCCATCCGAACAGACGCGTGCTCGCCGTCTGCGGCGACGGTGGCTTCATGATGAATTCGCAGGAGCTTGAGACGGCCGTGCGGCTCAAGCTGAACCTCGTCGTACTCGTGCTCGAGGATCGCGCCTACGGTATGATCCGATGGAAACAGGAAGTCGACGGGTTTTCCGACTTCGGCCTCGACTTCGGCAATCCTGATTTCGTCGCCTATGCGAAGTCATACGGCGCCAAGGGTTCTCGCGTCGGCAAAGTCTCGGAACTCTCGACGATGCTCGAAGCTGCTTTCAGAGACGGGGGCGTTCATCTCGTTGTGGCGCCTATCGACTACAGCGAGAACATGCGCGTGCTTGTCAACGAGCTGCACTCGGTAGTCCGGGTTTTGTGAAAACCATTTTACAGAGCCTGGCCTAGAAGCCAACGTCATGGAACGTCGAGCTTTAGCACTTTTCGGAAAATGGCCGGTTTGGCTGACGAGGTCTGTTCTCCGCGGATAAAGCAGACGTCCGCCATGCAACAAGAACTGGTTTTTGCGTACTTCTCGAATTGCACCTAGGCGGTCTCGCTCTCTTCCAACAAGCTAACGCCGTGAATTAGTGCTTTCGATCCGGTGCTCGCGAGCGATGCGAATGATGTGGTGGACGGCGCCCACTCTGCGGCATCGAAGTGCCATAGGATGGTTGCGTCGAAGCAAACCACATTGAGGGGAGCCGTCCATGCGCGAGGTTATCACGATCGGTCTCGATATTGCGAAGTCGGTATTTCAGGTTCACGGCGTTGACCTCGATGGCCCTGTGGTGATCCGCAAGCCTGTCGGTCGAGCAAAGGTCGTTGAATTCTTTGGCGATTTGCCGCCTTGTCTCGTCGGCATGGAAGCGTGCGCAACGGCGCACCAATGGGCACGCGAACTCAAGATGCTCGGGCATGATACGTGGCTCATGCCGCCGAGCTATGCCAAAGCCTATGTGAAGCGTGGGACAAGTCTGCGAATTCCGTTCGAAGTGTGGCTTCAGTTCTGTTCATTGTTCGTCCGTCAAGTTCGCCGAATCTGCTGCAAGCGCTTTGAGTATTTCGGCTGCTTTGATGTTCCGGGTGTCGTCGGGATGCTTGGTTGCCGTCCTTGTTCGCCACTCCGACGCTTGGTCTAAGATTTCTGCGAAACTATCGGTGCAATCCTGTTGGTCGTTTAAAATCATTTTCTGTTTCTGCTTTCAGGCTTGAAAAAGCCGCCGCGCAATTGCGGCGAGTTCGGATACAACGCGAAATGACCCGGCGTGCTGTCGGGTTGAAGTCGATGGAACGCAATGCGAGCGAGTGGATTGGTTTACTTAAGGAGCCTTAAAATGGCACAGAGCGATCACGATCCCGAAGATGGCAAACAAGTTCTAGCGCGACCACACGACACCGGCAGTCAGGCGAACGAAACCTTCGATGGACTAGATGCCGAGACAGAGGCGTTACGACATGCGACGGAAGACGCGCCTGCCGGACCCGGCAAGATTGAGAAAACGCCAGTTTTTGATCGGGCCGGTTTAGCGCCTGAAATTTGAGGTCGGTCATGCAGATAGGAAAGAACTCAAACGAAACACGCCTAGCGGAAAGCGGTCCATCTGTGCTGGAGCTTCTCACGACCCCCTCAGAGGCGAAGGTTGCGCGTTACATCCTCGAACAAAAGATCGAGAGTTATCGACAGAAGATAGCTGAGTCTGAACTTGCTCTGGCGATGCAGCGGAATCGGCACGACGATCTGCTTAGACAATTGGCTAAGGAAGAAGCTCAGGACTAGATAGTGTCGCCTCTGATTGGGTTCCGAATGAATCACCCCTTCGACCCTCGGGACTACGCCCGTCACCGGGCGTCAACGTCCCACAGAAGGACAAGGCCCCGGCTTCCCCGTTAAGCTGGGGCCGTTTCTTGTATGCCGAGCATGTTTGACAGCTTGGAGGTGGAAGTCCTTTACCCAACCTGATGGCGGCGAACGGTTAGCGATGCGCAAGGGCGAACTTACCTCGGGAGATCTCCGTCGTGTCCGGGACACCGGACTGAGCGGGGTCGTAAGACCCGTGATCGCGGCGGAGAAGTCAGCAGACGGCGTAGTCGGCGAAACGAGTTTCGCTGAAGGCCTGAACGCTGGAAAGACGGAAAGACGTTTGGATGTGGAAATCTCGAGCTGGCCGTGCGGCAGAAAATCCAGACCACTGGCCTTCGGAGCGGTGGAAAGGGTGAAGCCCGGACGGCACTGCCCGAAGGGCCGAAGCCAGCACGTGGAAATCCACGATCGAGCCTCTGGCACGGACGCAAAACAAACCGTCTGTGGCTGGCGAACCGCCGTATACGAACCCGTATGTACGGTGGTGTGGGAGGGGAGGAGTCGCGAGACTCCCCCTATCCCGATTTTAAGGTCGCCATCCGCCAAGCGGCTCAGAAAGACCCAAATGAAAAAGCCGGTCATCAATCCATCAGAGCGCAACTGCCCGGAATGTATGGGCACCGGCTTTGCAGTGGTGAAGCACCCAACGCGCCCCGGTGTCAGGATTTATGAGCAGTGCAAGGAATGCCTTGGCAAGGGAAGGGTTGCCGGCAACTGAGGCGGCCTTACGTCATGTGGCAGGCGGCTCAATGTCCGGCGCTCGTGGTGTCAGATCGAGCGACGCGCCCGTGGTATCCCAGCGCCGAACATTCCAAGCAGAAGTCGGGCATTCGTTCCGGGGTGATGGCTCCCTGAATCGAATTAGGTTGCGTGAAGGATTTCGAAATCGAAACCCCGGTCTGCTCGGCAGCCCGGGGTCGCGACACGCTCGGAAATTGATCGCAGGCGAGTGTCACCCGCGGCTGCGGAGTGGTGGAGGAGGCGGTACATAGCGCTGCCAGATCGTCCCGTTGTCGAACTGAATCGTCATGCCATCGGCCGCATAGACGGCACCATAGTTGTAGACATCGATCCAGATGCGGCTCGCCGGATAGAACCAATCCGGCCAGGCACGGGAAGCTACGCCGGCTTCCGTCAACAGATTAAGCTCGGGTCCGTTCTGCGTGACATAGGCCAAGTTGCCGCCGCGGCACGCTTGCACACATTGATAAGTACCGGGCAGGTTGACGGATTGGGCGAATGCACCAGTCGCTGTCAGGGCAGCACCGATGCAGATGATCAGTGAGAGGCGTGTCATACATTTATCCTTTCGTTCGCAATTAGGTTCGCTCGCAAGAAGAAGCTGCAATCAGAACGTCAAATGCCAGAAACTTCGAAATGATTTCCATAGTGGCTCCCATGAGCTCAATTGATGACGATCTTCTGATCAAGAAGTTTTTCATCAAAACATCTCGCCGGAAGCCGACGTTGATCCACGTCAATTGGGTGTAGTTATGAGCGTGTCTGGCGCCAATTGGCTATCGCATCACTCCACGCATTTCCGGACGAACTGGATCCGTTCGAGCAGCCCAAGACCTTGTGCCTGGGCCTGTTTGCGGCAGCCCTCACGCTTG
The DNA here is from genome assembly GCF_049586575.1 of Bradyrhizobium sp. GTDB lineage: Bacteria > Pseudomonadota > Alphaproteobacteria > Rhizobiales > Xanthobacteraceae > Bradyrhizobium. The sequence continues at coordinate 34,009 of NZ_JBAVCF010000532.1, forward strand.
TCGATTTGCAACTCGACCTTTTGCATGAGGCTTAGCCCAACATCAGCCGATACAGGAGCCCCGCCGGCCGCGGCCGAAGCCGACTCATTTCCGGCGTCGACGGACGGTCCATCACCGGCCGCACGCGCTGCGTCCTGAAGGCGCTTGAGGTCCTCGGGGCTGAGCTTCGGCCGCTCAATACTGAGTGAGACCTTGTTCAGCTTCCCGGTGAAGGTGAACGGCGTACTGTAGTCGTCGTCGTTTACCGGGGTGCCAGTGTCCGAACCGATGTCGAGCGACTCATCCCACTGCAGGATGAAGGGTATCGTATGCTCCATTTTCTCGGTCGCCACCGCCTTGCCGTCAACTTTCAATACCCCGGTGCCGCTTGCGCCGACGCCGGTAAAATTCGCGAACGCTATGGTCGCCGCACCTAGACCATCATATTTAAAGTCGAACTCGATCACGTGCTGGCCGGGGGTCAATTCCGGTCCCTCCCAGCGCACTCGCTTCAGATCGACCAGGTTCCAGGTGAATACAGGCTTGTTCTTCAGAACGTAAAAGCCGTAACCGCCGAACCGTCCGCCTTGCGTGATCAGCATGCCTTCGGCGCCGCCCTTCTGAATTTCGACATCCACCTTGAAATTATAGGAGGCGTTGAGCAGGATCGGCGCATCGCCGTTCGGCACACCGGTGATCGGCCGGGTCCAGGCGAACGAAGTGCGCCCGGCGCTGAGGCTGGGCCGTGGCGTGACAAGCCGTGCAACCAACGACGAGTCCAGCGGCAAGACCTGATATTTCTGCGCTTCCTTCCAGAACAGATCCTGCATCTCCTTTAGCTTGGCAGGATTCTTGGCCGCGACGTCTTCATACTGGGTCCAGTCATTTCTCAGGTCATAAAGCTCCCACGGGTAATCCTCCGGACTTGGCAGCTTCGCAACCGTTACCCATGGTGGCCGCATCACCTTGGTCGAGGCAATCCATCCATCGTTGTAGATCGCGCGATCGGCGAACATCTCGAAATATTGCGTCTTGTGGGTCGAAGGTGCGTTCGCGTTCTTCTTGTCGAAGGTATACAGCATGCTGACACCCTCGATCGGGCTCTGCTTGATGCCGTCGACCATCGTCGGCTGCTTGATATTGGCCGCTTCAAGAATCGTCGGCACGATATCGATGACGTGATGGAATTGAGTGCGAACTCCGCCCTTGTCGGTGATCACCTTTGGCCAGGAGATCGCCATGCCCTGGCGTGTGCCGCCGAAATGCGAGACGACCTGCTTGGTCCAGGAGAACGGCGTGTCGAACGCCCAGGCCCAGCCGATTGACATATGATTGTAGGTACGGTCCGTGCCCCAGACGTCATAGAAATACTTGAGTTGCTGTTCGACCGACGGATTGGCGCCGTTGAACATCGCGACCTCGTTCGGCGTTCCGTTCGGCTGACCCTCGGCGCTCGTGCCATTGTCGCCCTCGATGTAGATTATGATCGTGTTGTCGAGCTTGCCGAGGTCGTCGACTGCCTGAATCACACGACCGATCTCATTGTCGGCGTAAGCGGCAAAGGCCGCGAAGATATCGGCCTGCCTAATGAACAGTTTCTTTTCGTCGGCATTGAGCTGATCCCATTCCTTGATGAGATCCTTCGGCCACGGCGTCAGCTTGGCGTCCTGTGGAATGACGCCGAGTCTCTTCTGGTTAGCAAAAATAGTCTCGCGCAGCTTGTTCCAGCCGTCGTCGAACAAATGCATGTCGCTGATCTTCTTCACCCACTCCGGCGTCGGATGATGCGGCGCGTGCGTGGCGCCGGGCGCGAACTTGATCAGGAAGGGCTGGTCGGGGGAGAGCGCATTGATGCGATTCATGTAGTCAATCGCCTCGTCGGCCATCGCCGTCATCAGATTCCAGCCGGGCTTTCCGACATAGGGATAGATCGGCGTCGTGTTCTGGACGAGATTGCCCGGCTCCCACTGATTGGTGTCGCCGCCCATGAAGCCGTAGAAATATTCAAAGCCCATGCCGGTCGGCCATTGGTCGAAGGGACCGGCCTGCGACGCCTGATATTCCGGCGTGTTGTGGTTCTTGCCGAACCAGGCGGTGTGGTAGCCGTTGTCCGTCAGGATGCGGCCGATGGTGGCCTTGTCCTTGGTGATGACGCTGTCGTAGCCGGGGTAGCCGGTGGCCTGCTCGGCAACGACCCCAAAGCCAGCTGAATGATGGTTGCGGCCCGTGATCAGGGCCGCGCGCGTCGGCGAGCACAAAGCGGTTGAATGGAAGTTGGTATAGCGCAGGCCGTCACGCGCAATTCGGTCGAGCGCGGGCGTGGGGATGACGCCGCCGAACGTGGAGGATACCCCATAGCCGGCATCGTCGGTGATGATCAGAAGCACGTTCGGCGCCCCCTTGGGAGGCACGATCCGCGCCGGCCAATAGGGGGTAGATTTTGTCGCGTCGCGCTCGATCTTGCCGCCAAACTTTTCCGGAGGTGCCGGAAGCTGGTCACCGGGAATCGTCGTGGTGGCGCTCGGCGAGCCCGGCACACCATTGATCTGCTGCGCGGACGCGGCTGCAACCATAAAGGTCAGTGTCAACATTACAGTGCTTAATCGACCGATGCTCATGAACATCTCCATTCCGCAATGTGCACAATATCAAGATGAACTGAGCTGGGGCCGATAGTTTGATTTGGATCAAATGTCGAATTGTACGAACTATGGTGATGCAAGTTGCAGCGCAGATATTGCGGAGTTCGAAAAGGCCATCCGCGTTTCCGCAAGAAACCCATTTGCAGGACTAAGGGCGCGGCGAGCGTGACGTCTTTCGGCGGTGGCAACAAGACGATCGGTGCGCGCATAGTTTCGGCTGGCGACGCTGGCTCGTTCGCTGCAAAGGAATGCATTTTATTTCGATATGGTCGCGCGCCGAAGCTGCTGAATGAGTCCGGCCAAACTCCTGTCATCCGGCGCGACCGCAGCCAGTTGCTCTGCATAGATTAGCGCAGAACCGAGGTCGCCGGCCGCACGATTGAAGACAATCAACGCTGACAGAATGTCATGATCGCTAGGGTGACGCGTCTGGGCCTCCTTCAATACCGTGATAGCTTTGTCGGTTTGACCGTCGGAATTCAGCGCAACGGCGTAGACATAGGCATAGCGCGCGCTATCCGAATCGAGTTGCGCGGCCTGCCGGAATTCGGACAACGCCGCGGCCGATTGTTTGAGCCTCGTCAGCGTCAAGCCAAGCGCATGGTGCGCTGCGGCCTCGCGCGGCGAAACGGCGATAGCCGCGCGAAGCACGGCTTCGCCCTCACTGTCCCGGCCAAGTTGCCGGTACAGATCAGCGAGATTGATCGACGCCGGGAGGTATTGCGGGCTGAGTTGCAGCGCCATCTTGTACTCGGTCTCGGCGCCAACTGACTGACCACGCCGGGCAAGAAAACTGCCCAATGTGGTGCGAGCTTCGGGCCGGTCTGCGTTGGAGCGCTGCGCATCGACAAATTCGGCTGCGGCGCGATCAAAACGCTCACGATCGGGTGCAGGCTGGCTCGGGGTCGGAACGGCTGCGAGCAGCGAAGCGGCCGCGATCCGAACACCACGTACCGGGTCGGACAGTAGCGGCGCTACTAGCGGCCAGACTTGGCTCGCCGGCACATTTGCCAGCATGTCAAGCGCGCCTATCCGGACCATTGGGTCGGGGTCGGCGAGTGCACCTCTGGCTACGGTAATGTTCGCTGGCGAAATGCGGGGCGCAAGCTCGGCAAGCGCGCTCGCGCGCGCGATGGCTGGCACATTTTGATCCGAGGCCAAGACAGCCAGGAGTGCGGCAGCGTCGGCCTGATCCGAGCGCGAAGCATCGAAAGCGGCTGCGTAGGTCTGAAACCCCATGCGGTTAGGGCCGAACCACCCCTCGACCGCAGCGGCGGCCCACTGCGGATCTTTGTCATTGTGGCAATCGTTGCACGCGTTCGGGACGCCGAGCTTGAGGGAAATATCCGGCCGTGGGATTCGGAAGCTATGATCGTGCCTGATATCGACGACCATGTAGGTACGGACTGGCATGTGGCACGATATGCACGAAGGCGGCGGGTCGATGCCGGTATGGTGGCGGTGCCTGGCATCGGCATATTTTTCGGGCGCATGGCACCGCAGGCAGACACCCTCGCCCGAGGCTCGAAGTTTAGCACTGTGCGGGTCATGGCAGTCGGTACAGGTCACGCCGGCCGCAAACATCTTGCTCTGCTTGAAGGGAGCATAGTTATACGCTTCCTCCACGTCGCGGATCTGGCCGTCAGCATGATAGGTGCTGGGCACGAGCGGTTCGACCACGTGGGTTTGCGATAGCCACTGGCCGGGGATCCAATCCTCGTTGAATCCGCCACGTCGCGCATGGCATAGTCCGCAAGTCTCGACCTCCTTGCGAAGTGGCACGGGCGCGACACTGCGGTGCGCCGTTCCCGTTTGCTTGTCGATCGGCCAGGTCACGTCGCGGCGCTCGTCGAAGCGGACAAGCAATCCCTTGTTCAAATCTTCTCGTCTCCCAAACGGCCACCAGTTTTTTTGATCGTGCGCCCACGCTGCATGAGACGAGCCCTGTCCATGGCAAGCCTCGCAACCCACGCTGATTTCCGCCCATGTCGTGGCGAAGTGATCAGTCCTGGCATCGTAGTTCTTGCGCACGCCGGTCGAATGACACTCCGCACACATGAAATTCCAGTTCTGGTTCAGTTTGGTCCAGTGCAGGACGTCATCGTGTTTGATCTCTTCGTTCGGGTAGATATGAAACCAGTGCTGCCCGCCTTTATCTTTCGGCCTGGTGTCCCAGGCGATCGAGAACGCCTGAATCCGGCCATCGGGAAATTCGATGAGATATTGCTGCAGCGGATCGATGCCGAAAGTGTATTTCACCTCGAACACGGCGAGCTTGCCGTCCGGCCCGTCGGTTTCGACCAGGAATTGGTGACCGCGGCGGAAGAAACGCGTATGTACGCCGTAATAGTCAAAGCTTACGTCGTTGAAATCGCCGAGAACGGTCTTGTCGGTTGCATGTTGCATCGCAGCCTTATGCTGCGAGGCGCCCCACAACCTTGCTTCGGTCTGGTGGCACCCAGCGCATGTCTGGCTTCCGATAAAGCTTGCCGTCGGCGAAATCTCATTGCCGCGCCGCAGATCCAACCCAAAGCCGGTGGCAACGACGATTAGCACAGCGACCGACGCAGTAATCCAAAGCCGGCTTCTTGACAGGAAGGCGGTTCCGGAATTGTCGGGAACGGCACCGTGCGACGCGGTCTGGACAACCTCTCGGACAGGTCTCTTCCGCCCTCCGTCAGAATTGGAGGACTTGCGTCGCTTGCGTGCCAACGGCCTCGTCCCTCAGTTCAGGATCGCCAAGGGCGATCGAGACAGGGCACCCATCATCGGCTGACGTACCGTCAAGTCAAGCGAAGAGGCGAATTGAGGAAGTTCAGTTCGGGCAGCGTGAATAGTTGATGCTGAACTCGGGCATTCCGGGAAAGGTACGTGTGATGG
>NZ_JBAVCF010000533.1:0-10549 GCF_049586575.1 Bradyrhizobium sp.
GCCAGTCACCGCGCGGCGTTGTCGGAGCGGAAGACGACCTTTCTGAAAATTCTCGATGAGACCGGCATGGTGCTCGCCCTCGACGAACTCGTGGCTTATGCGCATTGGGTCACGCCGGAAGGCATGCCGAAGCGGTTCGACACCTGGTTCTTCCTCGCGGCAGCCCCGCCGGAACAACTCGGCGCGCATGACGGCCGGGAATCGACGGACTCGCTGTGGCTGTCGGCACGCGAAGCGGTCGCGGGTGGCGAGAGCGGACGGTTCAAATTGCCATTTCCGACCACGCGCAACCTGATCAAGCTCGGCAAGCAGCCGAATGTGCGAGCGGCGCTCGATGACGCCAAAGGAAAACCCGTCGTCACCGTCATGCCGGTACTGACGAAACTCGATGGCCGCCGCCAGCTTCGGATTCCGCTGGACGCCGGTTACGACGGTGAACTGTTCGAAATGTGAGCGGCCCAGGCCAACCTGACGCAGGGCTACCTTCGCGTCCCGATCGGCGTGGCGTTTGGCGTTCTGCTGCTGGGTGAGAGGCTGTCGCCGGCCGCATGGATCGGCCTCGCTTGCGTCGTCGTCGGTGTCGCCGCGATGACCATTCCTCCGCGCAAACGGGCCACGGTCGCCAGTTCCGGCTGAGACGACGAGACGCTTGCCCGCCGAGGCGATTGTCGGCATCCTGACCGCAAGCGGTGCATTTGAAACGCGGCGAGCAGGGCAGGACACGGAAGGCGATGACACAACGCCCCGGCGCAATGTTAGTGCCGATTGAGCCTCGCGCGAGCCTGGCTCGGCGGTTTCCCGTACGGCAAATCATCGTATAAGAGGGCATTTATTGCACAGGTTGCCGATGCCCCGAGCCTTTGCCGCCAATATCAGACGAATACGGTCGGTCTCGTTTTCGATCGGGCAACTGACCTTTGGCAGTTTTACCCTTCTGCTCGCCATGATCGCCATGACGAGCATGGCCAGCGTCGTCGCCATTCACCATGTCGGCGCCACCTTCGCCGAATTGCAGCACCTGCGAAGCCTGGCCGAAGCCGCTGAGGAGATCGACCGCCGCACCAAGGAACTGCGGCTGGCGGCGCGCGACCTCGTGACCGATCCGGCGTCCTCCGCCAAGGTCGCGGAGGCGGCCTCGTCACTGAGTGCGTTGTTGAAGAACACACGGCTGAAACTTGCCCCCGAGCAGCAGGAAATGATCGATGGCGTCACGCTACGCCTGACCAACTATCGGGACGGGATGGAGCGGATTACCGCCCTGATTGCCCTCCGCACAGAACTGGTGTCGGCGTTGCCGCCCGCTCGCGCCCGGTTCGAGCAGGCGATATCGGAAATTGCGGCGCCAGACCGCAGCATGCTGCGACAATTGTTCCGTACGCAGGATCAGCTCGCGACCGCGCTGTTGGCGCACGATCCGGCCGCGATCGAGCAGTCCGCGCGCACCATGAAATCCCTATCCATTGACGACGAAAAGCTTCGCGCCGCCACCGATGCTTACTCTGATGCGATCCTGTCGATTTCCACCACGGAGAGCCAAATCGCCCAACTCGACCGGGACGTGCTGGGTACCGAGGGGCAGATGATCGGCCGGGTCACCGATTTGTTACGCGATCTCAGTGACAGGCGGGGGCGGGTGCTGGCCCGTGACTTTGCCCGGACGCTTGCGAGCGACAAATGGCAAAGCATTCTGCTTGGCGTTGCGGGTGTGTTGATCGGTCTTGCGGCGGCCCTGTTTGTGGTGCGCCAGACGGTTCGCCCGCTGAAGGCGATTGCGACCGCGATCCGCGCCCTGGCCGGCGGCGAAAAGGACACGTCGATCCCCGCTACCGGCGTGCATAACGAGATCGGAGACATCGCGCGTGCGGCCGAGGTGTTCCGCCGCTCGCTGGTCGACGCGGACGCGGCACGGGAAGCGGCGATCCGGGCACTCGCCGAACAGCGCCTGGCCGAAGAAAGCTATCGCAAGCTGTTCGAGGGATCCGTCGACGGAATCTATGTAACGACGCCGGGGGGAGAGATTCTCAACGCCAACCCGGCGCTGGCGCGGATGATGGATTATGGTTCCCCGGAAGAACTCATTCGCGGCATCGGCGACATCTCCGAGAGCATCTATGTCGACCCCCAGGCGCGCGTGCAGTATCAGCAACTGATGCAGCGCGACGGCATCGTGCGCGAATACGAATATCAGGTGCGCCGGCGCAACGGCGCGATTTTGTGGCTCTCCGATAGCGCGACCGCGGTTCGCGACGAGAGCGGCGAGATTGTCCGCTATGAAGGAACGGTGCGCGACATCACCGACCAGAGGCGGGCGGAAGAAGCGATTGCCGAGGGCCGGCGGCTATTGCAGCTCGTGATCGATACCGTTCCCGCTGTGATCAACGTCAAGAACAAGCAGCTCCATTATTTGCTGATGAATCGCTATATGGCCGGCATTTTCGGGATCGAGCCTGCCGAGGCCATCGGCCGGACCACGTCGGACCTGATGTCGCGTTATGGCGCGCAAAAAACCGATGAAAACGACCGGCGCGTGCTGAAGACCGGCAAAGAGCTCGGATTTTACGAGGAAGAATACCGGGATTCATCCGGCAATCTTCGGCATTGGCTGGTGAACAAACTGCCGCTCCTGGATGCCGACGGCGGCGTGGAAAGCATCGTGACGGTTGCGCTCGACATTGGCGAGCGCAAGCGCGGCGAACAGGAAATGCGCGAGGCAAAAGATGCCGCGGAGGCCGCCTTGCGCAATTTGCGCGAAACCCAGAACTCGCTGATTGAGGCGGAAAAGCTCGCTGCCCTCGGGCGGCTCGTCGCGGGCGTTGCGCACGAGGTCAACAACCCCGTCGGCATCAGCCTGACGGTTGCCTCCTCGCTGGAGCGCAAGACGGCGCTATTTGCGGCCGAAGTTGCGCGCGGAGATCTCAGGCGCTCGAGCCTGACCGACTTCCTCGGCGCGACCCGAGATGCTTCCTCCCAGCTGGTGGCCAACCTCAACCGCGCCGCAGAGCTGATTGCGTCGTTCAAGCAGGTCGCTGCCGACCGCAATTATTCGGACCAGCGACCGTTCGACCTCGGCGACCTCACCGAGCAGGTGGTATTGAGCTTGCGGCCTGGCCTGCGCAAGCATCGCCTGACGCTCGCAGTCGATTGCGAACCAAACCTCGCCATGAACTCTTACCCGGGTCCTTATGGTCAGGTGCTCACCAACCTGTTTCTCAACTCCGTGGCGCATGCCTTTCCGGATGGCCGGGCAGGGACCGTCGATATCAAGGTGCGGGCGGCCGGCCCGGATCACGTCGAAATCATCTTTGCCGATGACGGTTGCGGCATGAGCCTGGACGTCCGGCGGCGGGCGTTCGATCCGTTTTTCACGACCCGACGCGATCAGGGCGGCACCGGGCTTGGCCTTCACATCGTCTACAGCATTGTCACAAACCGCCTGGGCGGCCGGCTGGATCTGGATTCCGAGCCCGGCCGCGGCACCCGTGTTCACATGGTTCTGCCGCGCGTGGCGCCGTTGGAGCAGGCCGCGGAGTAGGATTTCGGTGAAGTTAGTCGGTGTCGACCAGCTTGCGCAGCGTCGCCTTGAAGATCTGGCTGGCTTTGCCCACCAGCGCCGTGCCGAACATGTCGGCCGACGTATCCGTGAATGTGCCGGAGACGCCGATTCCGACCGGGTCCGGGCCACCAAACAGGGGGGTGACGTCAGGGCTCGGCGTGTGGCGCTGCACCAGAATCTCGCCCTTGAAGGTATTATCCTTCACCGCGTAGCTGCCGACATAGAACAGGAACGCGTCGCCGCCCAGGATCTTGCCATCCCGAAACAGGACGACGCCGCTACCCTTGCCGGAGCGACCGTCCTGCAGGACGACATGGATCGAATAGAGCCCATTTCTCATGGTCTGTTGGCGCCGGCCCGTTAGATGACTGTCCCGGTTATGCCAAAGCGCGGCATCCGCCGTCAACGCGGCAGGTTGACCATTTGCCTCAGGCCGCCCGGAAACTCAGGCGTATTTCTTGTCGCGCTCGAGCAGTTCGATCGAAATCCCCTCGGGACCGCGCAGGAAGCAGATGCGGACGCCCGGACGAATGGTGTGGGGCTCCTTGGTGAATTCGACGCCCTTGGCCTTGATCTCGGCGGCAACCGTGTCGATGTCCTTGACCGTCAGTCCGAAGTGATCCAGGCCCTGGTAGGGCGTAACCGGGGGCGCGTTGACCCCGTCGCCCGCTGCGACCGGGGCGATGAAAACCATGGCGCCGCCGAGCCTGACGTCGATGCGGCCGGGACCGCGTATGATCTCGCCGCCGAGAATATCTTCAAGCCAGGCCGCGGTCGCTTCCGGATTGGGACTGCGCAGATGAACGTGGTCCCAGGTCACTACCGGCATACTTTTCTCCAGATGATGATTTACGCGCAGCCCGTCGTGGCCCGAAAAAATTTGCAGCACACCAGCCGCCATTGCCAACTTTAGCGGCGAGGCGAGGACGTGGCTATCCCCTCTGACATCAGGATTGAGGCTTGTTGCATCGGGTATTGTCACGCTTTGATGCAACCAATTTGGCATCTGCGAGTTGTGACATCGGCGAGGAATGCCGGCCCATTTGTCTCCGGGATGGCGCGACCATGACCGATGGATTTCTCAATATTGATTCGACCGGAATCTCCGGACATGGCAAGCCTAGGTGGGGAAATCATTTAGATCGTGCTGACGGCATGTCTGCAAACCGACTTCGGACAGCAGTTGGTTGGCTGCCGATTCCCGTGATGCTGATAGCGGCGGGATGCTTCGCGTTGACTCATGTTCGTGAGCCGGTCGCCGCAGCCAGGCCGATACATGCCGCCGCTGCTACTCCGGCAAAGCCGGCTTCCGCCGGTTCTACGGTTGGTCTGGCCAAGCGGCCTTCATTCGATCCCGCAATATCTGAAGCAATCGTGCCGGAACAGCCTGCTCCGGTCGATCGCCTGAAGATATCGTCCCAGTCGTTGCGGCGGGGAGGTCTGGGCTCCAACGCGTTGGTGACGATGACGGTTCGCAACGACAACGGCTATGCCGTCAAGGATATCGACATCACGTGCGCGTTCTCGCGGCCGGACGGCAGCTACCTGACCGAGCGCTCGCGAGTGATACCTGATGTCGTCAACATGAAGAGCCGAAAAATCTTCGTTCGGCTCCATGTCGGTTTCGTCAACGTGAACGCAGCCAAGGCCAAGTGCGCGCCCGTGGCGGCAAGCCACATCTGATTGGTTAACAGAGTTCAGGGGACCGGCTTCAAATAATGGGCTGAACCGGCGCCCTCGCATCGAACCTTTTCACGCGGCCAGGAACAAATAATGTAATCGCCGGTTGAGTCCCCGTGCCGCGGCCGCCGGTGCGGATGGAGCCATATCGAAAATGCCGCTGATGCGTTATTTTGTGTTCGTTGGCGGCGCGTTGCTTGCGCTTCTGTTCGTCGCCAATGCCTGTCTGCCGGCGCTGCCATTGGCCGAGGGTTCCCGATCGACCGTCGATCGATCCATCATACGGATTCATTCCGACAGGAAATGGCCGGAGCGCGTGGTCTTCGATACCTCGCGCCCCACCATCACGCCTGCTCCGGCACCGGTTGCCGCTGTCGCGCAAGCGCCTTCGCCTCAAAAAACCGCCATGGCTCAGCCTTTGAAAATGGCTCAGCCCCAGGTACGCGAGGCTTACGCCCAGTTGCGCCAGAATCCGAACGAGCTTCGTAACCCGGCGCCAAAACGGAAACGGAAATCGGTGGCTAAAAGTTATGTTGGGCAGCCGAGGTTCATGGTCGCCCAACAGCGGCCCGTCGTCCTTTTCGGCAACAATATCTGGTGACTTGATCGGCGGCAGGACGAACCGGCGCTGTTTGATTCCAATCCACGTGCCGGAACAACCGTCGGATCGATCGTGCGTCCCGGAGCCTGAATCTCCAGACAACCGTCCCTCGATTACTCGCCCCAACCGACTAACCTGCGATGGCCTGCGATCTTTCGCTACGCCTCATAGCCGGCGGTCTTCAGAGTTTCGCAGGGTGGTGGCCCGGTTACCCTTCGATAGCGGTCCATATCTTCGTGGGTTGTCCTGTGTCGCGAGGCTGCCGATCACAAGAGACGCTCCTGTGCGATGCTGACGAGACCGACAGCGAGTCCCACGTCTGGCGATCGGGTGGCGGGTAATTCGCCGCTTGCGCAGCATTGGTCAGCGGGAGACAATGCCGGCTTACTGGAGGCGGAGAGACGGCAATGCTGTTTCGTCTCGCATTTGCTCTCATCTCGATGACGACGCTGCTGTTCGGTCCCATTGCTGCCGTAGCTCAGGACATGCTGCGCAGCGTCGACCTCAACAGTCCCGAAATGTCGACATCGGAGATGACGCGCAACGAGGTCGAGGCGCTTCTCGATGCCTGGCGTCAAGACGCCGCGGGCCGACGCTCTGGGGATCTGCAAGGAAAGCGGCTGTCGCACCTCGATCTATCGGGCCTCGACTTCTCCGGCGGCAATCTTCGGCTCGTCAAGCTCAACGGGACCAACCTGAAACGCGCGCGCTTCGATCGGGCCATCCTGAACCAGGCCTGGCTGATCGACGCGGATTTAGCGGGGGCGTCACTCGCAAAGGCCTCACTGCTCGGCACGCAGATGCAACGCGCCAAGCTTGACGACGCCGATTTGAGTGGAGCGCGCATCACGGCGGACCTTTCCGGTGCCCGCCTGACAGGAGCCAAACTTGCTGGCGCCGATTTGAGTGCTGACATGCGCAACCAATCGATGGGCATGATGCGTGGCGTGCTCAAATCCGCCGATCTCAGGAACGCGGATCTGAGCGGCGCCAATCTCTCGCGCACTGATCTTGAATTCGCCCAGCTACAAAACGCCAACCTTTCGAATTGCAACCTCAGCCGCGCCGACCTTGCGGGAGCCGACTTGTCCAACGCCAATCTTGCCGGTGCCGATTTTACAGAGACCGACCTCGCCTCGACCCTCTTGCCGAGCGCGGCGGCGCTGGAAAGTGCCCGCAATCTGGACAAGGCAAGAAACTTGAACCTGGCGCGGCGCCCGCATCAGGGATCGCAGTGATCTTGAACCTGTACTTCGGGCGGCAACTAACGAGATCTGCGCACCGCTGCCACCCGGTTGCACTGTCGGCACTGAGGGACATACCAAGGAACGAAGGCGTGAACTCTCTGGCTCAGAACCAAGTGGCGCGCTCGGAGAGATTCGAACTCCCGACCCTCGGAATCGAAATCCGATGCTCTATCCAGCTGAGCTACGAGCGCGTCTATGGTCCGATTACCAGACCATGGGACCGATTCCAACATTCGCAACCGGCCTCTCAGCAAGCGTCCCAGCTTCAAGATCGGTGTCGCTCACGCGATCAGAAGCAGGGATAACGCCCACCTTGCGCGCGATAGGTTGCCGAGCCTTGGGCACAAAAATTATTCGAGGGCCCGTCATAGTAGGCGAAGGTGCCGGGTTCAGGCCCCGGGCCATAATTGTGCGAATAGCTGATGGAATAGGGCAGTCCAAAAGCATAACCGTGCCAATGGTGGTGGTGCCGGCGCGCCTGAGCCGGGCTCGAAACCGCTATCAGTGCAGCCAGGGCGGTCGCGGCGAGGGCGAACTTGGGTCGGATCATCAGGGACCTCCGGGGGACGAACCCGGACATTTTAGGCCAAACCGGGCCCCCATCTACAGGTAAATCCGACAAAGCCTGCCAAAAATTGGCCGCAGCCCCCGGGAATACTGGGATTCCGCCATGCTTAACGAATTTCCAACACAGTCTCGCCAGAGTCCTACCCTCTGATCCTACGTTGTCTGCGATTTTCCGCTCAGCCGCGATTCTGTTGCCCGACCGCCCATGCGCATCACGCCTCTCGGATTGCTTGTTTTCTTGTGCCTGGCGGCAAGTCCGGCCCGGGCCGATCTGCATATTACCAGCGATCACGGAGGCTACGTCGAGGAATACAAGGCGAAGTATGCCCGCATTCGCGATCACCACGAGCGCGTGATCATCGACGGCGTCTGCAACTCCGCCTGTACGCTGGTGTTCGGCATCGTGCCGATGAACAAGATTTGCGTGACGCCGCGCGCCAGCCTTGGCTTTCACGAAGCTTATTACGACAAGGCGTTCACCTTCGGCATCAAGGTGACGAGCACCGAGGGAACGTCGGAGTTGATGTCGTATTATCCGGACACGGTGAAGGACTGGATTCGCCGCAATGGCGGGCTCACCACCGAGATGAAGAAGATCAAGAACGGCGTAGAACTCTGGAAGATCGTCGATCCCTGCCCCGAAGAGTGGTGATCTCCGCGGGCCGCGCGGCTTCACCTCGAAGCCGTGATTTAAGCCAGATCAATCATTCCCGACATCACTGGAACGCAGCGCCCGCCGATATAGGTCGCGGTGACAACGCCGTTGGTCTTTTCGGCTTCCGCTTGCAGCAGGCTTGCGCGGCCCATTTCGACGCCTTGCGCGATGGTTTTCGATAGCCGCAAATCCGGCTCGTGCCGCAGTTTTGCCAAGAGACCAATGAGCGCAACGGTGGCGCTTCCCGTCGCCGGATCCTCGGGAATACCGTGATGGGGCGCGAACATGCGCGCGCGGATGTCGAGTCCGCTTTCGGAAACTTGCGTGTAGATGAAGAGGCTCGTGACGGGCAGCTTGGCGATATCCCGTTCGAAAATGTCAAGCCGCGCCCGAGCCGAGGCAAGCTTTTCGCGGCTCTTCAATTCGGCGATGACGAACGGCGCGCCGCAAGACGCGATGCAAGGCTGATGATGCCGGGTCTCGATATCCTCTGGCGATAGCGAGCAAGCGGATGCGACAAGTTCGGCGGGCACGACGGCGCCAACCGTCAGGCGTTGCGGGGAAGCCAACCGCGCGCCGACAACGCTTTTGTTCTCCTTGAGAAATGAGATCGGGACAAGACCAGCCTTTTCTTCGAACGTCACGCCGTCGCCGCCGATCGCGTGGCCGTAGCTTGTGGCCGCCCTGGCCAATGCGAAAGCCGTACCGACATTGGGATGGCCGGCAAACGGCATTTCATAGCGCGGCGTGAAAATGCGCACCTCCGCGGTGTTGGCCGGATTTTTCGGCGGCAACACGAAGGTTGTTTCGGCGAGATTGAATTCAGCGGCGATGGCCTGCATCTGCCCGCCCGAAAGCCCCTTGGCGTTGAGGACGACGCCAAGCGGGTTGCCGGCAAATTGGGTGCCGGTGAAGACGTCGACAGTGACGAAGTTCAATTTCATGGGAGGCTCGCAGTCAACAGGGCGCTATGTCATACCGCGCGAGGGGGCCTGTGCAAATCGGCATTGCCGCTGAGCATACGATCGGGCACTCACGACCGCAATGAACAAGGATTTTGATCAATTGGCCGCGCGCGCCGCGCCGGCGATTTTTGTCGTGCTATGGAGCACGGGCTTCATTGCCACGAAATACGTGCTGCGCAGCGCCGAGCCGTTGACCTACCTCGCGATTCGCATGGCGATCGTGGTCGCGATCATGGCGGCCATTGTTGTCGTGGTGCGGCCGCGATGGCCGAACTGGATGGGCATCGTTCATAGCGTGGTCGCAGGCCTTCTCGTGCACGGATTTTATCTCGGCGGCACGGCTGTTGCGATATCGCTTTCCATTCCGGCTGGCCTCTCGGCGCTGATCCCGGGTTTGCAGCCGATCCTCACCTCGACGATCGCCAATCGCTGGTTAGGCGAACGCGTCACGCCGCTGCAATGGATGGGCCTTCTGCTGGGATTGGCGGGCGTGGCGTTGATCCTGCACGAACGCCCCATGAACGGCGAGGCGGGCTGGGGCTGGCTGTCCTCCGGCGTGTCTCTGGTCAGCATCACGCTGGGAACGCTCTACCAGCGGCGCTATTGCCGCGACATCGACTGGCGCGCCGGCAATCTCATTCAATATATCGGCGTGATGATTTTCTTCGCTGCGGGCGCGGCTGCTTTCGAAACACGCGTAGTGCATTGGACAAGCGAGTTCGCATTATCAGTCACCTGGTTGGCGGTCGTGCTTTCGATTGGATCGATCGGTCTGTTATACTGGCTGATCCGGCGTACGGCCGCGACGTCCGTCGCAAGCCTGTTTTACCTGGTGCCGGCGGTGACGGCCTTGATGGCCTATGTGCTGTTCGGCGAGCGGCTCGATGCGGTCGCGATCGCCGGTATGGTCGCCTGCGCCGCCGCGGTTTTTGTGGTCAACCGTTAGCGGCAGCTTCAACCCGCGCGCACTTTCCCGTAAGCCTTGAGCGCGCGTTCCCGCGCAAGGCGATGATCGACGATCGGGTGCGGATAGGTTTTGCCGAGGGTGATGCCCGCGCCGGCGAGTTCGAGCGGTGTGGCCTCCCATGGCCGGTGAATGAGCTTGTTCGGCAGTTGTGCAAGTTCGGGCACCCAACGGCTGACATAGCTGCCGTCGGGATCGAATTTCTCGCCCTGAAGCACGGGATTGAAGATGCGAAAATACGGCGCGGCATCGGCGCCGCAGCCCGCGACCCATTGCCAATTCGCGGGATTGCTCCCGGCATCTGCATCCACCAGCGT
>NZ_JBAVCF010000534.1:0-3911 GCF_049586575.1 Bradyrhizobium sp.
GACAGGATGCCAGCAGGCGCTGGGAGAGTGTCGTGGCGCGAGTTCGCGTGGCCTTGCGCGACTACGCTTGCCGGTCATGAGCGACCTGCGTCTCACGGCAGCGCCTAGTCGCTTCTGGTGCCGTGCACGGCTCCGCCACTTGGCGCCGCCGGACTTCGGCGAGCACTGCATTCACTCGGCAATATTTGCCCGCAACGGCAAAGAAAAGCGTGGCTAGTCCGGCCGATCAAATAGGCTCCAAAACAAAAAACCTTATTTTACAGGCACTTGCATTGTGGTCTTGGTTTTGCATTGCCTTCCTCCTGCAGTGCGTCCTGATCGTCAGGATGAGCCGCCCGAAGGAGAGTGCCACGTCCACGATTGGCGCATCCAGCAGCAACGATCCCGACGCACAGGTTGATGCGCTGACGGAGCGGGGACAGCAGAGCAGCGCCGCCCGGGGCGCCGCTGCTCCGCGGTTGTTTGCGCCGACAAGCTCGCAAGGCACGAACATGCCTGCGCCTGCCAGCAAGACACGGTCAGTCTTACTTGTCGTGCTGCCCTCCGATTTGGGTGCGCCACAACTCGACGCGTCCAAAAAAACGTACAGAACCTATCTGGCGTTTCCTTACGGCGTTTTGACGATCGCCTCGTATCTCAAGCGATTTGCGGCGGGTCTCGGCCAAGTCGAAATTCTCGACCTGAACTTGCCCGGCGAGGAGCCGCCGGAGGCGCGGCTCGCCCGTAAGCTCGCAGTGATGACGCCTGACATCGTCGGCTTCTCCATGTCTTATGACGTGTCATACCCCTGGCTCAGGTCACTGGCGGCTGCGGTGAGACAGCATGACCCGAAGATCTGCATCGTCGCCGGCGGAGCCGCGATCACGACTGCCTATGACGAAGTGATCGCGAGTTGCGACGTTGACGCATGCTGTTACTCCGAAGGCGAGGTCGCGTTCAAAGAGCTGGTCGATGCCGACGACGTCGCGACCGTACTCTCTCGTGATCCGTGGGTGACAAGAACCAAACTGCGGGCGGCCCCAGTATACGACGACCTCGACCGTATCGTCGACGTTGATTATTCGCTCGTCGATGTGCCGGCTTACAGCATGCAGGAGGCGTTTTCCCCGTTCACCAAATTCAGCGCATCTTCCAAGCAGTTTTTTATCGTCACTTCGCGTGGTTGTCCCTTCAAATGCGTGTTTTGCGCGGAGCCTTCGTTCCACGGTGCGAATATGCGGTATGTCTCGGTCGACCGTGCGATCGAGCACATTGTCAATCTCAAAGCTCATTACGGGCTGAGTGTGCTCACCATTTACGATGACCAGATTCTGATGAACAAGCCGCGGGCGAAAGAGTTTTTTGGCAAGCTCGCGCCGCTCGATATCAGGGTCGAGATGCCGAACGGCGTCACGCTCTCTTACATCGACGACGAGATGGCGGCGCTCATGAAAGCCGCCGGCGTCGATACGCTGTTTCTCGCGATCGAGCATGGATCGAAGCGGGTGCTGAAAGATATCATCCGCAAGCCGATCGCCTACAGTCGGATCAAGCCGACCATCGAGCTTTTGCAGGCCGCCGGCATCTACTGCCAAGGTTTTTTTGTGATCGGCCTGCCGGGCGAGACCCGCGCCGAACGCGAGGAAACGCGCGACGTGATCCTGGACTGGGGCCTCGACTGGGCTTCGTTCAGCTTTGCGACGCCGCTGCGCGGCAGCGAGCTATTCCGTCAGTGTAAAGCCAACGGCTGGATCGATGAAAGATACCTGCCGCTCGGCGCTCTCGATATGAGGAAATACGTCATTCGGTCTCCCGGCATCGACCCCGCGGAGATCGAAAGCTTCGTGTTCAACGTCAATCTCGACGTGAACTTCGTGCATAACCGCAACATGCGCATCGGCAATTTTGAGGTTGCCCGTCGCGCATTCAAGGAACTTGTAGGGCGGCTTCCTGGCCATGCATTCGCGCACTATTTTCTGGCGCGATGCGACGACCTGCTCGTGCGCGACGGTAGCGCAGGCTACCGGAACTATGAGCAAATAGTCGCCGAGTCCGTGGTCTGGCGCGAGGCTGCCGAGCGTTTCGGATTGGAGATCGAGCATGACAACACCGCGGCCTCGGATAGTGCTCCTGCAGGGCGCTTTCGACATCCTGAACTACGGGCATATCAGGGCGTTTAAGTTTGCCAAGGCGCAAGGCGACTACTTGATCGTAGCGTTGAACACCAACGAGCTGATCCGAGACTATAAGGGCCGCGAGCCGGTGATGCCATGGTCCCACAAGCGGAGCATTATCGAGGCTTGCCGTTACGTCGACAGGGTGGTGCCGGCGCACGAGTTCTCGCCGCTGAAGCTTCTAAAGCGGTATGGGGTCGACGTTTACGTGATCAGCCACGAATGGGAGCATACCAAGGCTGCCGAGATCGCCTTTATGAAACAGAAAGGTGGCCGCGTTTGTTTCTCGCGGCGCTTTGACGGTGTCTCGACGTCGGCCATCAAGGCAACTCTGCTAAAGGAGCATCTCGATGCACGCGGCGCGATCGTTCAATCGGCTGCCGTTTCTGGAGGAGGCGATGAGCACGTTCGCGACGACGCCTTGTTTGGCTCCGCCGTCGCCAACGGAGCGACCGTTATACCTTTACGGGGCCGGCAATCTCGGCAGGCTAGCGTGTGAGTTTCTAACCGCTGTGGGGCATAATCCAGCCGGTATCTTCGAGCGTGGTGACCCGCTCCCGGAGGCCGGAGCCCGTATCGCGGTGAGCGTGGTCACGTCGCCCTACGTGACAATCGAGCGCTCATTGGCGGCTCGCGGTTGCAGCGATGTCGTGCCGTTCTACGATCTCGCCGAAAGCCTGCGGGGCCAGCATCCGCTGGCGAATGGCTGGTTTGCTGATCCGTTCACGGCGGCCGATCGGCGTGAGATCGAAGGCGTGCACGCCGGCTGGGACGATGATGTTTCGCGTGCCCACCACCTGCAATTCATTGCCTGGCGCCGGTTGCGCGAAGAATGGACGTTTGAGCACGCCCCGGTGTCGACCGAGCGCTACTTCATTCCGGAAGTCGTGGAAGGCTTGTGCGACCGTGAGATCTTCCTTGACGGCGGCGCGCACCATGGCGCTGTGTCGCTTGCGTTCGCAGCAAGGAGCGCCGGCCTCCGGGTCATCGCCGTCGAGCCGGACGCCGCCAATCGCGCGGTGTTGGCTGACAGGCTGCGCGGGCTGCCCCGGGCAGCGGTTCTCGATTGCGCGCTCGCGGCCGAGGACGGCACAGCCGCCTTCAGCGAAGGTTACGGCTTTGCGTCGAAACTGTCCGCGTTCGGCCAAGCGCAAGTCAGCGTGCGCTCGATCGACAGCCTCGGCGTCGAGCCGACCTTCATCAAGCTGCATCTCGAGGGCGGCGAGCTCGACGCTTTGCGCGGGGCTCGCGAGACACTCCATGCGCAACGGCCGATCGTGACCGCGACCGTCTACCATAATGCTGACGGACTATGGCGGACTGCCGGTTGGCTCATGCGCGAACTCGACGATTATCGGTTCTTGTTCCGAAATCATTGCTGGTGCGGTACCGGCGCTATCGTCTACGCGATCCCGCGGGAGCGCCGCCAATGAAAGCGAGATTGGAGCCGCGTATCAACTTGCAGGGGCGCACGGCCCTCGAGACGGTCATCCCGCTCGCCACGCCGTTCATCGTGTTCGTCGATCCGGCAAGCGCCTGCAATTTCAAATGCACGTTTTGCCCTACGGGTCACCGTGACCTGATCGCCGAGACTGGCCGCTTTCAGGGCGCGATGAAGTTCGAGGTATTCCAGAAAATCATCGACGATCTTGCGGAGTTTGATCGGCCGCTCAAGGTGCTTCGTCTTTACAAGGATGGCGAGCCGTTTCTCAACCGGCGGCTGGCCGACATGGTCGCCTATGCCAAGCGGTCTGGCCG
>NZ_JBAVCF010000535.1:0-5811 GCF_049586575.1 Bradyrhizobium sp.
AGCCGAAACCGCGCGCCCAGCCGCTGCCGCTGGAGATCGTTGCGACGCCCACCGCCAGCAACGCACCGACCACGATCACCGAGGAGATCGCGTTGGTCACCGACATCAGCGGCGTATGCAGCGCAGGCGTCACCGACCACACCACGAAATAGCCGACAAACACAGCGAGCACGAAAATTGAAAGCCGGAACACGAAGGGATCGACGGCCTGCGCGAGATGCTCCATGGCTTCTCCTCCTTATTTCGGCTGGAAATTCGGGTGGATGACGGCGCCGTCTTTCGTCAGTGCCGTCGCCTTCACCAGCTCATCGTCCCAGTTCACGGCCAGCGCCTTGTTCGCCTTGTCGATCATGGTCTCGATGAAGTTGAACAGGTTACGCGCGTAAAGGCTCGATGCCGAGGCGGCAACGCGGCCAGCCACATTGGTATAGCCGACGATCTTGATGCCATCGAGCTCGGCGACTTCGCCAGCTTTGGCACCCTCGACATTGCCGCCGCGCTCGACCGCGAGGTCGACCAGCACGGAGCCCGGCTTCATCGATTTGACCATCTCGGCCGAAACCAGCTTTGGCGCCGGGCGCCCCGGAATCAACGCGGTTGTGATCACGATGTCCTGTTTCTTGATATGCTCGGCGGTGAGCGCAGCCTGCTTGGCCTGATACTCTTTCGACATTTCCTTGGCGTAGCCGCCGGCGGTCTGCGCGTTCTTGAACTCCTCGTCTTCGACGGCGAGGAACTTGGCGCCGAGCGATTCTACCTGCTCTTTGGTCGCCGGCCGCACATCGGTCGCTGTGACGATGGCGCCGAGACGCCGCGCGGTCGCGATCGCCTGCAGACCGGCGACGCCGACGCCCATCACGAATACCTTGGCCGCCGGAACGGTGCCGGCCGCCGTCATCATCATCGGGAAGGCGCGGCCGAAGGCTTCCGCGCCTTCGATAACCGCGCGATAGCCGGCGAGGTTCGCCTGCGAAGACAACACGTCCATCACCTGCGCGCGGGTGATGCGCGGCATCAACTCCATCGCAAAGGCCGAGACACCGGCATCCGCCATCGACTTCAGCGCCGCCTCGTTGCCATAGGGATCCATGATGGCAACCACCAGCGCGCCGCGCTTGTAACGGCTGAGTTCGGCGGCTTCCGGCCGCTTCACCTTGATGACGATATCGGCACCGTTGAGCGCATCGGCGCTGACGGTGGCGCCGGCAGCGGTGAATTCCGAATCCGGCAAGCCGGACTTGATTCCGGCGCCCGGCTCGACGACGACCTCGGCGCCCAGCGCCTTGAACTTCTTCACCGTATCGGGCGAAGCGGCGACCCGCGGCTCCGACGGATCAATTTCCTTGGCGACGGCAATCTTCATGGAGCCTCCGGCGGCGCAAACTAGCAATGACCACTATTTCACAAGACTGGGTCCGGCCGTTCAGGGAACGACCAATACGAAACGCGGCGAGTGTCTTCAAATTGCGGCGCCGGTCGGCGGCACCAGTGGTCAGAGCATCAGACGAGGAAATAGGCCATCAGCGCCACGATCACCACAACCGTGAACGTGCCGTATTTCACGAGCTTGATAAAGCCCTCATAGGTCTGCTCATGGGCCACGTAATCGTTGCCGTCAGCGGTCGTGTAGGCCACTTCGCTATGGTCTGCCATCGGTCTCCCCAGTGAATCTAAGCGTTAGCGTCGAAATACCGCAAACCGCAAGGCAGGGCAACGCCGTGCGGGCGGCTTTTGCCCGGCTATCAGGTTATTCGGAAGGCAAATCGCGCCGATCCACCCGGGCCGGTCAGCCCATGGCCTCCAACTCGTCGATCATGCCAGATATGACGGAGAGACCGCCGTTCCAGAATTGGGGGTCCTTGGCGTCCAGTCCGAACGGTTTCAGCAGTTCGGAATAGTGTTTGGTGCCGCCGGCCGAGAGCATCGCGAGATATCGTTCGGCGAAGCCGCCTTGCGCCTTCTCGTAAGCGCCATAGAGCGAGTTCACGAGACAATCGCCGAACGCATAGGCGTAAACGTAGAACGGCGAATGGATGAAATGCGGGATGTACATCCAGAAATTCTCATAGCCGGGGCGGATATCGATGGCCGCGCCTAAGCTCTCGCCCTGGACGCTGAGCCAGATTTCGCCGATGCGCTGGGCGGTCAACTCGCCGTTCTTGCGCTCGGTGTGGACGGCGCGCTCGAAAGTATAGAACGCGATCTGACGCACCACCGTGTTGATCATGTCCTCGACCTTGCCGGCGAGCAGCGCCTGGCGCTGTTTGGCGCTCCCGGTCTCGCTGAGCAGGCGGCGGAAGGTCAGCATTTCGCCGAACACGCTTGCGGTCTCCGCCAGCGTCAAGGGGGTCGGCGCCATCAACGCGCCGTTCTTCGCCGCGAGCACCTGATGCACGCCGTGCCCGAGTTCGTGGGCGAGCGTCATCACGTCGCGCGGCTTGCCCTGATAATTCATCAGCACGTAAGGGTGCGCCGACGGCGTTGTCGGATGCGAGAAGGCGCCGGGCGCCTTGCCCGGCCGCACCGGTGCGTCGATCCAGCGATCAGTGAAAAAGCGTTCGGCAATGCCGGCCATCTCCGAAGAGAAGCCGCGATAGGCCGACAACACCATGTTCTTGGCATCGTGCCATGCGATCGCACCGGTCGCAGCAAAAGGCAGCGGCGCATTGCGGTCCCAATGCGGCAATTTCTTCTTTCCGAACCAGCCGGCCTTGAGCCGGTAATAGCGGTGCGAGAGTTTCGGATAGGCCGCGCGCACCGCGCTGACCAGCGCATCGACCACCTCGGGTTCGACGCGGTTGTTCAAATGGCGGGAATCCGCAACATCCTTGAAGCCGCGCCAGCGGTCCGAGATTTCCTTGTCCTTGGCCAGCGTATTGGTGATGAGCGCAAAGGTCCGCCCGTTGGCGTTGAACGTTTTGGCCAGCGCTTCCGCCGCCGCCTTGCGGTGCTTGCCGTCACGGTCCTGCAACAGGTTGAGCGTCGGCTCGATCGCAAGCTCCTTGCCGGATACCTTGAAACGCAAGGACGATATCGTCTGGTCGAACAGACGATTCCAGGCGGCATAACCGCTCTGCGACTTCTCGTGGAACAACTGCTCGACGCGGTCTTCCAGCTGATAAGGCTTGTCCTTGCGCTGATCCTCGATCCAGGGCCGATAATGCGCAAGCTCCGCCGTCCGCATCGCGTTGTCGATCACCGCATCGTCGATGCGATTCAGCTCGAGCCCAAAGAACAACAGATGGATCGAAGCGTTGGTCAACCGTTCCGATACATCGCCGTAGAATTTAGAGATCACGGGATCGACGCTGTCGCCCGCATGCACCAGACCTGCATAGGAACCGAGCCGGCCGGCAAGATCGTCGATCGCTTCAAAGCGCTTGACGGCTCCGGCAAGCCAGCGGCCGCCGCCCTCGCCTCCGGTCCGCTCGGCAAGCTTGCCTTTGTAGTCGTTCTCAAACGCGACACATTCGGCATCCAACCTGTCGAGATCGCGCGCCACTTCCGGCGCGTCAATCCCGGAATACAGATCGGAAAGATTCCATTCCGGCAGTTTTTCCGCCCTGGCGGCTTTTTTGGAGTTCGTCTTGCGTTGGGCGGGCGGTCGGCGAAGGGCGGATGCGGAGCGTGAGGTCATCTTGTTCGAAACCTGCATTCGATCAAAAGAGCAGCGAGCCGGGCGCCGGCGACGGGAAGGTTTAAGCGGTCGTTAATCGGCATCGGCCAGAGTGCCCCGATTCGAGACAGATAGTTGTTGCGTGTGAGGAACACCATGGCTGCCACCATTTTGATCGCCGACGACGATGCGGTGCAACGCCGCCTGGTTGAGAATATGGTGCAAAAATGCGGTTATGAGACCGTCATGGTCGATTCCGGCGATGCCGCGATCGCGCTATTAACCGCCCCCGACGCCCCCGCCATCGATGCGCTCGTGCTCGACCTTGTGATGCCCGGGCTCGACGGCATGGGTGTGCTGGTCAAAATCCGCGAAGCCGGACTTTCAATCCCCGTGGTGGTGCAGACCGCCCATGGCGGCATCGACAATGTGGTGTCGGCGATGCGCGCCGGCGCCCAGGACTTTGTCGTCAAGCCGGTTGGCATGGAGCGGCTTCAAGTCAGCCTGCACAATGCCCTCACCACCAGCGCACTGAAGGGAGAGCTGCAACGCATCCGCCACAGCCGCGAAGGCCGGCTGACTTTCGCCGACATCGTCACCCGCAGCGAAGTCATGGCGGGAGTAATGCGAACGGCAAAAAAAGCGGCGGCCTCTACAATTCCCGTGCTGATCGAGGGCGAATCCGGCGTCGGCAAGGAATTATTCGCGCGCGCCATTCACGGCAGCGGCGAGCGAAAATCAAAGCCGTTCGTCGCCGTCAATTGCGGCGCGATCCCTGACAATCTCGTCGAATCGATTTTGTTCGGCCACGAAAAGGGAGCCTTCACGGGCGCGACCGAACGTCATGCCGGCAAATTCGTCGAAGCCTCGGGCGGCACGCTGTTTCTCGACGAAGTCTCGGAATTGCCGCTCTCAGCCCAGGTCAAGTTGCTCCGCGCGTTGCAGGAGGGGACGGTCGAGGCCGTCGGCGCGCGCAAGCCCGTCAAGGTCGATGTGCGGATCATTTCCGCGACCAACCGCAAATTGCTCGACCGGGTCAAAGGCGGACACTTCCGCGAAGACCTGTTCTATCGCCTTCATGTGTTGCCTCTCACCGTTCCGCCCTTGCGGATGCGCCGTGAGGACATTCCGCATCTGGTGCGGCATTTTCTTGCCCGGTTTTGTGCCGAGGAAAGCCGCCACATCACCGGCGTGAGCGGCGAGGCGATGGCGCACCTTTCGCAACTCGATTGGCCGGGCAATATCCGGCAGCTGGAGAACGCGGTCTATCGCGCCGTCGTCATGAGCGAGGGCGATCAGCTGACGCCCGCCGACTTCCCGCAAATGGCAGGCGTGCCCTCGCCGTCGATGTCGGCAACATTCGGTGAGCCACTGATCGTCGAGCCGGCATTTCGTGCGGCCACGCCGGACGTGGTTTCCGGTAATGATATACCTATCGCGCCCCTGCCGGCATCCGTTTCGGGCATGCTTTCGGTGCTGACGAATGGCGGCGAAGTGCGGTCACTAGAGGAAATGGAAAGCGAGATCATCCGCTTCGCGATTTCACATTATCGCGGGCAAATGTCGGAGGTCGCACGCCGGCTCAAAATTGGCCGCTCCACACTCTATCGCAAGCTCGATGAGGACGCTGCCGATTCCGCGAGCGGGGGAACGGATCAGGCGGATAACGCTTGATAGCAATGCTGTGCTCGTAACACACGGGCGAAGCGTCTGAAATTCAGGCGGTCCGGAACATTTGAACCGTTGCCCGCGAGTGACAGACAAATGGCGGCTCGCGTGGCAAGAACGAAGGCCTAGGACGATGCGACAGGACACGGTGAAGTCAGTTTGTCGTGAGTTGCGCTCGGGTGGCTGGCTGGTCAGGGGGCGCCCGTGTATCGTCCGCGTATGAATCGTTGCGGCAACCGCGCCAAACTTGGACTCTGGAGCAAAGACTTATCAAAAATGCTTCGGCACCCGATCAGGCCGGCGATTTCGCGAAAGCTTTGATGGACTAACCGAGGCTGCTCCGTAAGCGGGGGCAGCTCACCCAAGGGGTGTGATGATGCGTGACTGTTGGAAGAGCCGTAGAGGATATGACCGCGTCCTGATGACGGTTGCGGCAACCTTCCTCACGGTGTCGGCGAGTTCGGCATTCGCGCAAAGCGATACGCCGCGCAGCACCGCCGCCGAACTCGCAATTGATGCAGCCGTCC
>NZ_JBAVCF010000536.1:0-3946 GCF_049586575.1 Bradyrhizobium sp.
GCGATATCCAGACCTATCAGCCGATCTGAGCGGCACCGGCGCAGGCCCCCGCGACGCTTCAGGTCCAGTGCCCGAGCCGCAACGCCACCGCCATGGTCGCCTCACGCAACTCGTCGGCCAGCACGCGGTCCTCGATCGCGCGGGCGAGCACCATGCCGCCGAGACAGAGCGAGGCCAGCGCGAGCGCAACCTGCCTGGACGCTTGTGCGTTCGGGGTCATGCCCTGCTGGAAAGTCTCGACCATCATTCGCAGCGCCGCCTCCTGCGCCTCCCTCACCGACTGATCGCTTCGCGAGACGTCGTTGGGAAGGCCGATCATTGGACAGCTCGTCGCAAGGTCTTCCAGATGCCGACGCGAGAGATAATCCTGCAACAACGTCACCGCGCGGTCCGACGCCTTGTCCGAGTTTGCGATGATTTCCTGCTTCTCGGTGACGAAACAGCTGATCGCCTCCGCATAAAGCTCGCTCTTGCTCTGAAAGTAACTGTAGAAGCCGCCGCGCGTCATCCCGGCGCCGGCCATAATGTCGTCGATGGAAGCCGCAGTGAAACCGTAGCGGTTGAAGCGTTGCAACGCGCTCTGAATGATTTTCTGCCGCACCTGCTCGCGATGAGTCTGAGTCTGTGATCCCATGTCCGCCCCGGCCGTTGCGTTTGCACAACCTTGTCCATCGACAAAAGACTGCGGAGTGGCACGATCATTCCATGATCACGAAAATGTAATCGCCAGACGCGGCGATATTAGGGCGTTTACGGCAAATTCGGTCATCGCACCCGGCAATGGGACGCCGAATGCGGGGCTGCCGCGTGCGGTCATCCTGTCCGAACTCGTTCCCGGCATCGCCGGGCCGAGAAGACTTCATCGATGATCTGCACGTCGCCCAGATCCTTCGCGCGAGCGCCTCGTCAAGGCGCGGTTAACGATAAAGATCAAATTGAATCTCCCGACCAAGAGCATTTTCCGAACTTTCCGCTAGCGTTGCGCGCTCAAGGACGCGGGCGAGGCTTGCCTAAAGTCTCGCGGGCCGCAAGCGGGAACCGAAACGTGGCTGAAATGGCCGACATTGCAGGTGTGTCTCGCGCGTCGGCCAGGGATGGTGCGGATCAGCGCCCGCGCCCCATTTCCGCTTCCACACCCGATTTGCAGCGCGCCGGATTTGTGCCGCTGACGGCGATTCCAGTTGAGGAATGGCGCGCGCTTGCCGAATGCGCGATTGAGCCAAACGGTTACTATCTGCCGGCCTGGGAACTGGCCGTAAACGCTTCCGCGCGCGGCCGCACCGGCGCCTTTGCGCTGGGCGCCTGGGAAAAGGCTCACCCGGGGCCAGGCGGAGCGGCGGCGCTGATCGGCCTGTTGCCGGTCGTCTCCTTGTGGCGCGCCTGCAAGATCCCCCTGCCCGCTTTGGCAAGCGCCAGCCCCTACGGCACGCTGTGCACACCGTTGCTCGACCGAGGCGTTGCCGAGGAAGCCGCGAAAGGATTGCTGAACGAGGCTCGGATAGCTGGCGCGCACGCGCTGATCCTGCGCGACGTCTCGCTGAGCGGCGCCGCAATGAAAGCCTTCACTCAAGTGCTGCGGCAGGATGGCCTGCAGCCCATCATCCTGCATTCGCATTTGCGCGCCTGCCTGGACGCCAGGCGCGATGCGGACGAGGTGTTGCGCGACGCGCTCAGTGCGAAAAAACTGAAAGAACTGCGGCGCCAACGCAACCGCCTCGCCGAGCACGGCGCCGTGCGGTTTGAGGCCGCGCGCAGCCCAACCGATGTGAGCCGGGCCATCGAGGTTTTCCTCGCGCTGGAGGCGAGCGGCTGGAAGGGCGAGAGCGGCACCGCGCTCCGGCAGGACAAAGGCGATTCCAGTTTTATCCGGCGCGCCACCCGCGGTCTTGCCGAGACCGGCCAGTGTGAAATCGTGACGATGCATGCCGGCGACACGCCCGTTGCAGCCGCTGTCGTGCTTCGCCACCAGGACCGCGCGTTCTATTTCAAGCTCGGCATCGACGAGCGCTTTGCAAAATTCTCACCCGGCGTTCAGCTCACGCTCGACCTGACGCGGCATCTGTGCGCCGACGCCGTGCTCGTCACGGCCGACTCGACCGCCAGCGCGCACCATCCCATGATCAATCCGATCTGGCGCGGGCGACTGCGGATTGGCGACGTCATCATCCCGCTGCGCCCCCGTGATCCCGTGGTGCGGATGATTTACATGGCGATGAAAACGCACCACCGGCTGCGCGAGCTCGCCCGCCGCGCAGTGCTTCGCCTCCGCGGCCAGACTTGAGCGGCTATTCAGCAGCCTGCGCGTTGATTTCCGCCGAGACCTGGCGAATGGCGGCGGCGAGTTGCTCGGGCGGCTGCGCGCCGGAGACCGCATATTTCTGGCCGAAGACATAGGTCGGGACGCCGGAAATGCCCTTGCTGGCGGCTTCCTCCGCCTGCACCGAAATATACGCAACGTCCTCATCGGTCGACAGGCGCCGGCGCGTCTCCTCCGCATCGAGCCCGCATTCGCTTGCTGCCTGCACCAGCACATCGATATCGGTGAGATCGCCGCCGTCGCGGAAATAGAGCTCCATCAGCCGCTGCTTCATCTCGGCCGCCTTGCCCTTCGCTTCAGCCCAGTGAATCAGACGATGGCAATCGATCGTGTTCGGCTGCCGCTTGACGAGCTCGGGCCGATAGGTCAGCCCCTCTTCGCCCGCCGCTGCCACCACGCGCCCCGAGATCCCTTTATAGGCCTCGACAGAGCCGAACTTGGCGGTGAGATACTCCTCGCGGCTGATGCCCTCGCGCGGCACCCAGGGATTGAGAAAGAACGGCTGCCAATGCACCTCGACCGGCACCTCTTTCGCCAGCGCCAGTGCATTCTCGATCCGGCGCTTGCCGATATAGCACCAGGGGCAGACGACGTCGGAGACGATATCGAGGCGAAGCGGCTTCAAGGTGCTCATGGGGCGGCTCTCGTTCTGATGACCGCCCAGAAATAAGCCGCCGGATGGGCAGGCACAAGGCTATCTCATCGACCGGCCGCCAGCTTCCTCATTCGCTCGGCCGTGAATTCATCGGCTGGAAAGAACGTCTCCAGCGCCAGCTCCGACAGCGTGACGTCGACCGGCGTGCCGAAAATCATGGTCGCCGACATGAAGCTGAGAACATCGCCGCCAAACCGCAGCTTGAAAGGGATCGCAACATTATCGGGCGGCAACGGCGCCGATCGCGCAGGCAACGGGTAGGTCTTCAGCTCTTCATGCAGCTTGATCAGCCCGGGATCGGCAGTCACCTCGCATTGACGGCGCAAGCGTTCCAGGAGATGCCCGCACCATTCGGCGACATTGACGGTGTGCCCCGCCAGCGCCTCGGGGTGAAAGGCGAGCCGGAGAATATTGACGGGCGGCGCCAACAGCCGCTGCGGTACGCCGGCCAATAGCGGCATCACCATGCGGTTCGCTGAAACCAGATTCCAGTGCCGGTCGTAGGCCAGCGCGGGGCTCGGCTCATGCGCGCGCAGCACCAGATCGATCGCCGCGCGTGCCGCCTTCAGCGCGGGATCGTCGAGCGAGCGCTGTGGAAACGCAGGCGCAAAGCCCGCCGCGACCAGCATCATGTTGCGCTCCCGCAAAGGCACGTTGAGACGCTCGGCCAGTTTGAGCACCATGTCGCGCGAAGGCGCCGCGCGGCCGGTTTCGACGAAACTCAAATGACGCGTCGAAATCTCGGCGTCACCGGCCAGATCGAGCTGGCTCAAATGCCGGCGCTGACGCCATTGGCGCAGATGTTCACCGACATGGCGTGGCGCGCTCCGGTCGAGTTGGATGGTGGCCGTCTCGGAATTCATGTCGGAGAAAATACACGGAAGGTCTCGCACCTTCCATTACCTTGTACGTAATGGAATTGCCGTCTCTCGCGGATCATCGTCGCGGTCGCAGGAGATGACACGTCACCCCGG
>NZ_JBAVCF010000537.1:0-2770 GCF_049586575.1 Bradyrhizobium sp.
CGACCAATGAATCGCAGGAGACAATACCTTTATGTATTCCTCATAACTTCGTGATTCAAAAACCGTGCGATGTATGGCTGGCAAAGTTGTGCCCACAATGCTCGCAATGTAAATTCGAACTTCAGACGTTGGCAAACACTGAGGGTTACGGCCAGCCCTTCAAGGGTTCACCAACGAAATATGACCGGGGAAGTGGCGATGTTCGAGGAATTCGACGCGGGTACGAAAACCAATGTCATACGCACCTCGGATGGCACCGCGCGGCTGCTTTCACATACCGATCAATACGTCACTACCAAAGCGCAAAAGCCGCGTCTCGCAGCACATGAATATTTGGGCCGCTTTGGTCATTTGCTGGGTCTGCGGCATGAGCACCTGAAAAATCTCTCACGTTCACCCGAACATGAGCCAATAGCCACCGGGGTCGAACATCGCTTCCTGAGCGAGAAGCGTCAATCCGACATAAGCACCGTTTCATACCACCAGACCTGTTTCGGTCTGCCGGTTTGGGAAGCCGGGCTCTCGGTGACGATGAAGCACAATCCGCTGCGCGTGGTCGGCGCACGCTCGACGCAGCATCCCGAGCTCGCGGTGAAGCGGCCGAACGCAATGCACATTAAGAGACTAAAAGCGCTCGACGTTAGAGCATTGGCGAAGCACCTTGGTCTTGACGGCAAGGCGCATAGCGGCGCGCTCGGCATTAATCGCAAACGCCTCATGATCTATCAGCATGACGAGATGAGGCTCAGACATGCGACGGCACGGCCATCCGAGACTGGCTCTGGCATTCTGTCTGGACGGCCCACCCTGCCGCTACCCGCCGTCCATTCCTCGATCCGCGACGGCATGCATTATGTGGTCAGCGCGGTCTACTTCAGTTTCGACTTCCCGCCGATTCGGCCGTTACACTGGGTTGCGCTGATCGAGGCAGAGACATCGTCAGTGCTGCTACTGCGCCCCTTCATCGACAACGTCACCGGTTTGGTGTTTGAAGCCGATCCGGTGACACTTGCCGGCGGTCCGAGACCGAGGGCGGGCAACACGGCGCTCAACCGGTTGCGCAGCACCGTAACGCTTCCCGGTCTCGCTCCGCCCGTGAAAGGCATCCAGGCCTTGCGCGGTAACAATGTGAGGCTTTCCAACGTCGTCAGTCCAAAAGTGACGCCGCCTACCAGGCCGGCGGGGCGCAATTTCAAGTTCAATGCGAGGACTAATAATTTCGCCGCGGTCAATGCCTACTATAACTGCGACCGGGTCTTTCGGCTGGTCGAGGATCTCGGATTTCCCGTTGCCCGTTATTTTCCTGGAACGAAATTTCCCAGTCCGGTCGACCATCGCGGTCATTACGACAAGAATCATCCGAAGGGCGACGAGATCAATGCCCATTGCGCAGGCAACTCAGAGGGCACCGGCATCGGCTACACTTGCTTCTCACTTGCCGACACGCGAAATCTAAAAAAGCCAATCGGCATAGCCTGCGACTGGCGCATCGTGCTGCACGAAATATTAGGCCACGGCATTCTTTACAATCACATCGGCTCTCCGCGCTTCAAATTCGCACATAGCGCCGGCGACAGCTTCGCCGCGATCCTCAACGACCCAGACAGCAAGGCGCGCGACCGCGGCGCGACATTCCCGTGGCTTGTCGGCATTCCCAAATCCGCGCAGCGGCACCACGACCGCACCGCTGCGAGCGGCTGGGGCTGGGCCGGCGCCATCGCGCGCCATCCGTTTGATCAAGACAAAGATCCGGGCGGCTATAGCAACGAACAGATCCTCTCAAGCGCGATGTTTCGCTTCTACCGCGCGATCGGCGGCGATTCCGAAGATGTCGCCACCCGGCTCTTTGCGGCGCGCATGGCGTGCCACATTTTGCTTGGCGCCATCCAAACGTTGACCCCGGCCACCAGTCCGCCGGACGCGGCGCACTTCGCCAGCGCGCTCATGAAAGCCGACCTCGCGGACTGGCCCACAGAAGGCATGGCGGGGGGCGCCTGCCAAAAGGTGATCCGTTGGGCGTTCGAGAAGCAGGGCCTGTATCAACTCGCCGGCACAAAACGGCCAAACAACAAGAATGGGGCGCCGCCACCTGTCGACGTCTACATCGAGGATGGGCGCCGGGGCGAATATCAATTTCAAGCCAACTATTGGAACTGCAAGGCGATCTGGAATCGGCGCCGCAACGATGGCGGCGCAAGTCATGAGGAGCCAGCCGCCGGCGTCACCAACTACGCCTATGTGAAGATCAAAAACCGCGGCTCGGAGGCCGCGACCAAAGTCGTCGTACGGGCATTTCACTCCCGGCCAACCGCGGGTCGTCGCTTTCCCAACGACTGGCAACCCATGAAGACGCCACTGCTTGTCGCGACGAACGTGCCTCCCAAATCTTCCGCCGAAATCCTGGTCGGACCGTTTGAATGGATACCGGCCGGGCACGACTGCATGCTCATGGTGGCTTCGGCAACCGGCGACCCAAGCAACATGCACAACTTCACCGTCGGTGACTCAATGCCCGATTGGCGATTGGTCCCACACGACAATAATATCGGCCTGCGCAGCGTCAGCGCAGTGGCTGGCGCGAATGTTAAATCGCTGGTGACCGCATTCAGCGGCACTAGTTTTCGGGTCAAGAACCCTTTCAACAGGCCCGCGCGTATGGCCGTTAAAGCGCTTCTGCCGCCTTTCCTGCGTAAGCGCGGCTGGATGATCTCATTTGGGAAAGCCGGCGCTGCCACGTTCATGCTTGAACCGGGCGGCGCACGGGATTTGG
>NZ_JBAVCF010000538.1:0-2324 GCF_049586575.1 Bradyrhizobium sp.
GGCAATCAGGACACGGCCGATTCGCGGAATGTTGTTGCGCGCATCGAACGTGTACCAGTGACCGCCAATATAGGCCTCGAACCAACCGGCAAAATCCCCTGCGGCGTAGGGAGGCGGCATGCCGATATCGCCGAGATAGCCGGTGCAATATCGCGCGGGGATGTTCATGCAGCGGCAGAACGTGATGGCGAGGTGCGCGTAATCGCGACAGACGCCCTTGCCCTCATCGAAGGCTTCCCATGCAGTCTTGGTCGAGCGCGCATGTTCGTACCCGAATGCGATGTGGTGATGGACGAAATCGCAAATCGCTTGCACCCGCGTCCAGCCAGGCATCGTTTTCTCGAACAGTTTCCAGGCAATATCGGAAAGCCGGTCGGTTTCGCAGTAGCGGCTGCCAAGCAGATAGACGATGGTATCCGCGGGAAGGTCCTCCACCGCGTGCTGCGTGGCTGTCGGCACGGTCGCGTCGGGCAACCCGCTATCCCGGACGACACCATCGGCCGCAAGGCGTACCCTGCCGGCAGGAGCAACGATACGGCTGCACCAGTTGCCGAAGCCGTCGCGATAGGGTGTGATCGGCACTGAAGGGCTGATGGTCAGGTAGTCTGGCTCGATGATGTCGGAGGCTCTTGAAAAATGCGTACCGACCACCGCGATCAGGGGCGTCGGCTGGGGAAAGTCGTAGATCATCTCGAAGCCGACACGAATCTTCATACGGAGCACCAGATCCAGCTACTTGCGCACATGGGAATTGGACGCCGCCTTCGTCTCGAAGCCCTGCTGTTGTGCGACTTCGAAGCGGCCGTTGAACAGCAGTTAAATGCGTAGATGCGGGGCTTGCCCGGGGGTCGTTTTCAGGGGTTTTTACCTGCGGATTGCCGGAAAATGCCCGAACATACCTGAAAAGGTGGCTACCAAGGCGGCCGAATACAAGGCAAACCGCGGCGATTTGGCCGACACCGCTACTAGAAAGCGATAGCTATTCGGCCCCAAAGGGCGCATGGTGAATTTATGCACAACCGTAGGGTCGGACGAGGGTCGTTGACGACGACTGTCGCGGCATGACCACACGCTCGCGGCGTGAAACCGTCACGTTTCAACACCAGTTCCGGATCAGAGGCATCGACCGCCTGCTGCCTCCGGGGTCATATGAGGTCATCACCGACGAGGAGATGATCGAAGGGCTGTCGTTCCCGGCGTTCCGCCGGGTCGCTACCATGATCATGGTGCCGGCGGCGGGGCAGAACTCGGCGATGGAAATGGTTTCCATCGGCTCGGTTGATTTATCCGACGCTCAGCGCCTGGATGCGAGCGCGCCGCATGAATGACAAGCCGCTCGATCTCGATAGTCATCGGGGTATGGCCGCGCAAAAAGCCACTGACATAAGGCGAGCGCTTGCCGAGGTCGAAAACAACGCAACGCAATTGCGCGAGCGGCAAGCGGTGCTCGAAACCCAACTCCTGTCGGTTCAGGCTACGTCCTGGCCGGAGGCCGCCGCCAAGGCGCGCTACGTCTTGAGTTTGTATACCGCGGAGCTGGCTCCCGGAGATGCCCATCATCGCGATCTTGTCGCCGCGATATTTGCTGATTTTGCCCGGCTCACCGACAAGAGCTGAGCAAATTATCGTTTCCGAATGGTCGGAGACTCCTCCGCGCGATCAAAGATCGAGCGCCAATCTGAAAGTAGTGAAATCCATGCAAAATCTCTCGCCGCGTCACGTCAGGACGGAGGAGTCGCTTCGGCTTGGCGTCGTATCCGGCTGGTACAGCACGAAAGTGAGCGGAACGTTCGTCTCCGGGCCGCACGATTCCGAGGCCGATTGTCTTCGCAGGATTGCGGAGATCGATCCGCCGCCGCCCAAGGTCAAAAGAGTAGCGCCGGCTGCGTAACTATCCGGGAGGCACATCAAATGGCACTGACACGCGGAAGCTTCGGCGGTTACGAATTCGATCGCATGGTGGTGCTGTTTTCGATGGTTGACGGCCAAAGGGAAATACCCTGCGCCGTCAGCACGTCTGCCATGGACGATCTGGAAAAGCAGGAGCGGACCAAGCCCGAACAGCGCGAGGGGCAGTTCATGCGATTGCGCGACCAGATTGAAGAACGTGCCGCTCAAAAATTTATCGCAAGGGAATTCGAGGGCACGCCGCCCGGCATCATCTTGCGCAGTCTGGATTTCAGAAAATGACAGATAGCAAAGCGGCTCGCGATCCATCGGCTTTGTTGAGCACCGAAGAGTTTGCTTCGTTGCGTGAAGTCGGCAAAGGCGATGCCCAGGGCGATATTCCCCAGTTGCATTGGGAACGGCTTGTTGCCCTGGGT
>NZ_JBAVCF010000539.1:0-11479 GCF_049586575.1 Bradyrhizobium sp.
AGCGTTCGCGCGAACCAATAGCCGGTGAACGAGCTTGCGCCGGTCAGCAGGATTTTCATGGCAGACCCCGCATCAGGTCGACGCCATGGAACGCGGGATCGAAATCCGGCCACGCCGCATCTTTGGACGACACTTCAGCCGGCACGGTCGGCCACGCGATGCCGATGGCCGGGTCGTCCCAGCGGAGGCCGCGTTCCTGCTCGGGGCCGTAGAACGTCGACACGAGATAGATCGCCTCGGCGTCGTCACTCAACGTGAGGATCGCGTGGGCGAAGCCGCGCGGCACATACATCATCAGGCGGTTGTCGGCCGTGAGCTCGGCGCCGTACCATTTTCGGTATGTCGGCGAGTCCGGCCGCAGATCGACGATCGCGTCCCACAGCGCGCCGCGTACACAGCGCACGACTTTGACCTCGGCGGCGGGCGGCAACTGATAGTGCAGGCCGCGCAGCGTGCCTTTTTGCCGGCTGAGCGAATTGTTGATCTGAACAAAACGGGTTTCCAGGCCATTCGCCGCGAATTCCTGCTCGCAGAAATAGCGGGCGAAGAAGCCGCGATCGTCGCCGCGCTTCTCCTGTTCGATGACGTGGGCACCGGCGAGCGGCGTATTGTGGAATTTCATGACGCCGCCCGGTTTTCCTGCCCGGCCCACCGCAGGTCAGGCGCCAGGCGGCCGGCCGCCAGGTGACGGTCCAGCGTCTTCAGACGGATGTAGGGCGAGTTACGGAAATCCCTGTCGGCGAAACCCATCGCCGTGAGCCCGTCGCGCAGGCGTCCGATCGACTCGGCAAGTGTCAGCTGCGGGATATGGCTGGGCGCAAGCGCCCTGAACAGCGAGAAGTCGACCTTGTAGGACCGCCGGTCGGGCGGCGCCTTGGTGTTGATGCTCACCCTGGTGCCGGGCACGGCGGCGGCGACCGCTTCGGCCAGGTCACGCACCTGATAATTCCACTCATCGCGCCCGACATTGACCGCCAAGAAACGCCCGCCCTGCGACGGCGGCCGTGCGATCGCCCAGGCGATGGCGCGGGCCATGTCCTCCACGTCGATCAGCGGCCGCCACGGCGTGCCGTCGCTGAGCACGGTGATCTCGCCCGAGGTCACCGCGCAGGCAACGAAGTCGTTGAGCACGAGGTCGAGCCGCAGCCGATCGGACATGCCGCAAGCAGTAGCGAAGCGCAGGCACGTCACCGTCGTGCCGTTCAAGTCCATCTGCTTGAGCGCGTTTTCGGTGCCGATCTTGGAGCGCGCATAGGCCGTGAGCGGATTTGTTGCGTCGGTCTCCTTGCGGGGGCCGCCTTCGGCGCTGCCATACATGCTGCAGCTTGACGCGAACACGAAGTTGCGTACGTCAGCCTTGCTGGCCAGCTCGGCGACGCGGACGCTCGCCTGCTGATTCACCTGTTCGGTGACCGCTTCGTACTTGCTGCCCATCGGATCGTTGGAGACCGCCGCGAGGTGCACGACCGCGTCGGCGCCTTTCAGCACCTCCGCGTCGAGGTCGCGGATGTCGCCGAAATATTGGCGGTCGAATAGCGTCTCTGGGAGGACGGCGGAATTGGTCAGGCAGTGGCCGAAGAAGCCGCTGTCGTATCCGACCAGCGTACAGCCGCCGATCTTGGTGCGGAGAAACCGCGCCAGCACCGGCCCGACATATCCCATATTCCCGGTGATGATGATGCGCATGGGCTGAGCGTTCGAGAGCGTTACGCGTCCTGGTGCCGAGAAAACCGTGTCGCGGGAATCGACGCCTCCGCGAGAGCTTGTTCCGCAGTTGGCGCGCATGGCTGTTTCTTCATTCGGTCAAGATGCCGTTGCACGATCGGATTGAGCGAAGGTGAGGCGGCGAGGGAAACCCATCCGCGCGTATCGAGGCCGAGCGGGTTGTCGCGGAGCAGCTCGATTTTCAGCGCAGGGCAGCCATAGCGCGCAATGAGCAGGTCCCACAGCGCGTGGGACGGATTAATGTGGCAGCGGCCAACTTGCAGGAACGAACGCCACTGCGAGAGCCGAGGATTCGTCAGGACATCATTGTTGATGGTGTCAATCGAACAAAGGGCGCCGACCGCCAAGCCGGTTTCCAAAGCATGCTGCGTCAGACCGAGCTCCAAGCTGGCGATCTGGCCGTACTTGGTCATGTAGGGCGTTGATTTGATTGTTTCGGCAAACCACGGCAGCAGGGTCTTCTGTGCATTGCGGCTGAAGCCGAGGAAATAGCTTTGCAGATGATAGCCGCATTGGCGGCTGTCGGTTATGCCCCACAGGTCCAGTTTCGATGCAGCCATTTGAGCAAACATTCGGCCGCAATCGACGACGGGGAAATATACGCTGTCATTGATGAAAAGCACATACGCGTATCGTTCCCTGAGACTTGTTTGGATGCTCTCAAGCGCAAGGTACCAGGAGCCGAAATCGCGGCCGGCGTCATTCTTTATGATAATCCGAAACACGAATTGACGTATTTTTTCCAATTCCTTCGGCGCTGCCGTGGAAGTAATGAAGCAGATGTCGGCGCCGGCGTCGCGCAGAGCGCTCAAATAGCGAACGACATATTCGTCGATGATGCCGTCTCGATCGTAATGAGCGAATAAAGCAAGGTATCGGTGATCCGCAGCCGGCGCCGCTTCGCCGCCTTCAACCGCAAGGCAGCGCACAAAGCGGTTGGACGCATACAACGATCGTGTTCCCTCGCGGCACTGGGTGTAGCCGACGCGCAGGAAGTGATCTGTCGCGCTGCGAAAGCGCCCTTGTGCGATCAGCATCGCCGCGTCTGGATTATCCATGCAGTACGCGGAGGGATCGAAGTCGAATTCATATCCGTGAAGCGGGATGCGAAGAACGCGATGAGACGATGTTTCCAATTCATCGATGCCAAAATTCACAAGATGCTCGAGGCCGGACCTGCAACGGCCGCCGCGAACGGCCTCTGCGACGTCCGGATTGAGGCGGAGATACGTCCGCTCTTCGAGCGGTAAATGCTCGATGAGAGTCCTGTTGCGCCGCGTGTCGCTCAGCCGTTTTAGGGAGACCTGAACGCGGCCGGGTAATCTCCTCACGACCGGCCGGCAAGCCGTGCGCATAATATGTTCAAGTCGCGCGAGCGTCGCGCGCCTGGGGCCGGATAAAGTTGCCGGTCGGATCGCTGCGCCGTTCATCGTCGACATTTCTTGCCCGCTCCACGCACGATCAGATACAGACGCACATCACCCTCACCTGCCGGACTCGCTACCAGATCTTCCAGGGCGCCTTTCCGGACGCCCAGAGTTGTTCGAGGTATCGCTTGTCCCGTAGCGTATCCATCGGGTGCCAAAAGCCGCGATGGAAATACACCGACAGCTCGCCTTCGGCGGCGAGCCGCTCCATCGGTTCGCGCTCCCAGACGGTCGTGTCGCCCTCGATGTAATCGCCGACCTTCGGCGACAGCACGAAAAAGCCGCCGTTTATCCAGGCGCCGTCGCCGACCGGCTTTTCCTGAAAGCCGCTGATGACGTTGCCTTTGAAGCGGATTGCACCGTAGCGCCCCGGCGGCTGTGTTGCCGTCACGGTTCCCAGGCGGTGCTCTCTATTGTGAAATTCTATTGTCTCGCGAATGTTCACGTCACCGACCCCGTCGCCGTAGGTGACGCAAAAAGCAGGGTCGGCGTTGACGTAGGGAAGGACTCGCTTGATCCGACCGCCGATCATCGTTTCCTCGCCGGTGTCGACCAGCGTGATCGACCAAGGCTCGGCTTTGGCCTGGTGTACGGTCAGATCGTTTTTGCAGAGATCGATGGTGACGTCGGACATGTGAAGGAAGTAGTTGATGAAATATTCTTTGATCACGTAGCCGCGGTAGCCGAGGCAGACGACGAATTCGTTGATGCCGTTGGCCGAGTAGATTTTCATGATGTGCCAAAGAATCGGCTTGCCGCCGATCTCGATCATCGGTTTTGGCTTGACATCCGTTTCCTCGGCGAAGCGCGTGCCCAACCCGCCGGCCAACAAGACCGCTTTCATTCACCCACCACGTCGACCTCAGTCTCTTCGCTCTTTCCGGTCTTTCCAGTCCTGACCATCGCTGCCGCGACACATTCGGCGGACGCGGTCGACTGCAACTTGTCGGCGCTATGCCGTTCGACGCAGCGTCACGTCACGCTGCAGGATTGCCTCGCGGCTGATGCGTCGCGTGGCGTGCAGGGCCACGTGTGCGGTCGTCCGCTCTCATTGTTTCTCGATCCCCCAATCGACGTCTTGCGGGCTCCACGCCTCGCGATCCCATTCGGGTGGGCCATCCGCTTCCGGAAGCGCCACCAGTTAGTCAGCCGGTCACCGAGCGGTTCCTTGTTCAACCTGCATTCATGTTCTGCATTTTATAGTTGAGTATCATGCAAAACACAAGTATTGAGAGCGTAAATAGCTCCGCTTCGTTGCGGTTGCCCCTCTTTGCAACCATTATTCTATAATTATCAATGGTTGTCAAAAAGACTGTTTGCAATGTGTTTACTAGTAAAGCCAGACGCCGCCTTACGAGCCGCGCACACCTCCATGAAGAATGCGGTTCCACGGGCGATCCCGGCGTGTTGCCAAGCAGACCAGATATCGGCTCTTTCTTGGCGAGCGGTCCTGTGGCGGCGAACTCACAACTGTAAAAGGCCGGCTTGCCATTCCGCCCCCAAGTGCAGGCCTTTAAGCTACCTCCGAAGCTCTCGGGACAGCCGGCCTACCGAGAAAGCCGGCTTACCCCGCCACGGCTGTCTGCGTCGAACTTCGCATCCTCTTGGAAAGCTGAGCAAACTGCCCTAAATCATGGCCGGCTGGCGTAAGGGTCAACGATCGACCGGCGCTGGACGCGATGGCGGGGTAGCTCAGCTGGTTAGAGCAGCGGAATCATAATCCGGAGGTCGGCGGTTCGAGTCCGCCCCCCGCTACCGCCCGCGTGTAACAATGTCCCCCGAAGCGTTGCCGGTTCATACCCTGCCCAACCTCCGCGCCGAGCTTGCTTTTCCGTTCGAGCCGCTG
This sequence comes from Bradyrhizobium sp., assembly GCF_049586575.1. Lineage (GTDB taxonomy): Bacteria > Pseudomonadota > Alphaproteobacteria > Rhizobiales > Xanthobacteraceae > Bradyrhizobium. Next base: position 4,999 of record NZ_JBAVCF010000539.1, read on the forward strand.
AGGTTAACCCTCACGCCGCGTCAGGTGAATAGTTAGACGTCCACTACTAGACCGTGTATAGTAGGTTGTGTAATTTGGCACGGGGCTTCGGCAGCACAGGCGTGGGTGTGATGCAGGGGGGCATTTCAGGCAAACCGCAGACTGGTGACGCGCCAGCGTGCGACTGGCGCCTGTTGACTGTGCCGAAAATTACCGATGTCCGAGGCAATCTGACCTTTGTCGAGTCGAACCGGCACATTCCGTTCGAGATCGCCCGTGTCTATTACATCTATGACGTCCCCAGCGGGTCGACACGCGCCGGGCATGCTCATCGAACCTTGCACCAGATATTTCTGGCACTCTCCGGCAGTTTCGTCGTCCACCTGGACGATGGACATCGCAAGGAACAATTTTCGCTCAACCGGCCTAGTTCCGGATTGTATGTGCCTCCCGGCGCGTGGCGAGTGATCGATGATTTTTCCGGCGGCGCCGTAATGCTGGTGCTTGCTTCAGCAGTCTACGACGAAGCGGACTATATCCGCTCCTATGATGAATTCCTCCGCTACGTGGCGGGGCGTTAGGCATCGATATGGCTGTTGTGGAGTTTTTCAGCCTTCAGCGACAGCACGCGGAATTGCGGGCGGCCCTTGAGTCGGCGACCGCCCGCGTGCTTGGAGCCGGATACTTCATCCTGGGTGCCGAAGTCGAAAAGTTCGAACACGACTTTGCAGCCTACGTGGGCGTTAAGCACGCCGTTGGGGTTGGCAACGGCCTGGAGGCGCTTGGTCTGCTGCTCAAGGCCTTGAGAGTTGGCCCAGGCGATGAAGTGATCGTTCCGGGACACACATTTATTGCCACTTGGCTGGCGGCGGAGCAGGTTGGGGCGACGGTCGTTCCTGTCGACGTCGATCCTGTCAATTACAACATCGACCCCGCTCAAGTCAGGATGGCGATCACAAGCCGAACGCGCGCCATCATTGCCGTTCACCTGTATGGTCAGCCGGCGGACATGAATTCGCTCGACGAAATTAGCAAAGAACATGGGATCCCGGTGCTGGAGGATGCCGCTCAGGCCCATGGAGCGACCCTGGATGGTCGAAAGACGGGTGGGCTCAGCCTGGCGGCAGCATTCAGCTTCTATCCGACCAAAAACCTGGGCGCCTTGGGTGACGGCGGCGCCGTCACGACCGACGATGACGCATTGGCCGCTTCCATTCGATCACTGAGGAATTACGGATCCAGCGTGAAGTATCGCCACGACGAACTGGGAGGTAACTCGCGTCTTGACGAACTTCAGGCGTCATTTTTGAACGTCAAGCTTGCAGGCCTTGACGATAGGAACGAGAAGCGGCGCATCATTGCCACGCGCTACTCATCGAAGCTGAGCGGGGTCACAGGGGTTGCCGTGCCCCAGGTCGCGAAGCACGCCAGTCCAGTCTGGCATCAGTACGTCATTCGACTGACCCGACGGGCACAAGTCCAGGCAGAGCTGAACCGACGTGGCATTCAAACGATGATTCACTACCCAATTCCGCCCCACTTGCAGCGTGCGTACGCTACAAATCCGGTGAGTAGGGTCTACCTCCCTCATACCGAACGCGCAGCCGAGCAGGTCCTGAGCCTGCCGATGTGGCCGGAACTGAGCGATGCTGAGGTCGACGGCGTGATCGGCGCAGTTAAAGACGCAGTCTTGACCGTCGAAGAATCTCCGGCCGAGATTTAGCCTTCCTGCTCTATCGGCCCGATTGCCGTGGATCACCCGCGATGGATCATAGCGACACTCCACTGCTGTCGGCGCTCATTCTGACCCATAATGACGAGAACTATATTGAAGCCTGCCTGAAGGGACTCCTCAGCATCGACTATCCCAATTTTGAGATTTGTCTTCTCGACGACGGCTCGACGGACGCGACTTTTGCAATAGCCAGCGCCTTCGCCCGGTCGAACCAGCGTCCGATCATCGCGAGAACGCAGCCGCCGAGCGGGGGACGTACATCTCAAAATTCGCAAGCACTTCTGCGAATGGCTCGCGGGAAGTATCTTCTGTTCATGTCTGGCGACGATTCGCTGGTCGCGAATTTTGCGGCAGCAAGGATCATTTCGGAGATGGAGGCGCACGACAATATAACGATGGCATTTCCGAGAATCGTCCACGTCAATCTCGATGACTGTACGCGGCTCGAAACCATTTATACGTCTGAATTTCAGGAATTGCTGCGGTCGGGAAATCCAGATGAAATATACGCTAAACATCTATGCAAAAGGGTATCTCGCCTATTCCTGCAGGGCGCCATAGCTCGCAGGTCGTTTGTTGATGATTTTGGTGGATTCGATACTGATTTGCTGGCCGACGACTACGCGTTCATGGTTCGCGCCTTTGCAGCCATGCAAGGGCGCAAAAATAAAATTATTTTTGCCAGCGATAACCTCTGTATCTACCGGATCCACAATACGAGCCTTCACCGCAATGTCAGCCGGCAACGCGACCTGGTGGCGGAAGTCGTCAGAAAATACATCCCGGCTCAATATTGGGCCGAATTCAAAATGGACTATGGGTTTCCCAAAGATATTGAGGACTTTCAGGAGATTTGCAGACACATGATTCGCTACTTTGGCACAATCGCAGAACAACACATGGTGCCAAGATACGCCGTGCAATACGCACGCTCGCTGTTGGCAAAATCAGATTTCGCGACCCTGACGAGTCTGCTTACCTTGCCGCAGACCCGATGGGAAACGTGGTTCTACGTGCTGCGCAACCTTTACTGGGCACTTCCATACCCCGCGGTTCGCTGGTGGAAGGCTCGAAATATCCGAACGAATTAAATGTCCAAATTCACAGTCATGCATCTCTAGAGTCCCTCGGCACGAAGAACATGACGGTTTCATAGATTGATTCCGTATAGTGCCTCAAATACACGTCGAAGCGTGGGTAGATGGAAAGCAGCTGCTTTGGTATGCGCCAGAAATCGCCAGCCCTGTGATAAACCGAGATAGCTGCCTTGGGACGATGCTTCCCAATGATTCCTGCGGCGCCGGCTATGGCGCGGCGCTCTTCCCCCTCAATATCCATCTTTAAAAAACTCGGCGGGGTCAAAAGAACATCGTCCAGCCGCGCCAACTGAATCGTGGTCGTGCCGCTGAGGGAAAGACCCGACGTTGAGCCGCTTATCGCGAAGGACGCGGGTCCGCTGAAGTCGCTCGCCCCGATGGGCCAGAGCTGGATATCGCGACACTCCCGCAATGCGTGCTTGCACTTCGCGAAATTCATCGGATCGGGTTCAAACAGGTGAATAGCGCCGTATTGAGGGCATCGCTTTATGAACTCCAGGCTCGTCTCGCCGTGGAAGGCACCGACATCCACAAATACTTCGCCGCTAGAATGAAGATCCAGGAAGTCTTCGAAATACTGCTCTTGCTGCCGGTCGACGAATCCGGTCATCACGTCGATATCACAATTCAGCCGAAAGCTGACGAGTTTACGGAAGCTGTCGCGTGAAATGTCGTCGGCCAACAGTTCGTACGCCCAAAGATACTGCGCCTCATTCGCCAAAAACTCATCACCAAAACCCTCGTTGAATACGACTTCCCGCAAGTGCGCGCCGGACCACTTGCACAGTGAGAAATAATCCAAATGCTCGACGCCCAGTTTGTCTAATTTGTCCCGGACGGTCAGCGGCCTGCCGCCGGATGCGGCCAAAACCAACGCATCCTTTGCTATCTCTGATGTCCTGACGATCGGACGTCCGCAGAATGTCGGTTCGGTCGAAAAGTCGTCGACGAAAGCATCGACGCTGCATAGGTCCAGGATGGACCGGCCATATACATTGCACCCGAATACCAGTTTCGGGCGGCTTCCTGGAGACGCAAATTCCCGCCAAAAGGCCTCTGCACGGTCGCGTAGCTGATTGGCGCGCGCCGGTGATATCAACAGGCCGCTCAAGTCCTGATCCATTGGCGCTCTCGGGCGGACCTCGCCATGGCATCGAGCAACTTGATGCCTTGCATCGCCGTAGGCAATCCGTACACGAGATCGTCAAGGGCATGCTGAGCGATGCCGTGACGAACCTCCAGCCAATCTGCCAAATCATAATAATAATTGGCGAAAGCTTCGATGAACCCCGCCGGGTGTCCCGGTTTGAAACGCGAATACCTGTCCTGATTGGCGACTTGAACTCCCGGGCTGGCGCGATCAATCATGCTCCGCGCGCCAAAACGATCAGAAAGCCAGATAAATTCCGGATCGGTCTGAACCCATTCGGCCGCACCCTTATCGCCAAATATCCGAACCCGCAGTCCATTGCGGTAGCCCAGCGCGCTTTTGCTGAACCAAAAACTGCACTGAAGCGCTCCCGAATATTGCGAAATGCAGAAAACGTTGTCGATGATGCCCCGAAAATTGCCGAAACTTCCCGCGAGCGCCGCAACATCCATTGGCGTTTCGTGTGTCAGAAAGTTCACGAAAGCGTGGAGATGTACTGCGAGGTCGAGTGAGATGGTTGGGACGTCGTGATCGCGCAATCGCCAATCCTGAGGAACCACGGGTTCGCCGTGCTCATCACATCTAAGAAACCCCTCCTGAGGCATCTCGACATGGATCTGGCTAACGGTGCCTAATCGACCTGCGGCGATCATGGCGCGTAACTCTCGCACCATCGGATACCCCAGGTAATTATAAATAACCGCGAGGAAGCCGTTAGTGGAGGCGAGCGCTTCCTCTATCTTTCTGACTTCGTCGATCGAGACCGCAAGAGCCTTCTCACAAATCACAGGAACTCTGCGTTCAAGGCACTGAATAACATGCGCGGCGTGTTGATCGGTCGGAGTCAAGATGACAAACGCGTCCACATTGCTGGACTCATTGCGCAACAATTCGTCTATTGTCGAATATGTGCGATCGCGGGAGACGCCATATTGCATTGCGCTGAATACGTTTGCCTCCGGATCGAGATCGAAACAGCCCGCCACAACGTCGAAGCGATGGTCTATCGACAGCGCTGCATTGTGGCACCGCCCGATGGCGGAATAATAGCCGCCGCCAAGACAGGCGACGCGAAGAGGTCTTCGATCATGCCGAATGTCGCTAAGGATGGGTGCCATAAGTCTCCTCCAACGAATCCAGCTCGACAGAGTCAGCAAAATGCGGTACGCGCGCGAACATTGTTTCCGCATCCTCGAATTCAATAAAGGCGATACCCATTTTATCGAAGGGCGCCGGGTCCAAACGCTCGCCGCTCATTTTGAGCGGCACAAACGAGATTCTCCGTGCTGGTATTTTGAACGAAGGCCCGGAGGAGATCGTGCTTCGCGAAACTGAGACGGTATGCCGGCCCATAAATCTCGCCGTGTCGAATCGCCGTAATTCCTCCGGATATCTTTCACCAAGGAATTTCGCGACGTACATGTCGGTGTAGTTCAGGCCGGTCGCCTCCTCAATAAGGCGGCCATACAGGTCGCCGGGGCACCGGCGCATTGGTTCGATGATCCAGAAACGTGAATCGGAGGCGATAAATTGCGTATGCAGCAGGCCATCCGCAAGTGAGGCGCCGCGGACCACGCGCATCATCGCCTGACGAACCTCATCTTTTAGGAGATCTGAAAGCTGTGAAGGATAATTCGAGCAATTAACTTGATAGGGATAGACCGTGCAGTGTTCGTCGACGAAGCCGTCCCAGACGATCGAGCGATCCTGGATAAATGCCGAGTGGCTGTGCAGAGTGCCCTCGACAAACTCTTCAACGACGGCTTCGCCAGTGCGTGACGCATCCCGCGCCGCGCGTAGCGCGGCGGCAAGGTGGTGTTGCTCGGATACTTTCGTCGTGCCGCGGCCGCTGAAGCTGTCCACCGGCTTGACAAGCACCGGATATGAAATTGGGGTGAGACTTGTTCCGTCGCCTTCGACGGAACCGTAAAAGTGCCGAGCCGGCGCCGGAATATCGTGTTTAGAGCAAAAATCTCGAAATCGATCCTTGGTGTGGAGCGTCAGCGCGGTTTCCCAGTCGTCATAGCCCGAGAAATGACAATTGTGAGCGGCCCAGCTGCAAGCCAGATACGCAAAATCATTGCAGCTTGGGACCAGGAAATCGAATGAGTTTTGCCGAACCTGATCGAGCAAATCGTCCTTGTGCGAATAATCGAAATAGAAAGACGCGTCAGCATACTGATGACACGGATCGTCCTTCTGATTACCGCAGACCGCTACGTGGAGGCCCCGCTTTTTTAAAGCAAAAAGCAGGGGCGCGGCGCTGTAGCTGCTGCCAACGAGAAGCGCCGACTTCTTTGGATGCCCGGTGGTCATATTATTTTCTCAACGCAAAAACCGCTGCAGCGCCTGCTTAAGGGTTTGCAGGTCGACCAGGTAATCGCGGTGAAGGTGAACGTCTCGCTGATCGAGTTGAGGTCCGACATACTCAGGCGCGTGGTGACGTACGTTCTTCGTTTGAGGCGAAGAGTTGTTCGGTAGAGCTCGTCTTCCGATCTTCCGTACATGCCCCCCACAAAC
>NZ_JBAVCF010000540.1:0-3230 GCF_049586575.1 Bradyrhizobium sp.
ACCTCCGATGCGAGCTTCGGAATCAAAGGAGCTCTAGTAACTTATTGATTCTAGGGCGGCCTTGAATTTGAAGTTCCTATAAAGCGATTGCCGCAACACTGATAGGAACTTCAAATTCGCCGCACTAGTGATCCGATGCTAACGTTCGCATTGCGACCCGCGGCCAGGTGAGAAGCGAATGTCAAATCCACTTCACGAGCGCTGGCGTAGGGCTCGACTTCCATGATGCATGGTGATGCGATCCGGCTGCTGAGGGTACGGCCCGCGATGCTGTCCTTGCTGGCGGTTGTGGTGCTAGTCGTGGGGTTAGAAGCTTCGCCAGCTTCGGCCCAGAGCATCATGCGCTCGCCCAGTCTCAACATGTCGTCGCGGGTTCCAGGCATTGATCGGGCCATGCCACGAATCGATCCGAACCTCGTCGGGCGCGGCGTTACGGGATTGGGCAACAATATCCGTATTCAACCGTCGTGCACGGCCGCCGATCGCGACAGCGGTAATTGTTCGCAGGTGACCACCAGTAGCAACAGCCGCAAGAACGGGAAAAAGACGGGTAATTCGTCGTTGGGAGCCTCGCTCGCCTCTCGCGCGATCGCCAATGAAATCGTGGCCGAGATCGATGGAACGCTGTCCGAAGCACAAGTCGACGCACTGGCGCGGCGTCATGGATTGCGGCGGATCGAATCCCGCAGTTTTGAGCTGATCGGGGCCACCATCGGCCTGTTCCGGATTACCGGCGGCAAGACGGTGGAAGCCGCGAGCCGGGAGTTCGCGCAGGATAGCAGCGTTCGCTCGCTCCAGCCGAACTTCCGCTACACCCTCCAGGGCGAAAGCGCAGCCGCGGCTGAAGGGGACCCCGCGAAATATCCGCAGGCGGAGCTTCACTTGCCGCAGGCGCACACGCTTGCCGACGGCGCCAATGTCACGATCGCTGTGATCGACTCCGCTGTCGATCTCAAACATTCCGAATTCGCCGGCGTCACGATCACGCCGTTTGATGCGCTTGACAGCAAGGAGGGGCCGCATCCGCACGGTACCGGCGTTGCCGGCGCGATCGTGTCGCATGTGCGGTTGATGGGCAGTGCGCCCGCCGCGCATATCCTGGCGATCCGCGCTTTCGTCACGTCCGGCAAAGCGGCCGAGAGTTCGTCTTACGTGCTCCTCAAAGGATTTGATCTTGCAGCCGGCCATGGCGCCCAGATCGTCAATATGAGCTTTACCGGCCCGAAGGATGCGATCATCGGGCGAGGTCTCACGGCGCTTGCGGCGCGGAATATCGTGATGGTCGCGGCCGCCGGCAATGCTGGCCCCAAATCATCGGCGCTTTATCCGGCGGCCGATGCGAATGTCATCGCGGTGAGCGCAACCGACGCCAGGGACAAGTTGTTTGCCGCCTCGAACCGCGGCCGCTACATCGCGGTAGCAGCGCCGGGCGTCGATCTTTTCCTCCCCACGTCCGACGACAAGTATCAAATCACCTCAGGCACCTCGTTTTCCTGTGCCTTCGTCAGCGGCATTGCCGCACTGATGCTCCAGCGCAATCCGGCGCTGAAGCCGGACGAGGTGCGTGCAATCCTGATGAAAACGGCGCGCGACCTCGGCGCGCCCGGTCCGGACGACCAATTCGGGGCAGGGGAGGCGGATGCTTTTGCCGCTGTCTCGGCAGTCTCTGTTGCAGCGATGCCAGTGGCGGCGCCGCCCCAAAAGCCGGTCACAACCGACGTGTCGGATACGCGGAGCATCAAGCCTCTGGCAGCCGAAAACCTCCCGGCGGCAACCATGGCGGCTGAGAAGCCGGCCGGTAGCGAACCCGCGCCGGATATAGGCAAAACCAAGCCGGCCGTTCCCTGAAATCCGCTCGCGAACGCGTGACCGGGAGCGCCAAAAATTCGTTAACGCGCGTTGAACGTCCGGCAGGCCTGCCGCGACCAAAAAGCGTGGGGAGCGGTCATCCCGCCCCAACAGCTATATCCGGCGCGAGCGCCCATCCACCCCAAGCGCCCATATGGCTTGACCCGTCCGGTTGTCCCCCCGGGCGGGTCTTTTCGTTTTTCAGGAGCCCGTACGACTACAGCGTGCCAGCCGGCTGTATATGTTCCTGGTGGAGTTTGGGATTTGACATTCGCTCTACGAGAGCCGGCCGTCTGCGCTGCAGCGAATGTCAAATCACTCCACTAGACTTTGTCGGAGTTTTCCACAAAATATATCGGTCATGTTTGAGTGATTCGTACCGTTGCGTCCGCGTCTTCCTCCTTGCGGGCAGATTTATGGCATCTCAAACAGACGTCGCCAAAGGCCGCGAAATTGTCGCGCGCTGGTGCAACCTCGCTGAAAAGCGACTCGAATATCTCACTGAATTGTTCAACAGCGGACGCTGGCGTCGCTTCCACAGCGAGGAGGCATTTCTCGCAAACATCCGGGAGGCCAAGACCGCAGTGGAAACCTGGCGCGACCTGCTGTCACGCGAGGCCTCGCGCGACAACCGCGCCATCGACCTGTCCTGGCTCGGCCGCAGCCGAACGGCATTGCCGCAGATCGAGTTACCGCGCCACCTTCCTCGCCTACCGCAGACTCCCGGAATTGCCGCCGACCAGCCGCGCCGGACTTCGGCTTCTGCCGAGGATGATCGCAACGGGGTGAGCAAAACCACTTCTCCGGCAGCGTCCGAGGCGGATAGCTGGGCGGCGGTGCTGGATTTGGCAACCGTCGCGGCGCGCTATCCGCTTCTTCGGAATACGCTGTAAGCCACCTGGCAGCGGTTCTAAGGCAGCTTCCGCACTGCGTTCGTTCCCACGACGACTTGCGCAAAGCGGGGCGCGCCTTCGGCGGAAAGATCCGGCGTGATCGGTCGCGCGTGATCGAGGCCAACGACTGCGCCCCGTGGGGCCTCGGAGATCACGTTGTTGCTGACGAGCGCCGTGCCCGCGCCCGGCGTCACCGAAACCCCGATGCCGACGAAGGCGTTGCGGATCACATTGCCTGATATCGCGACGTCGCGCAGATATTTGCCCCAGCCCGCGACAATTCCGAACGACGGCGCATTCTCGATCACGTTGCCCGAAACGCTGGTGTCGGCTTCGACGTAGATGCCGATACCGCCGTCATCGTCAGGCGCCGTTCCAATCGGCCGCTTCGCCAGCAGATTGCGGATGATGTTGCCCTCCACGACCGCGAGCCGGCCGCCTTCATTGAAATTGCAGACGGAAACCCCGAGCGCCGCGCCGTCCACGGTG
>NZ_JBAVCF010000541.1:0-2790 GCF_049586575.1 Bradyrhizobium sp.
ATCCCACGCAGGGCATCGCGTTCCAGCGACCGCTTTGTCCGTTCCCGCAATTTGCGAAATACAAAGGGAAGGGAAGCACGACCAGCGCTGCAAGTTTCGCGTGCGTGAACCCGGATCACGACGAGGATCACCCTAAGGAAGCAAGCAATCAGTAGCTGATCGACCGCGCCGCGGCACTCAAGACAGCGGTGTGTTGTTCCATTCAAAAACTCTCCTTGCTCCCTCGTCGAATGCGAGGGAGCATTTTCTTTCGCCGCTGAGTTCCGCCCGGCAGGCTACTTCTTCGTCGCTGAAGCGCATTGCCACCGTGTGAAAGGCGCTGAAAGCCATCAAGATCCTCGAGGCTACAGCGATTGGCGCGCGTGTCCAACGGCGGAGATCGATTGTCATTGGGGTCTGGGCGAACGGATGAGCCAATTATTGTAGCGAGGACCGTAGGTGCTAGCCTGCTGAGACGAAAAACAGGTTGTACATCAATGAAGATTGACTGACACTCTCTCCGCCACGAAATACATTCAAGCGATTGATATTGTTATATTTTGTTGACATGTAGCTGTAAGCAGCCCCACAATCCACCCCACATAATTTTTCAGTTATGAACAGGTTTGCGGAGTTCTGGGAGTTAGCCCCGGCACCGAAAAAATCCTTCGCGCGCGGACAATTTCAGGGCTCTCCGTGCCTGCGACATCGGAGCTTCACAATGTCGGGTCGAGGTGCCGGTCGACGAACACTTCCGCGCTCACCAGTCCCTGTATCTCGGCAAGCGCCAGACGATCGCGAAGCTGGATGTCCTACCTGTCATGGAGGACCATGGCCGCGTAGTCGATTACGTGTTCAAGACCGTCCTGAGGGGCCGCGTTTCATACGACGAGGGCGTGGTCATCCTGCCAAGAACGCGGACCGAATTACCCGAGAGGGTATACGCATCCGTCCATCGAGGCGCTGACAGCTTTACTCGGTGTAAAATCGAGAGAGGGCTCGGCCACGTCGACGAGGACTTCCGCGTCAAAGGGGCGTGGGAGCGTCCCTAAGAGCTGGCGCTAGGTTTAAGGGGACTTTACACATTCTCCCGAAAGCCCGACGCGGCCCGCCGCCGATCCTAAGCTGCTGTCTGGCGCAACTGGCCCGGCTACTTCACGGGAAGCGTCATGGGCTTGCCTTTATCCACGATATGCACCGTGAGAAGTTTGAGCGTCTTGTCTCCGATGATAGCGAAGGCGCCGTGCGGCACACCGCGTGCGTTGATTTTGGCTTTGCCCGGCTCGAAGGTGATTTGCTTGCCGTCTGGCAACAGGGCCGTGGCGCCGTCAATGACGTAGTAAGCTTCTTCACCCGGATGAGTGTGCAGTACACCGGATGCTCCAGGCGGCACTTCAACCGTGCTGACGATGATTTCCATGTTGGTGCCGGTCAAATCGCCCCTTGTCAACTCAGTCCTCTTGCTCGATTGAGACTGAGCCGACGTAGAAGCGAAGACCATGAAGCAACCAATTGCGACTAAAGTTACGTATCTTGTCATGATGATGCCCACGATTTTTGGGTTCAAACCGCGCGATTAGATCACGCCTGCCACCATTTCAAGCTACCGCGTTCACATGGCGACCTCCGTAAAGTTTATGTACGCGGAGTCCTTGCGCTTTTGCGTATCCGGGGTTGCTCCACGTAACTGGTTAAATGAGTCCGCGCCCAGTTTCATCGCGACCGGAGCTCACGGTGTTGAGATGAGCGCGGCACGCGGAAGTGAAGCCGATCTCTCCCTACTCGTATCCAGCTTTCGCGAGTCCACCAATATACAGTTCTCGCATCCATTCCTGAGCGAGCATCGCCCGATCAGAGATTTCCTTAAGCGTCTGCACGGGCGGCAGAGACCGGAGGGCTACGATAGCTTCCCTAGCTTCCGCGGCTCTGCCGAGATGCGCAAGCGCCGCAGATTTGTAGCGCCACGTCACCCTCACGGAGGGTGCAAGCTCAATTGAACGAGTTAGAAAGCGCAGCGCTTCCCCGAAGTTCTTGTCAAAGAATGCAACGATACCGAGACCTTGAAATATGAAATAGTTTCGCGGATCAAGCGGGTTGATGCGTAGCGCTCTCTCAAAGGTCCGGCGTGCATCCTCCAGTTCACCACGGTATAGATAGCCGTATGCAGTGTTGGTGCAAACAAATGCTGAATTGGGTTGAAGGTGCAGCGCGCGTTCGCCATATTCTCGAGATTGAGCGTGCTTACCAACAAGGATCGTGAGGACCCAGGAAGCAATGGCAAGCGCTGCACCGTCCTCTGGATCAGCTTGCACCGCTCGCTGCGCAATTCGCTCCACCTCTATAATACCTTCGTTATATGGCCATCCGCCGAAAATGATTTGTCGGCCGACGCAGTCGGCAAGATATGCAAGGGCAGTGGAATATTGGGGGTCGATAGTCACGGCCTGTCGGAGCAAATCTTCTGCTCTCGTGTAGGACCGCGCGTCCAGCTCTCGTAGGAAGGGTTGTGCACGCAGAAAACAGTCATAGGCGGTCAGGTTGGACGTTGCCCTTTTGTTTGACCTTTCGATCTCTCTTAAATTTATGGTTGGTTCAATCGCTGCAGCCACAGCCGAGGTCACTTCATCCTGCAGCTCAAAAACATTGTTGTAGTCGCCATCGAAGCGGTCCGCCCAGATGTGATGCCCGGTTTCCGCCTCGATCAACTGCCCCGTGATGCGGATTTTATTGCCTGCCCTGCGAACGCTGCCTTCGAGCACATATCGAACACCGAGTTCGCGCCCGACCTGCTTGATATCAACAGCTCTTCCT
>NZ_JBAVCF010000542.1:0-6750 GCF_049586575.1 Bradyrhizobium sp.
CGTCCTGGCCGGTGCGCGTGTACATGTTGCGTAGTTCCTGTCCGTCGCCGAAGCCCCAGATCGGGCCGACGCGGGCGGCGACTTCCTCGCCGAACAATTGTCGCACCAGAGCTTCCTGCGGCTTGTAGCCGGTCGCGAGCACGATCAAGCCAGCTTCGAGCAACTCGCCATTCGTCATCCGCGCGCCCTCAGGCACGAAGGAATCGATATCGGCAAATTGTCGAAGCGCGATTTCGCGCCGCGCCACGAGATCCGAGCAGCCGACGTTGAAATAATAGCCGCCACCGCGGGTGAGATATTTGAACTGCCAGCCGGTGTCATCCTCGCCGTAATCGAGCTTGAAGCCGACTTGAGCGAGGCCGTCGAGCAATTCCCTGTCGAATTGTTTGGATTGCCCGGTGATCATCTGGTGGGTCTTTTTAGCCAACCGCAGCGGCATCGAGGCCGCGATCAGGTCGTTATCCTCCAGCGTGCCTTCGTTGTAGGTCGCGTAGGCGAGTTGCGCCGACGGCTCGATATTGGTGATCAGGGTTGGGCTGCGCTGAACCAGCGTCACTCTGGCGCCGCTCGAATAAAGGTCCTGCGCGATGTCGTGGCCGCTGTTGCCGGTACCGATCACGATGGCGTTCTTGTCTTTCCAGTCCTCGCCGTCGTGATACTGGCTCGAATGCAGGACGGTGCCGGCGAAATTCTTTAAGCTCGGAATATCCGGACGATTCGCGATCCCGCTGACGCCCGTCGCCATCACCACATGCCGTGGATGCATGATGCGCTCGCTGCCGTCGCCATGGCGCAACACCACCGTCCAGCGTTGGTTGTCCGCGTCGTATCTGCCGCTTTCGAACGAGGTCGCGGTCCAGAAGTTCAGCTCCATGGCATCGACGTAGGATTCGAACCAGTTGGCGAGCTTGTCCTTGGGGATATAGACCGGCCAGTTCGGCGGAAACGGCATGTAGGGCAGGTGATTGACCTGCACCTGATTGTGCAGGGTCAGCGCATGGTAACGTTTGCGCCAGTTGTCGCCGATGCGGCTCGCCCGATCGACGATCAGGGTGTCGATGGCGAGTTGCTTGCAGCGCGCGGCAATCGAAAGCCCGGCCTGTCCGCCGCCGACCACGAGCACGCTCGGGTCGCGGTCGGCATAGGCGACGGCAGCCTCGCGCTGATCGAGCCAGTTGGGTCCGCGAAAATCGCGCGAATAAGACTGGCCGCGCGGCCGCGCCGATCCGATCGTCTCCTCAAAACCCTTTAATTCCTCCAGCGCGGTGAAGAGCGTCCAGGCCTTCAGCCGATTGCCATCGCGGGCATCAGGAACGAGCCTGATGATGCCGTGGCCGCGGCCTTGAATGGTTTCGAATTTGAAGATCGCCTCGATCGTTTCGGTGCCGGCGCGCTTCACGCGGCGCGGCGGCGCGCGTTCGCCGTCGATCTTGAAGCCGGACGGCGCGAGACGGCCGGCCAGAACGGGAAGCTCGTTCAGGATCGCATCGGCGCCATTGAGCGTTTGCAGGTTCCAGCTCAGCGCCAACGCGTCACGCCAGAAGCTATCGGGATGAAAGAGGGGCCGAAGCGTGCGGCTGTCGGGATGTTCGAGCGCACGCTCGAACTCCGCCAGCCAGCCTTCGGCCGCTATCGAGATATCCTCCGTTCGATCGAGCATGCGTTGGTCTCACTGGGGACGCGCCTTCAACCGGTAGGCTATACCCTTTGAGATCGGGCAGAAAGCTGCCTGGCTATGAGCGTTTCGCAACCGGGATATTTTTTGAAGCGGCGCTCTTCTTGTCCGCGCCCGCGATCACGCCTTCGCGTTTCTTGATCGCCCGGTAATACGACCACAACAAATGCGCCGCCGCGCCGCGCATCGGACGCCAGGGTTCCGCGAGAGGGGCCATCTCCTTTGCGGTGGGGCGCGTCTTCAGCCCAAGTCCGATTTTGACCGCCTCCTGGACGGCGAGGTCGCCGGCGGGCCAGGCATCGCCATGGCCGAGGCAAAACAGCAGGTACAGGTCCGCCGTCCACGGCCCGATGCCATGCAGCGAAACGAGCGCGTTATGCGCGGCATCGGCATCCTCGTTGGCAAGCACGTCGAGATTCACCCGCCCGGTGGTGATCTCACGCGCCAGATTCTTCAGGGTCTTGATCTTGGCTGCGGACAGGCCGAGCCGCCCGAGGCGGTCGGCGCGGGCGCGGCGGAAGGCATCGTGGTGGAACGGGTCGAAAGCGGCGGTCAGCCGCCCCCAGATGGCGGCCGCGCTTGCGGTCGAAAGCTGCTGGCCGCAAATGATATGCGCCAGCCCTTGAAATCCTGGCTCGCGCCGCCGCAGCGCCGGCATTCCGGCGACCTCGAAGACGGGTTTGAGCCGCGGGTCCTGTTTCAGAAGCGCGCGGATCGCTTCCTCAAGGTCGGCCTGGCTGTTGAGGTGGAGGGTCATTGCGTTTTAAAACCAACACGTATCGCGAGACAGATCAATGCCGCCACCCGTTTTCCGCTTTGCGCCGTCTCCGAACGGTCACCTGCATCTCGGTCACGCGTTTTCGGCGATGCTTAATTTCGATCTTGCGCGCGAATCGGGCGGTCGCTTCCTGTTGCGCATCGAGGACATCGATCCAACCCGTTGCCGCCCGGAATTCGAGGAAGCGATCGATCAGGACCTCGCCTGGCTCGGCCTTGCCTGGGAAAGACCAGTGCGCCGTCAGTCCGAGCATTTGGCGGAATATCGCGCCGCGCTCGAGAGGCTCACCGCATGGGGACTCATTTACCCCGCATTCGAAAGCCGCGCCGAAATTGCCCGCCTCATCAAGCAGAACGAGGCTGAGGCGCCGTGGCCGCGCGATCCCGACGGTGCACCGCTCTATCCCGGCACGGCGCGAGCGCTGCCGCCGGCCGAGCGGGAGCCGCTGCTTCGATCGGGTGCGCCCTATGCGCTGCGACTCGACATGGCCGCTGCCTGTGCCCGCGCCGGTGAACTGAGCTGGCGCGAATGCGGCGAGGGCCCGCAAGGCGAGAGGGGGACGGTCGCCGCCCGGCCCGAGGCCTGGGGTGACGTCATCATCGCGCGCAAGGAAACCCCGACCAGTTATCACCTCGCGGTCGTCGTCGACGACGCGCTGCAAGGCGTCACGGAAGTGGTGCGGGGGCAAGACCTGTTCTGGTCGACGAGCGTGCACCGCTTGTTGCAGCAGCTTCTCGGGCTGCCGTCTCCGGTCTACCGGCATCACCACCTCGTTCGGGATGCGGCCGGGCAAAAATTGTCGAAATCAACCGATGCGACCGGCTTGCGGGAGTTAAGGGCAAACGGCCTAACCCCGGAGGAAATTCGCCGGCGCGTCGGTCTGGCTTGAGAGCTATCCACTGCCGATATTCTGGTCGCGGCAAGATTTCCGCTTCGGCGTGACTCCACATGCCTGACCGTGCCATGGTGGAGCCGGCCAGGATTGGGGGAATCATGGCGTCGAATTCGCGAACACGGCGCACTCAACGGCCATCGGGAAAGGCTCGGCCGAAAAAGCGTAAGCCAGGCGTTGCAGCCGGCAGGTCGCGCAAGGTCGTTACCAAGGCGGCCGGCAGGACAGCTGCTCCCGGCATCGTCGAGACTGCGCTCGCCACCTTCGCCCACGAAGTCCGTACGCCGTTGACAGGCATTCTCGCGATCAGCGATCTCCTGGCGACGTCCGATCTCGGCGAGCGGGAGCGCCGCTGGGTGGACACCATCAAGGCCGGTGCGGAGCATCTGGCAAGCCTGGCGACGCTGTTTGTCGATGCCGCCCGAAGCGGGCGTTCCGAGCTTGGCGTCCGGCAGGATTTTTTCAACCTGCGCACGCTCGCCCACAAGGCCGGGGATTCATTGGCCGGCCGGGCGACGGCCAAAGGGTTGCAGTCGCGGGTCGAGATTTCGGAAAAGCTCCCTGTCTTCGTGATCGGAGATCCCGTTCGGCTGCGGGCGGCGCTGGAAAACCTGATCGATAACGCCACCAAATTTACCGAGCAGGGCGGCGTTGCGCTCGCCGTGCGGCCGACGCGCGACGTGAAAGACAAAATCGGTGTCGCCTTTGCCGTCTCCGACAGCGGCATCGGCCTCTCGTTAAAGGAGATCAAGCGGCTGTTTCGCCCCTTCTCGCAGGCCAATGTCAGGGTTGCCGCACGCTTTGGCGGCGCCGGCCTCGGATTGTCGTCGGTCAAGCAACTTGCGCGCGCGATGGGCGGCGATATCGTCGTAACCCCGCGGCGAGGCGGCGGGACCACCTTCACGCTGACGGTTTCGCTGACCCGTGCCGAGGCCATGACGGCAGGATCAGGTCCGGACGCCGACAGGGCGCAGGATCACGCGCGGGGTTTGCGTGTTCTCAGCGTTGAGGACAATCCGTTCGGTCGTGTCGTGCTGAATGCGGTTTTGACCGAGCTCGGTCATCAGGCGGAGTTCATCGGCCGCGGTGAGGACGCGCTGGAACGCATCATGCTAGGCGATTTCGATGCCGTGCTGATGGATATGGTGCTTCCCGGCATCGGCGGCATCGAGGCGATCCGGCGCATCCGCGCGCTGGGTCCGCCCGCGGGCGGCATTGCGATCATCGGCGTATCCGGCCGCAGCGACGATGAGACGGCGGCGCGCGAGGCGGGCGCCGACGCCTTCCTGGTCAAGCCCGTGTCTCCGAGGGCTTTAGCGACTGCGCTGCTTGAAGTGACACGCCGTGCGGCAAGCGCGACTTGATGATCGCGGCGTTAAGCTCCCCGCCATAGACGAAGATCGCTGCGATAAAATACAAAAACACCAGCGCGATGATGACCGACGCGAGACCGGCATACATCGTCACGTAGTTATTGGCGAACCGAGCCAGGTATTGCCCGAACACGGTGCCCGATATCATCGAAGCCAGCAAGGTGAAGATGATGCCCGGCAGGATCTGCAAGAAGGAACGCCGGCCGGCTGGAAGCCACGCATGCAGGACGAACAGCGCAACCACCAGCGCCAGGATCGTGATGCTGTAACGGGCGATGTTGAGGAGATTTTGGTTGGTATCGACGATGATCGGAATGTGCCGCCGCGCAGCTTCAAGCATCAAGGGGCCGAGCACGATCAGGAACGCCATCGCCAGCGAAGTGAAAGCCGCGACCAGCGTATATCCGATCGACTCCAGCCGCAGCCAATACCATCGGCGCGGCTCGATCACGGCGTAGGCGCGGTTGAGCGCGACACGAAGCGCTTCAACGCCATTGGAGGCGAAATAAACCGCGAGCACCGCGCCGATGGTCAGGATATCGCCCCGGGTCGTGGTCAGGACATCGTGGATTTCGCCCGAGAGCGAATCGGCGACCTGCTTCGGCCAGACCTGGAGCAAGAGCCCCGCGGCCTGATCGGCGAGCTCCTTGGAGCCGAAGAAGCCCGCAAGCGACGTCAGCACGATCAGGAACGGAAACAGCGCCATCAAGGTCGACAGCGCGATGTGGCTGGCGATCGCCCAGCCGTCATCGGCCAGAAACGTGTAGAACGCATCGATGGTGACATGGAAGATGTAGCGAATCAGCCGCACAGCGGACACTAGAGCTCCGATTCCGAAGTTCGCAAGCTACCGTGGCGACCTCTGATGCGAACTTCGGAATCAAAGGAGCTCTAGCAACTTATTGATACCGGTGCGGCTTCTGAATTTGAAGTTCCTATAACGAACTCGCGGCGAAATTGATAGGAACTTCAAATTTGCCGCACTGGCTTGAGTTAACCACGCCACCTTCTGATATTATTCACCCAAAAGCCAGATCGCCGATGTGAGGCGGCAATGGCGGATCGGCCGGCGCGGTGTTATCTAGGCGAGATGGCTTCGTTCCTTGGCACGTTCATTGTTCCTATTGCGGTGGCGGCGGTCGCGGTGGTGCTGCTGCTCGGTCTTCTCAACATGATGCGGGGCGGCTCTCCGAACCGCTCGCAGAAACTGATGCGGTTGCGGGTTTTGCTTCAGTTCGTCGCAATCGTGATCATCATGATCACCGTCTGGGCGACGGGCCATTAGGGATATGCCACCAGGAGAGAAGGCATGGTCGTCCTCAACCGTATCTATACGCGAACCGGCGACGACGGCACCACCGCGCTCGGAAGCGGCGAACGCCGGCCGAAATACGATTTGCGTATCGCAGCCTACGGTACCGTCGACGAGACCAATGCCGCCATCGGCGTGGTCCGGCTCCATCTCGCCGAGGAGCCCGGGCTCGATGCTATGCTGGGACTGATTCAAAACGATCTGTTCGATCTCGGCGCCGACCTCGCCGTGCCCCAGCGCGAAGGCAAGGCGGAGCGCCTGCGCGTTCTCGCGAGCCAGGTCGAACGCCTCGAGCGCGACATCGATCTCTTGAACGCAGACCTTCAGCCCTTGAACTCCTTCGTGTTGCCGGGCGGCACGCCGGCCGCCGCCTATCTGCATCTGGCGCGTACCGTTTGCCGCAGAGCGGAACGGATCATGGTGGAGCTGGCGGCCCAGCCGGACGAACCGGTGGGGGAAGCCGCCATTCAGTATGTTAACCGGTTGTCGGATTTCCTGTTCATCGCCAGCCGCACGGCCAACGGCAACGGCGCCGGGGACGTGTTGTGGGTGCCGGGGCAGAACCGCTAGCCGGGCTCGCTCGGGTGAGGAGCGAATGCCACATCTGCTCATCTAGCGCACCTTCCGGGCGGCGATTTTTGGCCTCTGGTGGTCCAATTCTAACATTCGCATC
Source organism: Bradyrhizobium sp. (assembly GCF_049586575.1). Lineage (GTDB taxonomy): Bacteria > Pseudomonadota > Alphaproteobacteria > Rhizobiales > Xanthobacteraceae > Bradyrhizobium. The sequence goes on from NZ_JBAVCF010000542.1 coordinate 6,704, forward strand.
CCGTCTCGGCGGCTACTTTTGCGAAAGGACCACTAGCAAATACAGGT
>NZ_JBAVCF010000543.1:0-7260 GCF_049586575.1 Bradyrhizobium sp.
AGTCGGGGGCTCCCGCGCGAGCAAGCGGGGGTATTTCCGGACACGTCCCTGAGAAAGAGGCGCCAGAAATTACTTCAAGGAGCTGTTGATCGAGGAGAACTTGGCATTGAGCTTCGAGCCCAATCCATTCACGGCGGTAATAATGGCAAGCGCAATACCGGCCGCAATCAGGCCATACTCGATGGCCGTGGCAGCCGTTTCGTCTTTCAAAAATCTGGAAATGAGGTTCACGCCGGTACTTCCCCGCTGTTCTGTCCAAACAAACCGTTCTGGATAGACACCGTGCGGGCTTCTCTCGCAGCGCTTGTGCAATGGATAGCGCTGACCTGCTACAAAAATGCTAATCATCAAGGTTAAAAATCAAACACCGGTGCTGGCCGGATCAAGTCCACGCGCCGCGATTCCGCGCATTGGAGCCCCGTTGAAATCGAAGTGGCTCTGGGTTAGAGGCGAACCTGCTGCCACCGACAACAAGACCGGGGGAAACGGCGATGATGGAAGGCTTCAAGAGGGAAACGCTGCATGTGAACGGCGTGGACATTGTGCTGCGCCATGGCGGGAAAGGCCCACCACTGCTCTTGATGCATGGCAATCCGTTCACGCACTTGTCCTGGAATCGCGTGGCGCCCGACCTCGCGCGACGCTTCACGGTGGTGACGCCGGATATCCGCGGGTACGGCGACAGTTCCAAGCCCGACGGTGGTGACGAGCACTATGCCTACTCGTTCCGAGAAATGGGCAAGGACATGGTCGAGCTGATGAAGAAGCTGGGATTCGAGACATTTTCAGCGGCGGGCCATGATCGTGGCGCCCGGGTCCTGCACCGGATGTGCCTCGATCATCCCGATAAAATCCGGAAGGCCTGTTTTGTGGACATGCTGCCCCAGCATCACCTTCTCAACAACGTGACGTTCAATTGGGGCAAGTTCTCCTGGCACTGGTTCTTCATGATCCAGCCGACGCCATATCCGGAGACGATGATCAACAACGACGCGGAATTCTTTCTTCGCAAGAAATTGTCAAAGACCGATAAAGGCACGAGCTTCTTCGTGCCGGAAGCGCTCAACGAGTACATTCGCTGCATCAAGAACCCGCGAACGGTCTACGCGATGTGCGAGGACTACCGCGCGACCGTGTCCTGCGACCTCGAGATGGATACGGCCGATTTCAATGCCGGCAAACGGGTGACGTGTCCCACTTTCCTGCTGTGGGGCGCCACCGGTGGCGTTGGCCGCAACCACAATGCGAAAGAGGTCTGGTCGAAATATGCGACCAACATTGTCGGCACCCATGCCGCGCCGGCCGGACACTACGTGCAGGAAGAAGCGCCGAAAGAGACCCTCAAAGCCATGCTCGGCTTCTTTGCCGATTGAAATAGGCAAGGACAGTCGTATAACCAAGGCAAGTGCAACCAAGGAGACCTCTGATGGCCATGACCCGTTCCCTTCCGGTGACCGTGCCGTCCGCAATCCCGGTGCGCGAGATCCTGCCTTGGGCGATCTTCGGCGGATTGCTGCTGGTACTTGGCATCTATTTTGTTGGCGTCGAGGAAGGCGCCCTCGCCGTTTTCAACGGCATGTACGTGCACGAATTTGTCCATGACGGCCGCCATCTGCTCGGCTTTCCCTGTCACTGAAGGCCTAAATGACCGGAAAACTGCTTGTGCGCGGCATGCTGCTTGGCCTGGTCGCCGGGCTTCTTTCCTTCGGCTTTCTCAAACTTGCCGGCGAGCCTTCGGTTGACCGCGCCATCGCCTTTGAGAGCGCTATGGAGCAGGCCAAGGCCGACGAGGCCAAAGCGAAGGGGCTTCCCGCGCCGGTGGAAAATCCCGAACTCGTCAGCCGCTCGGTTCAGGCAGGCATCGGATTACTGACCGCTGTCGCCGTCTACAGCACCGCCTTTGGCGGCATTTTTGCGCTTGTCTTCGCCGTCGCCTACCGCCGCATGGGCGACTTTGGCGCGCGAGCCGCATCGGCTTTGCTGGCTGTCGCCGGCTTCGTCAGCGTCTATCTCGTGCCAATGCTGAAATATCCGGCCAACCCGCCGTCCGTCGGACTGGCTGAGACGATCGACATGCGGACAAGCCTTTATTTCGTGATGATCCTGATTTCTCTCGCCGCCATGATCGCCGCCGGAATGCTGCGGCTTCGGCTCAATCGGCGCTTCGGCAATGGAAATGCAGCGCTGATCGCCGCCGGCGTTTACATCGTGGTCGTAAGCGCCGTCGCGTTTGCGTTGCCTGGAGTTAGCGAGGTGCCTGAAGGCTTCCCGGCGGCAGTGTTGTGGCAATTCCGGATCGCGTCGCTGGGTGGGCAGGCGATCATGTGGGGCGCGCTTGGGCTGTTGTTTGGTGTCGCCGCCGAGCGGGTGGTCGCCGAACGCGAACCGGCGTTGCGAAGTGCGGCGATCTGAAGTTCCAATCAGTTTCGCCGCGAGTTCTATATATGAACTTCAAATTCAAAAGCCGCACTAAAAACCAATAATTGCTGGAGTTCTTTATGATTCCGAAGTTCGCATCAGAGGCTGCCGCACGAGCTTGCGAACTTCGGAATCGGAACTCTAGCTCGACGGTCTGATTTGTTTAAGGGTAGATGAAGCATGACGATGCGTCTTCATCTGCTTTGCTCGGCATCAACCGCTTCGGTCGGCTCTGTTGCTTTTGCCGCTGACGAGCCGCTCGATTCCAGGGGCCGGGAAAGTCTCTCTGGCCTTGCAGGCCGCCTCCCCTCTTGCGACATCGTCTTGCGCAGCCCGGCGCTATGCGCCCACCAAACCGCGGACGGCCTTGCGCTCGCCTCCACCATCGAACCGTTGCTGCGCGATTGCGATTTCGGCCGCTGGGCCGGACGCTCGCTTGACGACGTGGAAGCCAATGAGCCTGCCGCGGCCGCGGACTGGCTGCGCAATCCGCGCGCGGCGCCCCATGGCGGCGAATCATTCGCCGACGTGACAAAGCGCGTCGCCGAATGGATGGACCGGATGCTCATCGAAGCCGGTTCCGTTCTCGCCATTACGCATGGCCTCGTGATCCGTGCTGCGATCGTTCACGCGCTTGGCGTGGGCCCGGAGGCTTTCCGGCATATTGACGTCGCTCCGCTCACCAGAGCCAAACTGTCGGGCGGAGGCGGACGCTGGACGCTCGCCTCACTTGTCTCGCCACGGGATCTGCGATGACGGGCCGCAATAGCAGGACAGGTCGCGGCCGGGGATTCGTACTGATCGCCGTCCTTACAGTACTCGCGGTGACGCCGGTTTACGCCCATCATCAGGGACGAAATGACGGACCCATACGCGGCGTCGCCATTCCCGCCATTTCCCATGGCGAGATGCCGGTCGTCGCAAGGTATCGAAGCCGGATCCTCGATCTGGCGGCCCGCCAGCCTGTAACGGACCCGACCTTGCGCCGGCTCACCGGCTTCGTGAGCCTGCAAACCTTTACCTGCTTTTGGGGCCTTGTGCCCGGCGGTCTCGCCGACGAACAAAGCCCGTTCAATGAATGCTCCCACGCCTATCTGGCCGGCGCGCGGGCACCACTGGCGCACCTGACGACGATGCCCGGCAACCAGGCTGCGGCAAAGGAGCTTGAAGCGCGTATGGACCGCGAGATCGCCAGCGATCCCAACCGCAACGTCGTGTGTTCGAACAGCAGCGAGACTTTCGACAGCGCTGATGTGATCGGTCCGGACTGGCAGCTCGCGCCGACGCATGTCCCGACCGTCCTGACCTTCTCGGCTTGTGCCATGCTGATTGTTACCGGGCTCGCCGCAGCCGGACGCCGTCGGCTGTTTCGCCGGACCGCTAGCGCCGCGTCGTGAATTGGTCGGCTGCGCGCCGGCATTCCCATTTCGCGCGTTCCAGATCGGGCCGGTCGTCCTCCGTCTCGGGATAGCCGAGGCAGAGATATCCGATGAACTTCCACGACGTTGGTAGATCGAGGATGCCGTTGATGTGCGCGGGATTCAGGATCGATACCCAGCCAAGCCCGATCCCCTCCGCGCGCGCCGCGAGCCACATCGAACAGATGGCGGCCACGACCGAATATTCTGTTGTCTCCGGCATCGTCATGCGCCCCAGGCCATGACCGGTCTGGCTTGATTTGTCCGCGAATACGGCGAGATGAGCTGGGGCTTCCTCGAGCCCCGCGAGCTTGAGGGTTGCGTATTGCGAGGCACGCTCGCCCGAGTAAGCCCGCAGCGCGTCCGCATTGCAGGCCTTGAAATCCTCGATCACGGCGCGGCGCCTCGCGGGCTCCTCGACAATGACAAGGCGCCAGGGCTGGCTCAAGCCCACGGAAGGCGACAGGCAAACGGTTTCGATCAGCCGCTCGATGGCGCCTTGGGGCAGCGGATCGCGGCGAAAACGCCGCACGTCCCGGCGCCATACAAACAGCTCGTGCAGTTGCCGGCGAAACGCTTCGTCGAATGCGACCATCGGATTTCCCTAGACCAACGCTGCCGCCATCAGCAAGACCACGATCTCGCCGGCCTGCTCCAGCGCCCCCAATATGTCACCCGTCTGTCCGCCGATTTGCCGCGTTGCAATGAAGCCCCACACCAACGCGACGACAGATAGCAGAATTAGCCCCGTGATCGCCTTGCCCGGTCCAAAGCCGATCGCGAGGCAAAGAAACCCGACGCCCAGGGCAATGATCGCGCTTTGCGGAAGCGGCTGTCCGGCACCCGCCGAAAGCCCATCCGGTCGCGCCGGCGGGATCAGCCACATGAAGACCGGCAATGTCGCCCGCGCCGCGGCGTGCGCGATCAGCAACGCCGCGGCAACCGCCGCCGGCTCGGCGATGGTCGCAAGGGCAGTCCATCGCAACGTGATCGATACGATCAGGGCACAGGCGCCATACGTGCCGATCCGGCTGTCGCGCATGATCTCGAGCTTTTGCTCGCGGCTCCTTCCCCCGCCGAGGCCGTCGAGCGTATCGGCAAGGCCGTCCTCGTGGAGGGCGCCGGTGACAAATATCGTGACCACCAGCGCCAACACGGCGGCGGCCTCGGCTGGCAGGCCAACACGATGCGCGATCGCATAGATGATCGCGCCCGCGAGACCCACCACCAGTCCTGCAACTGGCAACGCCCAACTCGCGCGCGCGACCTCGCCGTCGTTGACGGGCTTTGCCGGGCCGGCGGGCAGAATCGTCGAGAACGAGACGGCTATCCTGATGTCCGCCACGGCCCTCCCGAGAAGCTCGATATAATTCATCTGACCAAACCTTCGAACTTCATTTGCTCAAATCTATTTCAGCTTGATCGGCAGGCCGGCCACGACAAACTCGACCTCGTCAGCGATATCAGCCATCGTCTGGTTCATGTGGCCTGCGGCATCGCGATAGGCGCGCGCCAAGGCGTTATCAGGCACAATGCCAAGCCCGACCTCGTTCGTGACCATGACGACGGGGCTGCGCTGACGGCTCAACCCGTCCGCGAGTTCGGAGACGGCCCTCGGCCAGTCGCGCTTGGCATGAAGCAGGTTTGACAACCAGAGCGTCAGGCAATCGACGAGTCTCGCACCGCCGCCGTCAGTCTCGATCAGGGCCTGTACCAGGTCGAGCGGCACCTCACGCTCGACCCATTCGTTGCCGCGCCTTGCACGGTGCTTGGCGATGCGCTCCGTCATCTCGTCGTCAAGCGCTTCGGCGGTCGCGATATAGACCGGCCGTCCCGGAAAGGCCCGCACGCGCGCCTCCGCGTGCCGGCTTTTTCCCGACCGCGCCCCTCCCGTTATCAAGACGATGGGCATGCGCCCTCCATTTCCGTCAGCAATAACCATCATTTGCCGGCAAAGACAAAGCGAATCCAGGGTCCGATTGGGCTTGCGCACGGCCAACTTCTTGAGCATGACGAAGGTCAGCGTAGGAGATTTTTGCGTGGAGTTCGCGGGAGCGATGGCGGTAGCGATGGCAATAGACGCCGTGCTGGGATGGCCGGAGCTGTTGTTCCGTCTCATCGGCCATCCCGTGACCTGGCTCGGCCGGTTGATCGACACGGCGGACGCTGCCTGCAATCGGAGCTCTCATCCGCCTGCACTCCGGCGCGCCGCCGGTGTCATCGCGACACTGGTTGTGATTGCATTGCCGACAATTCTCGCAATCGCCATCCGGGCACAATTAACAACCGGCTGGAGCGGCATCGTCATCGCGGGAATCCTGGCATGGCCTTTTGTGGCGTTGCGCTCGCTTCATGACCATCTGGCCGCGGTCGCGCGCCCGTTGCAGTCGGGCGATCTCGAAGCTGCGCGTTCGGCGGTCGCGCGCATCGTGGGCCGCGATCCCGCCAGCCTCGATGAAGCTGGAATCGCGCGGGCGTCGATCGAGAGTCTGGCTGAAAATACATCCGACGGCGTTATCGCGCCGGTGCTGTGGGGAGCCATCTTCGGCTTGCCCGGTATTGTCGGATACAAAACCATCAACACGCTCGATTCCATGATCGGCCACCGTACGCCACGTCACGAAGCCTTCGGTTGGGCGGCGGCGCGCATCGATGATCTCGCCAACTTCATACCGGCCCGCCTGACCGGCTTTCTGTTCGCAGTCCTTTCCGCGCGGCCCGCGGATGCACTGTCGTGCATGATGAGAGAGGCGCGTCGTCACCGCTCGATCAATGCGGGCTGGCCGGAAGCGGCGATGGCCGGCGCGCTCGGCGTGCGGTTGAGCGGTCCCCGAATCTACCATGGCACGCTATCCGAGGAGCCTTGGCTGAACAGTGGCGCGCGCGACCCGCTCGCTGCGGATATCGGGCAAGGATTAAAACTCTACCGCCGCACCATGCTGCTCACCGCAGCCGTGCTCATTATTCTGGCCTTCTCGTGAGGGGAGCCGGAAATGCCTGAGCATGGTGGAAATCTCGCCGTCGCCTTGCAGCGTTTCGGCGGCCATGCGCAAGACTGGATTGATCTTTCGACCGGCGTCAATCGGCAGCCGTATCCGGTAGGCGAACTGCCGCCGGCCTGCTGGAACGAATTGCCTTCGCCATCAGCCATCCAGTCCCTTCATCGCGCCGCGCAGCAGGCCTACGGCACGGAAGCGCCGATCCTCGCCACGAATGGGGCGCAGGCAGCCATTCAATGGCTGCCACATCTCGCCTCGCGCGGACGCGTGCGAATCCTCAGTCCCACCTACAACGAATATGCAGCGGTCTTTTTGGCCGCGGGTTGGGAAGTGACCGAGAGTTCCGATCTCGCGGCGCTCGCGGACGCTGATATCGCCGTGCTCACCAATCCCAACAACCCCGACGGCACGCGCCATGAGCCGAG
>NZ_JBAVCF010000544.1:0-6123 GCF_049586575.1 Bradyrhizobium sp.
ACAAATCCCAGTGCAGTGAGCACCTCACATGCCGGTCATTGTGCCGGCAGGCTGATGCCCGACGCCGCCCGAGTGCAGAGGGGACGAACCCTCTGCCCGCGAGCACCGGACCCGCTCCCGCCAGCCATTCGTCACCCGGCTGGCGTCCTGTACGAGGAGCGAGACAAAGGGCTTTTATTCCTTGTCGCAGGACTTTGTCAAGAAAAGTCGCGCCGCTAGAGACAAAACGTTGAATTCGCATTGATTTTTCGGCGAACGTTGGCGCGGGCACACACGGCTGCTCTGCCGTGAAAGCCATGATTCGCAGGCCGATCACGGTTCGCGGACGTCAGAATGCACGCCTGCATCCGTGCCGGTTTTGGGCGCAAGCGACGCCGAGCCTGAAAGTTCAAACAGCGATGATGTCCGGCGACGCCCGGACGCGCCGCTTGGTCGGTTGCTTGATCGGTTTCGCGGGCGGCGCCTCGATCAGGGCCTGGGCTTCCTTGGCCAGGCGAAGGGCTTTCAACCGCACGGTCTTGGCGCGAACGGCGACAGCGTCAACATCATATTCTGTCATCGCCGCTCGACCATCCCGCGCGCGCTCTTCCTTCTTGAAGCTTTTTTCTGCCCGCTCCCGGGCTTGATCCGGGCTCATGGTGAAATTTCGACCCGGACTCATGGCCGACTACTTTGAATACGGCGGGAGAAGCGCGCGGACCGGACGGAGCAAACCAGTCCACGAATCAGTGAGATCGCACCAAGCGACAAAAATACCCATCGCCACAAGTGCGCCCATAAACTCCACCATAATATGTCATTTCTGGCTCATAACGCCGAGCCTGTTTGCCGCCTTCCAAAAAAATCCGCCCTTTGCGGCGCTCGTTGATGCTGCTGTGGGTTGGAAGGCGCAATGTATATAAGGACTGATTGCACGATAGATAGGCCCCGCGCACAATTTAAACGATGCGTGCGGTAGGAAAGGAAGACGGATGTCGAGTTGGGATCGGGTGAAGGGAATAGTAAACCGTCACCGCAATTCCGCGACACTCAAACCTATTCGTACAAATATTGCTGAAAGCCGGTAGACAGCCGTTCCCCAAGGCTCAGCGTCAGCCCACGTCTCCGCAGACTCGGCCGGAGCGCACGATCCTATGGATCGCCAAACGCGGCGAAGATCGTGCGCGTCTCCACCGGTGTTACCCGCATCGCGCCTGTCACCGTCCAGTGAGCACCTCACGCACCGGTCATTGTGCGGGCAGGCTGATGCCCGACGCCGCCCGAGTGCAAAGGGGACGAACCCTCTGCCCGCGAGCACCGGACTCGCTCCCGCCAGCCACTCGTCACTCGGCTGGCGTCCTGTACGAGGAGCGGGACAACTTGTCGCGGGACTTTGTCAAGGTTTATCACGATTTTAGCGACCGTTGATGTTGATTCTGTAGTCATTTTATCTCAGCGCTTGTCGCTCCCGCCAAGCTGACTGAGCACATGGAAGTTCTGCGAATCATTAGCACAAGCAATACCTTACCGCGGAGACGGCTGGCTAGTTCCATGGGCGCCTGATTAAGTGCGACTGCGTTTCGATGGTGAATCGGCCGTCCATCGGATAATACAACTAAGTGTCATCCAAAGCGTGCCACTCCGTGTTGCGAACGCCGCGGTTACGGAACGACTGAACGATGTAAGGCAAACAAAAACAGGAAGCGCTGAATTCGACCAGCGCCCAGCTGATGCAGAACGGGACTCTTTTTACATAAGACTTCTTACGCGAAGGCATAAAGGGTACGCCGGACTGGCAGGAATTTACCGATGTCGAATTCCTCAGTGTCAAATCGGCATTGAAGAAGATTCTAGATCCATTCGTTTCAGGTGCAACCCACAACGAAGCCGATACTGAAGAGCGGGTCATCTATCCAGTATTCAACGCCCTCGGATGGGCGGACCTCATCCTGCGCAAAAACACGATGGCAAAGAAGGGGCACGAGGATATTCCCGATGCACTCCTTCTACCTGATGCTGAATCACTCTTGCGAGCAGACAAAGTAAAGAGGGCGCCCGACAAATTCCGTCACGGCGTATTAATTTGCGAAGCGAAGAAGTGGGAACTGCCGCTTGACCAAGGTTCGGGTGACGCAGTCCCTTCAACGCAGATGCTGCGCTACCTCACGCGTGCGGACGTCATGTCGGAGGGTCGCATTCTTTGGGGCGTTCTTACCAACGGCCGCATTTGGCGATTGTACTCGCAAAGAGCGAAGTCGCGTTCTGAGCAGTTTCTCGAAATCGACTTTGGCGTTTTGCTGGACCTCGAAGGAGTTGAGGGAGACCTTTTTGCACCCACGACCGAAGACGCCGATCAATTACTCAAAATTTTCGTTCTCATGTTTCGGCGTCAAGCCTTTTTGCCCACGCGGGACAAGAGCAGAACGTTTCATGACGTCGCGCTCGAAGAAGGCCGTCGCTGGGAAGCAGGTCTCGCAAAGGACCTTAGCGACCTGACATTTGAGAAAGTGTTTCCAGGCCTGGTTTCCGTTTTGGCCCATGCGGCGCCAAGAGCGGCTTTGTCCGAGATCAGGCAGGCCGCCATGACACTGCTGTATCGCCTGCTGTTTATTCTCTACGCGGAAGATCGCGATTTGTTACCGCGGAGAGACGCGCGCTACGAGGACCATGGATTATTCAAGCGCGTTCGTCAGGAAGTGGCAAAACGGATTGACGACGGAGTCACATTCAGCACCAAGGCCGCGCATTACTGGGACCACGCAAGGACACTATTCCACCTGATCGACGGAGGCGATGCAGGCATCGGTCTCCCGCCCTACAACGGCGGACTCTTCGATAAGAATTCTCACGCATTGCTGGAGGGCGTGGAAATTGCCGATGCAACGTTCGCACCGCTCGTCGACAAGCTTTCTCGTACTCAAGGAGATGAAAAGAAATTCATCAATTATCGCGACCTGTCCGTGCAACAGCTGGGCTCTATCTATGAGCGCTTGTTAGAGTATGAACCGGTGCTCCGCGAGGACGGTAATATCGAAATTCAATTAAACCCTTATGCTCGAAAGAGCTCGGGAAGCTACTACACGCCCGACGAACTTGTGGCGCTGATCGTCGATCAGACCGTTGGGCCTCTGGTGGAGGAGCGGAGCCAAACGTTCAGCGCAAAAGCCGCCACACTCAAGAGCAGAAAATCGCCGGTCTCCGATCGTCTAAGTGAACTAAGGCAACACGATCTCGCGACGGCGTTGCTCGAACTGAAAGTATGCGATCCTGCCATGGGCAGCGGTCACTTTCTCGTCCACCTCGTCGACTATTTAGCAGACCACGTGATTGAAGCTCTCGCCGATGCTCCAAAGGTAGTTTCTTGGGCCCAATACACTTCGCCCCTGGCCCAAAGGATCGCAGCAATCCGATCGCGCATTTTGCAAGAGGCAAAAACAAACAAATGGGCAGTCCGCCCGGAGCAGCTTGAAGACCGGATGATCGTGCGCCGCATGGTGCTCAAGCGTGTCGTGTATGGCGTCGACAAGAATCCGATGGCAGTTGAACTCGCGAAAGTCTCTCTGTGGCTCCACACCTTTACAGTCGGCGCGCCGCTTTCGTTTCTCGACCATCATTTGCGCTGTGGCGACAGCTTGTTTGGCGAATGGGTGGGCAAAACCGAACGCGAGCTTTCGCAGGCCGCTGGCTTGTTCATTCAGAATTCCGTCGTGCGCGCCCGTCAAGCTGCCCGCATGATGCAACAAATCGAGACCGCAACGGACGCCGATCTGACCGAAGTTCGCGAATCGGAACAGACCTTCGGCGGCGTATGTGAAGTTACCGAGCCTTTAAATCGGTTTCTGGGCTTTTGGCACGCGCTCAGATGGCTCGGCGATGAACCGCCGCAGCGCCGCTTAGCACTTGATGGTCTATTGCGCGGGACCTACGGCGATCCCGTCCTTGTTGCGGCTGGCCTGTCACCTTTGAAAATTATGGATGCAGAGGCAGTCGATGAAAAACACCTGAGCAAACGCGCGAAGGCTGAGCGGAAAGCGAAGCAAGCCGCAGCGAAAAACCTTCCTGCGCTTTTGCACGATGCACAAGCGCTCGCGCAACAAGAGCATTTCTTTCACTGGGAAGTGGCGTTTCCAGGTGTCTGGGCAGACTGGGAAAGCGCGGAGCCGAAAGGCGGCTTCGATGCGGTGATCGGCAATCCTCCGTGGGATCGCTTCGAATTTGAAGAGGTACATTGGTTTGCAGATCGTGCTGTTGAGATCGCCCTGGAACCTAGCGGAGCAAAGCGGAAAGCCCGTATTTCCGCCTTAAAGAGAGCAAATGCGCCACTCTGGCGCGAATACTGTGCTGCAAGTGCCCGCGTGGCAGCAGCTACTGCGGTCGCCCGCGGGACCCAGTATCATTTGCTGAATATTGGGAAACTAAATCTCTATAAGTTATTTGTTGAACGGGGGTTTCAGATCGTCCGCCCTGAAGGCATGGTCGGTATGCTTACGCCGTCCGGCATAGCTTCTGACCTATCTTCTAGCAAATTCTTTAAAGAAGTAGCAGTTGAGGGAAGATTAAAAGCCCTCTACGATTTTGAAAACAGGCGCACTCTTTATAACGACCAGCCGTTTTTCCCTGACGTTGATAGTCGCTTCAAATTCTGTGTGGTCGTCGCTAGTCCAAAGAAAAGGTTCTCCGCGGCAAGCTACGCATCCTTCCTGCACGATGTATCAGAACTCTCCGCCCCTGAGAGATGTTTTTCGCTGTCAGCTTCTGATTTTAGCAGACTTAATCCCAACACAGGGACGGCTCCTATATTTATTACTCGGCGTGACGCCGAACTTACAAAATCTGTTTACAAAACATGCCCGGTGTTGATTGACCGTTCGCACCACGAGCCTAGAAGGTTATGGCCAATAAGTTATTCGCAAATGGTCAACATGACCTCAGATTCTCATCTGTTTCGAACTAAGACAGAACTTGAGGAGAGGGAACATGCGTTTCCGGTGAGCGGAAATTGTTGGCGTACCGGAGATTCCGAGTGGATACCACTTTATGAAGGAAAGATGGTCCAAGCGTTCGATCATCGCGCGGCGAGCGTGGTTGTTAACCTGCTAAATGTGCATAGACCGGCTCAGCCAGAACCGGCGTCAGTGGAAAATCACCAAGACCCGAATTGGGCTCCCGCACCTCAGTTCTGGATAAAGAGAGGGAGCACCGAAGTTCCGAAGTATGAATATTTCCTCGCATATAAAGACGTCACATCACCCACGAACCAGCGGACAATGATTGCGGCCATCGTTCCGGCCACAGCGATAGGAAACACGCTGCCGGTAATCTTGCCAGAGAAGACGCTCAGCCATCACGAGCAGGCGAAAATAGCGGCAATATTGGCCGGCAATCTAAATTCGTTCGCGTTCGATTTTGTGGCCCGCCAAAAAGTCCAGGGGCAGCATCTTAATTGGTACATCGTTGAACAGCTTCCGGTATTGCCGCGCTCATCTTACGCTCGTGAATTTGGTCAGAGCAAAGCTAGTGAGATTGTGGGCAATCATGTGCTCCGGCTGAGCTTTACCGCTCACGATTTGAAGGGTTTTGCGCGCGACATGGGACACGTCAATTCGAAGACCGGTGATGTCCTATCACCGTTCAAATGGGACGACGAGGAGCGTTGCCATCTGCGCGCCCGCCTCGACGCGTTATTTTTCCTTCTCTACGGCTTCGTCAATCGCGATAACGTTCGCTACATCCTCAACACATTCCCTGGCGTGCGTGAGGACGATGAGAGAATGTACAATGGCCGCTACCGCACGCGCGATCTAATTCTGGCCTACATGAACGCCCTTGAGGCCGGCGACGCTCACACGATCGTCGCCGTTTAGGATTTTGCGCCTGGCAATAGCTTTATGATACTCGCAAAGCCGCGGAGGCAAACCGACCAGTAGGCCTCACGCCGTCGAGGCGCGCACCTCGATATGCACGGGCGTTTTCTTTTGCAGCACGCGGATGACCGCGGAGAGATTGGCCGGCGGTCGGGTTGCCGCTCGTGCCGAACATGCGCATGAGACTTTTAGGTGCCGTGGCCTCGCCCTTCGAGGCTCGGCGCTTCGCGCCGAGCACCTCAGGGTGAGGAATAGTGGCGGAGGTGGCTTGCCTCTGAGG
>NZ_JBAVCF010000545.1:0-3631 GCF_049586575.1 Bradyrhizobium sp.
CGAGTCGAGCCACCGCCGCGCGATCGCCGCGCAAGTGAGCGCTGCGCCCTTGCCATCCGTCGCGTCGTCGGCTTTAGCCTTCAAGACCAGATTGAACGTCATCGGCAGCCGCGCCGAGGCGCCATGGTCGCCGACCGGGGGAGCATCGATCTCCGTGAGACGATAGATCAGGCGAATTTCACCGCAATTGCCCGGTGCCACAAAGGCGCGGTCCATCCGGTTGACGATGCCGGCCAGCACGAAGCGGTCGGCTTGCGAATAAAGCTGGTCACGGTCGAACAGTTGAAAGTCGAACTGCGTTCCGACGCCGATCGTCTCGTTCGGCAACTCGGCCCTGTGCCGCTGCACGTATCGCTCGAATTCGTCGTCGAGCGATTTTCGAACCGGCGCCATCGAAGACAACGCGAATAAAGCGCTGTCGTTAAGCGGCCCGCCGGAGGCTTTGGATGCCGCCAGCATCCGCATGAGGCCAAATCGGCCACGGTCGAGTTCGCGCAGCGCGGCAGGATCGGTGACGGCAGCGCCGCGTTCCAGCGCCGGCGCGCTTTGCGCGGAGCCCAGCGGCGACAAACACAAGAGCGCTAGGGTGATGAACAGCGAACGCAACCAATCCATGTCCTGACAAACACCGCGCGGAGGTTCCCATTCCAGGGGAACCTCAGTAGCATGTCATTCAGAAAATAGTCGAAAGGACGGCGTGTCGTCGAATGTGTTGCCGCCTCACGCCGTGGTGAAGCGGCGGCTGATGGCTTAGCGCGCGACGATCAGCCCCCGGCTGGTCACGACCACCCAGTGGCCGTCCTGGCGGCGAATGGCATCGACGCGGCCAAGACCCGGCACCATGTCGCCAGCATAGACTTCGTACATGCCGCGACGGCTGTCGATCAGGGCACCGCCATAAGCGACGTCGCGCAGCACCCAGCCGTCGATCGTCGGCAACCGGCCAACCTCGGTCTTCACGTCGGGTTTGGAGGGACCCGGCGCAGCCGCGGTCTGCTGAGCCGTGGCAGTTCCGATCGAGCCGGTCGCCTCCTTCGCGGCGGCAGGGGAGGAAGCCGCAGCGACCGGCACCGCAGCCGGCGCGGTGCGCGGCTTGTCGACGGCTTCGCTGAGCTTGGCAATTTTGGCCGACGGTTCGGCCTGGGCGCGCTCGAGCTTGTCGAGACGTTCGCTGGTCTTGTTGAACTGGCCCATGCCGAGCTTGGACGTGTGATCGAGACCAGTCTTCAGCGCCTGGATGTCGGAGTCGATTCGCGAGAGTGACGCCAGCACCGTCTGGCTGCCGTTGTTGGCCACGTCGCTGCCGCCATGCATGAAGGTTGCGGTCGCGAATGCACCGCCTATTGCGCCCGCGACGGTCGCCAGCGCTACCACGGCTGCGATCGCCGCGATCCGGCGTCTGCCGAAGACGCTTTCGTGCTCGGCCATGTCGGGCTCGACATGGATGCCGCTGTCCGTCCAGGCGCGCCCGCCGCGCGACATGACGATTACCTTGCCGGGAAGCTGCGCCCCCTTGGGCTTGGCGGCTTCCGGCTGGGGCGCCTTGGCGCTCGCCTCGACCTTCGCTGCCTCCGACGCCCCGGGCTCAAACATGGCAGGTTCCGACGTTGAAGGCTCTGGCATGGAGGGCTCGGACACCAGCGCATCCACCGCCGGGCTGGTTTCGGCCGCTGAAGCCGTCACCGGCTCGTTGGGCGTGTCCGCCGAAGGGGAAATCCCCAAATTGAGGGAACCCTGTTCACCGCCTGTTGGCTCGGCTGCCCGTTCACTCATGGTCAAGTCTCCCTAAAAGATTGACCATTTGGTAACTTTCATACCTTGCCAAATCCTTACTTGGCCGGGGGCTTACCGAAAATTTAGGAATTGGCGCGGCCGGGTTTGGGTATCAGGCGGCCTTCGCCAAGGGACCGGCCCCCGCCCACGGCCGGTTTCCACCGCCCGCTTTCCCGACTAACATGCTCCAAAAGATCGGCGGGGGGAGCCATGGCCATCGAGAAATGCATCAACGAGTTTGATGTCGATCAGGTCATTTTCGAGGAAGGCTCGACCGGGCGCGAACTGTTTGTCGTACTCGACGGCAATGTCGAGATCGCCAAGCTGAACGGCGGGCGCAAAACCGTGATCGTCACGCTCGGCAAGGGCGAATTTTTCGGTGAAATGGCGGTCATCGACGGTTCGTCGCGCTCGGCGACCGCGATTGCGGCGGCGCCCAACACCCGCGTGATGCGGATCAACCACGCCCGCTTCGTCTATCTGGTCAGCCAGCAGCCCGCATTCGCGCTGATGGTGATGGATGCGCTTAGCAAACGTTTGCGCGCCTCCAATGCCGCGACCTTCAGGGCGAACACCCCATGAGCGAGCGCAAACCGAGTCCGTTTCCGGTCCTGCTCACCAACGACGTCTGCTCGCTGATCCAGGCAGCCGAGAATGTCTACCAGATCCGGTTCAAGAACCGCGCGGCCAACGCCTACCTCGTGCGCGGCAAGTCCCGCACCATCATGATCGACGTCGGGCTGACCTCGAATTATGCCTCGCTCGTCGAATGTCTGAACCATCTCGACTGCCCGCCGGACAAGATCGACATGGTGATCCTGAGCCACGAGCATCTCGATCACATCGGCGCGGCATGGCATTTCAACGAAAGCCGCACCATCATCGCCGCTCATCGGCTGGCCGCCAACAAGATCATGCTGCGCGACGACTTCTCGATGCTGCGCAAGATGTTCAACGAGCCGAACGTTCCGATCAATGTCGACATCTGGCTCGAGGAGGGCAATCTGTTCGACCTCGGCGATTTCCGCCTGAACGTCATGTACACGCCGGGTCATACCTCGGCCTGCATCAGCCTGTTCGATCAGGAGAAGGGGCTGTTGTTTGCCGCCGATACGCTGATGCCGGGCGGCGTGATGGGTGGCGTGTTCGGCTCCGGCAGCATCAGCGATTACATCCAGTCGCTGGAGCGGCTGAACGGCCTCGACTCGAAAATCCTGCTGTCCGGCCACGGGCGGCTGTCCGACACGCCGCAAGAGGATGTGCGTATCGCGATCCAGCGTTCGCACGCGCTATTGTCCGATACCGCTCAACTGTTCGACGCGCTCGATGCGCGATCGAACTTCGAGCCGATCATGCAATCGGTACGCGACCTCAACAAGCTTGACGACAATTAGCCGCGCGGGCACGGTTTGACAGACCGCCCTTGGTCTGCTCAATGCATCGCGCCGACAAGATAGAGGGGAAACGCCGTGAAATTTTACGACTCGATCGGGCCCAATCCGCGCATCGTGCGCATCTTCATGGCGGAGAAAGCCATCGAGATCCCGAAACAGACCGTCGACCTGCGTGGCGGCGAAAACCGCGAGGCCGAACACCTCAAGCGCAACCCGCACGGCCAGATGCCGACGCTCGAACTCGACGACGGCAGCTACCTCTCGGAGATCACCGCGATCTGCGAATATCTCGAGGAGATCAAACCGGAGCCGGCGATGATCGGCTCGACGCCGAAGGAGCGCGCCGAGTGCCGGATGTGGACGCGTCGCGTCGACCTCAATATCTGCGAGCCGCTCGCCAACGGCTATCGTTTCGGCGAGGCGCTGAAATTTTTCGAAAAGCGCATTCCGGTCGTGCCGGAGGC
>NZ_JBAVCF010000546.1:0-1506 GCF_049586575.1 Bradyrhizobium sp.
GCTTGACGACATCCGAAAATCGAGCGTCACTACCAGATCGAGCTTGCCCTCAGGCGCCGGATCGCGCCAGACGATCTCCTCAGGCTTGACCGCACCTGTCTCGCCGAGGTCCTTGCCCTGCAGTCCGTGCTTCGTGCCGAGGAAATGTTTCAGGAAATATTCGTGTCCCTTGCCAGAGGAGCCGAAGAGGTTTGAGCGCCAGATGAACAGATTTCGCGGGAAATTGACGGGGTTGTCCGGGTCCTCGCAGGAAAGTTTCAACGCGCCCGATTTGAGGCCATCGGCGACGAATTCGCGTGGCTCGAGCCCGGCCTTTTCCGCCTCGGCCGCAAGCCCCAGCGGGTTGGATGCCAATTGCGGCGCCGAAGGCAGCCAGCCCATGCGCTCGGCGCGTACATTGAGGTCGATGAAGCTGCCCTTGTAGTTGTCCGCATCGGCGAGCGGCGAAAGAAGGCCGGACACATCGAGCTTCTCATAGCGCCACTGGTCGGAATGGGAGTAGAAGAACGACGTGCCATTCATCTGGCGCACTGGCCGCACCCAGTCGCGCGCAAAGGCGAGTGTCATCCAACCGGCAAGCGGGCGCAGCGCCTCCTGGCCGACATAATGCGCCCAGCCGCCGCCGGAGACGCCGATCGTGCCACACAGCATCAGGACATTGATGATGGAACGATAGGTCATGTCCTGGTGATACCAATGGTTCACACCCGCACCGATGATCACCATAGAACGGCCATTGGTCTTTTCCGCATTGTGGGCAAACTCGCGCGCGACGCGGATGGCATGTTCGGCGGGGACGCCGGTGATTGTCTCCTGCCAGGCCGGCGTATAGGGCACGTCGTCGTCATAACCCGATGCGCAGGCGCCCCCGAGCCCGCGGTCGAGCCCGTAATGGGCGCACATCAGGTCGAAGACGCTCGCAACGATCCCCTCGCCATCGACCAGCGTCAGCCGTCGCACCGGCACGTTGCGGACGAGTATGTCGCCGCCCTGGTCGTTCTCGGCGAAGCGCTCATGCAGTTGACCGCCGAAATAGGGGAAAGCCGCCGGAACGATGTCGTCACATCGGTCGAGGGCGCTCAGTGCCAGCCGTATGGGCTCGCCGCTCTCGCCATCTTTTTCCTCGAGGTTCCAGCGGCTCTGCGGCTCGCCGTCCTTAGGCCAGCGATAGCCCATCGAACCCTGCGGAACCACCGGCTCACCTGTCTCCTCTGAAAAGGCAACCGTCTTCCAGTCGGCGCTGTCGGATTTTGCCGTCTTAGCGCGCGATTTAGTTCCGCCGGCGAGATCGCTCTGGCGCAGATAGCGATCGGGGACCCATCGATCACCGTCCTTCTTCAGCTTTACGAGCATTGGCAGATCGGTATAGCGGCGCGCGTAATCCTCGAAATAGGGCACCTTGCGGTCGATGAAGAACTCCTTCAACACGACATGGCCGAGCGCCATGCCGAGCGCCGAGTCGGTCCCCTGCTTGGGATGCAGCCACAGATCGGAGAGCTTCGCGAC
>NZ_JBAVCF010000547.1:0-7213 GCF_049586575.1 Bradyrhizobium sp.
GACGGGATCACCACGGCCCACGATCCGGCGCGGATCAGCGGACGGTGCATCATCAAAAGCTCGGCGATGCCGCCCGGCGCGAACATGACGATGCCGATGAAGATGATGCCGAAATAGAGCTGCCAGACCGTGGTGACGTCGGTCAGCCCGAGCTGCAGATAGGTGACGAGGATCGCGCCCAGGATCGGCCCGAAGAAATAGGCGGTGCCGCCGATGAAGGCCGCAAACAGAACAAGGCCGGATTGCGTCGCCCCGAGATAGGCGGAGTTCGCGATCTCGAAATTGATGGCCGTGAGACCGCCGGCGACGCCCGCGAAGAAACCGGCAAAGCCGTAGGCGAAATAGCGGACAACATGAGGATCGTAGCCGATGAATTCGACCCGTTCCGGATTGTCGCGCACAGCGTTGCAGATGCGCCCGAGCGGCGTGCGGGTCAGTGCGTACATCGCAATCGCCGAAATCATCACCCAGAACGCGATCAGGTAGTAGACTTGGCGCTGCGGCCCGAAGGTCCAGCCGAACATGTGCGGCAAGGCGGTGCGATCGGTAGTGATGCCGGATTCGCCCCCAAACACGCTGCGCAGGATCAGCGACGAGGACGCCACCAGTTCGCCGATGCCGAGCGAAATCATCGCAAACACGGTGCCCGCGCGCTTGGTCATCACCCAGCCGACCACGATCGCGAAGGCAAGTCCGCCGACGCCGCCGACCAGCGGAATGAAGGGCAGCGGGATCGGCAAGTTGTGGTTGGCGACCGCGTTCATGACGTGGACGGCAAGGAAGCCGCCGAGGCCATACTGAACGGCATGGCCGAACGACAACAGCCCGGTCTGGCCGAGCAGGATGTTGTAGGAGAGCGCGAAGATGATGGCGATGCCGATCAGGCTGAACGACGTCAGCGAGCCACCCGAGGAGAAGATCAGCGGCAGCACGGTCAGCGCTATCGCGGCAACCAGCCAGATGCCGTAGAAGCGGACCCCGCCGCTCGCGTGTTCCTTCGGCTCTGCGACGTCGGTCATGTTTCACGCGTCCCGAGCAGGCCCATGGGACGGACGATCAGGATCAGCACAAGCAGTACATAAGGCAGGATGGGTGCGATTTGCGCGATTGTCACGTTCCAGATGTCCGTCAGCACCGACGGTCCAAGGCTCGGGTCGAGCGGCCCAAATACGCTGGCCAGCGAACCGTTGACGGCAACCGCAAACGTCTGGATCAATCCGATCAGCAGCGAAGCGATGAAAGCGCCGGGCAACGAGCCTAGCCCGCCGAAGACGATCACCACGAACAGGATCGGGCCAAGCAGGCCGGCCATGTCGGACTGCGTCACCAGCGAGGGACCGGCGATAACGCCGGCAAGGCCCGCGAGTGCGGTGCCGACGCCGAACACCAGCATGAACACCCGCCCGACATTGTGACCGAGATGACCGACCATACTCGGATAGGTCAGCGCGGCTTGCACGATCAGGCCGACGCGTGTCCTCTTGAGCACGATCAGAAGCGCCACGAAGATGGCGACCGACACCGCCAGCATAAAGATCTTGTAGGCGGGATAGTTGGTGGAGAACACGGTGAAGGCAGGGAAGTCGAGCAACGCCGGAACCCGGTAATCCACCGGGCTCTTGCCCCAGATCATCGAAACGATTTCCTCGATCGCAAACGCAAGCCCAAAGGTCAGCAGCAGTTCGGCGACGTGTCCGTGCTTGTGGGTATTGCGCAGGCCATAGCGCTCGACGGCCATGCCGACCGCGCCGACCAGAAGCGGCGCCAGCACGAGAGCCGGCCAGAAGCCGATCCATTTGGTCAGCTGATAGCCGAAGAAGGCACCCAGCATGTAGAAACTGGCATGGGCGAAGTTCAGCACCCCCATCATGCTGAAGATGACGGTCAACCCGCTGGATAGCAGGAACAGCAGCATTCCGAACAAAACGCCGTTGAGCGTTGAAATGACGATCAGCTCAAGCACGGCGCACCCGCTGAATGGCTCGATTAATGACTGAGCGAAAGGTTCAATAAAAACTCGCGGCAATCGCCTTGGCCGGAACGATCCGCCCCGGTGCCTACAATAGCGCACCGGGGCGGATAAACGGATCAGTCAGGCCGCTTCATTTTGCAGGTGGTCGGCAGAATGGTCTGCGCGGTGTCGATCTTGGATACCAGATGCCAGCCCCAACCCGTGTTTTCCTCGTCGAACGGGTCCTTCGCCTTGTCGCTCATGCTGCCGAACGAGGAGATATAGATCGGCTGGAAGAACTGGTGGTCGTCCGCACGCATAAAGCCTTCACCGCCGTCGAGAACGTCGAACTTCATACCCTCCAGCGCTGCGGCGACCTTTACCGGGTCGAGCGACTTGGTCTTCTCGGCGGCAGCCTTGAACATCCGCATCTCGTTGACCGCGCGCGGATACCAGAGCGACATATTCTCCTTGGCGCGGAAGTCTTTCTCGAAGTCCATCGCCGTCTTGTTGCCGGAATTCGGGATGCCTTCGGTGATCTGATAGACCTGATGATCGAGGCCAGTCTGCTTGACCGCGGTCGGCCCGCCGGCGCCGCCGGCATAGTAGGTGTACCAGTTAACCTTGAGGCCCGCATCCGCGGCAGCCTTAAGCAGCAGCGCAAAGTCCTGGCCCCAGTTGCCGGTCACGACCGTGTCGGCGCCGGAAGCCTTGATCTTCGCGACGTAGGGCGAGAAGTCGGTGACCTTGAGCAGCGGATGCACCTCATCACCGACGATCTCGACGTCCGGCCGCTTTGCGCCGAGCATCTTGCGCGCCTCGGTGCGGACCGCCTGGCCAAAGGAATAGTCCTGGTTGATCAGGTAAACCTTCTTGATGGACTTCTCACCCTTCATATAGCTGGTGAGCGCCTCCATCTTGATGTCCGAATTGGCGTCCCAGCGGAAATGCCAGAAGCTGCACTTGTCGTTGGTCAGGGCCGGATCGACCGCAGCATAGTTGAAGAACAGCATTTCCTTGCCGGGATTGCGCGCGTTGTTCTTGGTGACAAAATCCTCAAGCGCCGCGGCCACCGACGACCCGTTGCCCTGGGTGATGTAGTGGATGCCGGCGTCGACCGCTTTCTGGGCCTGGACAAGGCTTTCCTGCGGGTTGGTCTTGTTGTCCATCGGCACGATCTCGATCTTGTGGCCAAGAATACCACCCTTGGCGTTGAGCTCGTCGGCGAGGAACTGGAATGTCTTCAAACCGCCTTCGCCGATGCTGGCGCCGCCGCCCGACAGGGGATCGATATAGCCGATCTTGAGTGTGTCCTGCGCCATCGCTGCGCTACCGAACATCGGCAACACAAGGGCGGCAGTCATCATGAGTTTGCGCATGTCATTTCTCCCTGGATTTTTGCGTTTCTTAAAGCGTGGCGGGACCGATGGATGGCTGGATTCATCGCTCCAGTGGCCCTTTGAAAGGGATTGTGGGCCAAGGCTCCGGAACCCGCAAGCCCGCCGGCTATCCGACTAAAGACCCGCTTTGCGACAAGGCCCGTTCCCTGGGTAAAGCAGACGAAAACGAAAAGAACGAGGTCAGGTCCGCGCCACCAGAACCACATCGTCCATGAACAAGGCGTCGATACCGGACTTGCGGAACGTCACGATCGCATCGGTCGGCGTGCAAACGATCGGCTCGCTATCGTTGAAAGAGGTATTGACGACGAGCGGTACGCCGGTCTTCGCAAAGAAACAGGAGATGAGTTCGTGAAAGCGCGGATTTAATTTGCGGCTCACGAGCTGTACCCGCGCGGTCCCGTCCTGGTGCACGATGGCGGGAATGCGATTGCGCCGCTCGGCCTTTACTTCCGGCGCAAACAGCATGAACTCGTGGCTTGCCGAATGGGCGCCAACCTCGAACCATTCATCGGCGTGTTCGGCCAGCACGCTCGGCGCGAATGGGCGAAAATCCTCCCGGTGCTTGACCTTCTGATTGAGGATGTCGCGCATCTCCGGCCGACGCGGATCGGCCAATAGCGAACGGTTGCCGAGCGCCCGGGGCCCGAATTCCATGCGGCCCTGAAACCAGGCGACGATCTTGCCGTCTGCGATCATGTCCGCAGCGTCGCGCGCGGGCGACTTGCTTCGCCGCGCCGTGAGACCGGCCGACTTCACCGCCGCCAGAATGTCGCGCCGCTTGAACGCAGGTCCCAGATATGGCGTCGAGGCGCCGCGCTGGGGCGGACGTTTCTGCTTGGCGCAATGCACGGCAAAGGCAGCGCCAATCGCCGTGCCTGCATCGTGCGGCGCGGAAGGTATGAACAGGTTGGCAAATTCACCGGATCGAGCGACCACTTCATTGGTCACGCAATTGAGCGCGACGCCGCCGGCAATGCACAGATTGTCGAATGGCACCTTGCGCTTGACGCGCCGGACGAGCGCCATGACCGCAGCATCGGTCGCCGCCTGCAGTGCGGCCGCGATATCGGCGTGCCGTGGCTGCATTTCGGCATCCGCCGCACGGGGCGGACCGAACAAGGCCTCTATTCTGGCGAGCTTGTCGGGCTGACCGCCGAGGAAATCCTGGGCTACGCCATAGTTTTCTCCGTCGGCGCGCAGGACCGATTCAAATTGCTGGCGAAACACCTCCGGGTTGCCGTAAGCCGCCAGGCCCATCGCTTTCGACGCATCGTAGTGCGAGAAGCCGATATACTCGCTGAACACCTCCCACACGAAACCGATCGAATGCGGATACTCGAATGTCTCGATGGACTGGATCCGTGTACCGATACCCTTCGCAAGCGAGGAGCCGGCCGTCTCGCCGATCCCGTCAATCGTGATGATGGCGGCGCGATCGAAACCCGACGGAAAGTACACTGAGGCGGCATGTGCCAGATGGTGGGGAACGAAGTGCAACCGTTCCCCCAGCGAACGTCCAAACAGCTCTTCAACGGCCGTGCGCACCTGACCGAGCCGCAAATGGAAAGTTTCCTCGTCCTTCGGATCCCACCATTCGGTGCGATATCGCTTCCGGCGCAGCTTTGGGTCGAACGAGTAGGCGACATGATCGATATCGCGCGCGGTGATCCCGGCATGCTTCAGGCAAAAGCGGATCGAGCGCTCGGGGAGCTGATGCGGGTTGTCCCAATCAGCCTCCTTGCCGTGCTTGATACGATTGAACCGTTCCTCCTCGACGGCGGCGACCAGCTCGCCGTCGACGAGCAGGGCCGCCGCTGACTCGTGATACACCGAGTTGATTCCGAGGACGTTGACCACCCTGCTCCACTCCTATCTCGCGTGACCAAAAAATATAATCTATCTTCCGGCAGGAAACCAAGATGAAGCATACGCTACAAAGCGACGCGATTTCGGCGATCATTACCGCTGACGGCGCCGAACTGTGTTCGCTGAAGAACAGCGAAGGGCTCGAATTGTTGTGGCAGGCCGGCCCGGCCTGGCCGCGACATGCACCGATCCTGTTTCCGATCGTCGGCCGGCTTAAAAACGACGAAATGCGCAGTAAGGGCAAAACCTTTCCAATGACACAACACGGTTTTGCGCGGGATCGGACGTTTGAATGGAGCGAGCGCAGTCCGAAATCCTGCACCCTGGTTCTGTCGGACGATCAGGTCACCCGCTTGCATTTTCCATACGCATTTCGATTGGCTGTGACCTACGCGGTCGAAGGCGCGCATCTGGACGTGGTTTTCGAGATCACCAACACAGGTGATGAGACACTACCGGCATCAATTGGCGCACACCCCGCCTTTAATTGGCCGTTGCTGCCGGGACTGCCCAAGGAGGTCTACGGGATCAGTTTCTCGCGCGAAGAGGTCGAACCCATCCGCCGTCTGCAAGACGGCCTGCTCCGCAAGAAGCCCGAATCGACCCCCATCGAAGGCAAATTCCTTGCGCTTTCAAAACAGCTTTTTGCCGATGACGCCGTCATCCTGAACCACCCCGCAAGCACCGCGATTCGCTACAGTGCCGATCGCGGTCCCGCCATCAGCATTTCCTGGCAAGGTTTTCGAGAACTTGGAATTTGGTCGAAGCCGCAAGGCGCGCCGTTCCTCTGCCTCGAACCCTGGCGCGGCTTCGCCTCCCCGTCAGATTTTGACGGCGATTTTCTCGACAAGCCGGGCATCATGAAATTGGCGCCGGCGGAAACACAAATTCTCAAGTACCGCATCGGCGTTGGCTGACTGCCCGTCCAAACACCCGGCGCCTCGCTCAGTGCGGCGGCTCCGGCTTGATCGCTGTCACCAGAACCGTCTGCGGAAATCCGGACCCCCACCAGAAATGCCGGCCGAGAGGGATAGCGAACTCAGGAGTCAGTTGATGCTGAACGTCTGCTAGTGAAAATCCCGCGATGGCGGCAGGATGCGCACATTGCGAGGATGGCGGATTTTTTGCGCCGGATGGTCTGGATGATCGCGCCGGTCGTCATTGAGCGGTTCGATCAGGGCAGGCCCCACCGGCAATGCAGGCTTGCGGCGCGGCGTGTCGTTGGCGAGATCGAGGAGATCGCCGGATCGGTCGACCAGTCTTTCGGCCACAAGATGCACGACCTTTTCCGGGCTGCTTTGAATAGTGCCTTCAACCAGGATCAGTCTTGATCCCATCACTTCTTTCCGGAACCGCTCCATCACCTTGGGCCACACCACGATATTGGCAATGCCGGTTTCGTCCTCCAGTGTCATGAAGACGACGCCCTTGGCGCTGCCGGGGCGCTGCCGCACCAGCACCACGCCCGCACAGCGAACATGTTGCTTGTCTCTGGCATCGGACACCGATGCGCAGGCGATCACGCGTTCGCGTTCAAATTTCGCCCGCAAAAATTCCATCGGATGCCCCTTCAGCGACAGCCTGATAGTCTGATAGTCGGCGACCACATGTTCCGGGAGCGGCATCGACGGCAACGGCTGCGCCCGCTCATCTGGTTGCTCGCGAGCCGCAGCCGTCTCAAACAGCGGCAGCGGGATGTCATCGGGCAACCGCCGCACCGCCCAGAGCGCCGCGCGACGATCGAGCCCGATGGAACGGAACGCATCGGCATCCGCGAGCAAAATCAGCGCGCGCTTGGGCAGCGCAGTGTCGCGGGCAAAATCCTCCAGTGAGGTGAACGGGCGGCGATTTCTCGCGGTGACGATCCGATCGGTCCAGTCGTCGAGTAGGACTTCGTTGTCGTTGCGGGGCATCGGGATTCCCTCAGCGTCGTCATTCCGGGGCGCGCCTTTTAGCGCAAACCCGGACCCTATGGTGGTTATGGATTCCGGGC
>NZ_JBAVCF010000548.1:0-7392 GCF_049586575.1 Bradyrhizobium sp.
GCTCTGATAGGCGCGCCGCAGCGCGCTCTCCATGGTGTCGGCAAGCACGGGAAAGGCCGCCACACCAAGGAAAACGACGGCCGTCGCAGCCCCGCCTAAAACCCTGCCCCCAAGCATATTCGACTTATCCAACGCCCCACGAAGCGTGACAACATCCATACGCAATTCGTGATCTGACCAAAAGCGCATAGCTGCGCCGTCCCCAGCACACGCGCGTGATGGCGGTGTGATTGTCGGTCGCTGTTGCTGTTTCGCTTAAAAGATCGGCAGCGCTGGCCTGCCGCTGAAGCAATCTGCGAGACGGAGCCGCTTAGTCCTGGATGCCGTAACGATGGAGATCGTTGCCGTGGGTATCGAGCCAGGTCTTGGCACGTTCGACATGACTGCAGACCTTCGCCACGACCCGCCAGAACCGCGCCGAATGGTTCATCTCGACGAGGTGGGCTACCTCGTGGGCGGCGAGGTAGTCCAGCACATAGGGCGGCGCGAGGATCAGCCGCCAGGAGAACGACAGCGAACCCGCCGATGTGCAGGAGCCCCAGCGACTGGACTGGTCGCGAATTGACAACCGCTTGACCTTCACCCCGAGCGTCTGCGCGTACGAAACGCACGCGTTCTGCACATCCTTGCGGACTTCACGCTTGAGATAGTCGTGTACCCGGCGCTCGATGTATTCGGCGCCGCCGGCCACGCAGATGATACGCTCGCCACTGTCGCGAATTTCAGTCCAAACCGTGCCGCGGTGACCGGCGCGATGCACGATCCGGTGCGCGACGCCGCGCAGCGGGACCACCGTGCCTGGGAGAAATGGCGCCGCCTTCGGCAACCGGCCGAGACGGGCGGCGATCCAGCCGCCGTGACGCTGCGCAAAGTCCTTGGCGTCGGCGATGGTGCCGCGCGGAGGCATGGTGAGGATCGCCTCGCGATCGCTCGGATGGATGCGCAACGTGTAGCGCCGCGCGCGCCGGTGACGGCGAAGCCGGACCGAATAGATCTGGGAGCCGTGCTTGACCAGAAGACGGGACGGTTCGTAAGGCCGCCGATAAAGGAGCGCGCGAGTGGCCATGTCTGCTAATCCGGGGAGCAAGAGTTCGCCCGGATTCTGCCATATCCGTCGCCATGGAAATCGTTCGGCGCAAAAACAAATCATTTGCCCAATATACAGGGGTCGCGCCATCAACGACCCCTACAGAATGGGGTCGAAACGAAAAAATTGGACTGAAACGTACCTCCGCCGGCGCTCCCAAGACATGGATTAATATTCATTCTTTGATTCGGCCCGAATCTTCAGTTTCCTCCGGCCAAATCAGGGGGTTAGAGGCTGTCCGCCCGGCGCGAGATTCTGCGCTGGAGGGATATCCCAGGCAAATTCGATTCAGTTCGAGCGATCACTCCGCGGCGTAAGCAAGCGATGGCTTCACGTTTGCCGACGACACCATGAAATCGGAGATGCGTGGCACGATTTCCGATTTGAAACGCGAGCCGTTGAAGACTCCGTAGTGACCGACGCCCTTTTGCACATAGTGCACGCGGCGATGGTTGGGGATCGAACTGCACAGCGTATGCGTCGCCTCGGTCTGGCCGAGCCCGGAAATGTCGTCGTTCTCGCCTTCCACCGTCATCAAGGCGACGCGGCGGACCTTGGAGGGGTCGACCGGCTTGCCGCGATGGGTCATCTCGCCTTTGGGCAACGCGTGCTTGACGAACACCGTGTCGACGGTTTGCAGATAATACTCTGCCGAAAGGTCCATCACCGCCAGATACTCGTCGTAGAAGTCGCGGTGCTTGTCGACCAGATCGCCGTCGCCCTTCACCAGGTTCCGGAACAGGTCCTTGTGGGCGTCCATGTGGCGGTCGAGATTCATGCTGATGAAGCCGTTCAGCTGCAGGAAGCCCGGATAGACGTCGCGCATGACGCCGGGATGCGGAAACGGCACTTTGGTGATGACGTTATTGCGGAACCAGTCGATGCCGCGCTCGGCCGCGAGGTTGTTGACCGCCGTCGGATTGCGGCGGGTATCGATCGGCCCCCCCATCAGCGTCATCGAAATTGGAACGAAGGGATCGTTTTCGGCTTCCATGACGGAGACCGCAGCCACCACAGGCACCGACGGCTGGCACACCGCGATCACGTGCATATTGCCGCCCAGCACATGCAGCATCTCGATCACGTAGTCGACATAGTCATCCAGGTCGAAACGGCCTGCCGCCAGCGGCACCATGCGCGCGTCGGCCCAATCGGTGATGTAGACCTCGTGGGTCGGCAGAAACGCCTCGACCGTACCTCGCAGCAGCGTTGCGTAGTGGCCGGACATTGGAGCCACGATCAGCACGCGCGGCTGCGGGATGCGGAGCGGACGCGTCAGCTTGCGTTCGAAGTACAACAGCCGGCAGAACGGCTTTTCCCACACGCTGCGGATCTCGACCGGCGTGCGGATGCCGTTGACGTCGGTGTCGTGGATCTCCCATTCGGGCTTGCCGTAGCGGCGGGTGGTGCGCTCGAACAGTTCGCACGCCGCTGCGATCGATTTGCCGAACTCGGTGTGCGACCACGGATTGAGCGGGTTTTGAAACAAGATCTTCGTGGCATCGGTAACGGCGCGCGCTGGATTAAGCGAGGCGTGCCCCATTTCGTACATCCAGTACATCGGCGTTGTCAGCGCCGGACTGCCTTCGGCCACCAGTGGCGGCGCGCCGCCAAATTCCCCAATCGGCATTCTAGTGCCCACTTTCCAAAGTTCGTGCCCTGTTTCAGCACCCACCTTCCACGAACTTCGGAAAGTCATGGGCACTAGCAAATCTATCGATTCTAGTGCCGCGTTTCTAATTGAAGTCCCTGGATCGAATTCGCCGCTTGTGGTGCAGGAACTTCAAATAGGCGGCACTAGTCTCTCGTTTCCTTTTGCGTCGCAACATAGTGCAAAAAGCGTAACGAAGCGTCAATGCATAGATCGCCATTTCGGCCTTGGTACACAAGCTATGTACGGTGAAACCCCCGGGGTTTTAACGGACTATTCGCCGGTCTGGATCAGCGAACCGTGCTGCCGGGCGCTGCGCAGCAGCATCAGAAAGACGGCAAACGATATCGCAACCAGGACGACATTGATCGCGACCGCCTGGGCCATCAGATCGGTGCGAAACACGTGTTCCGTGAGCAAGGTCCGCATGCCCTCGAACACGTAAGTCGGAGGCAGCGACCAGGCGACATATTGCAGCCAATGCGGCAGCACCGTTACAGGGTAGTAAATGCAGGCCAGCGGCATCATGCCGAACATCAGCGTCCAGACGATGCTTTCGGCGCCGAGGCCAAAGCGCAGCACGAGCCCGGAGACGAATATCCCGACCGACCAGCTGGTGAAAATCAGGTTGCAGAAAAAGGCGATCAGCGGAAATCCGATGCTGTAAACGTTGAAGCCGAAAAAGACGATGGCCAGCAGCGTCATCGGAATGACGCCGATCGCCAGCCGGATCAGGCTCATCGCCATCAGCGCAAGCAGGAACTCGATAGGCTTCAGCGGGCTCATCATGAGGTTGCCGAGGTTGCGCGCCCACATTTCCTCAAGAAACGAAATCGAAAAGCCGAGCTGGCCGCGGAACAGGATGTCCCACAGGATCACGGCGCCGATCATCGTGCCGCCGGCGCGGGCAAAAAAGCCGGCGTTTTGCGAGATGTAGTTTTGCAGGAAGCCCCACGTGATGATCTGCAGCGCCGGCCAATAGAGCAGCTCCAGCAGCCGTGGCCATGACGACATCAGGACATACCAGTAGCGCAGGATCATGGCCGCGATCCGATGCGGCGAGATGCCCGTCGTGAGCGCGGCCGGGCTCATGATGCGGTCTCCTGCACCCGGCCGCGGGCGACATCGAGAAACACTTCCTCCAGCGTCGACCGGTTGTAGCGCGCGATAATCGCTTCCGGACTGTCGTCATCCTCGATGCGGCCGCGTTTCATGATGATGACGCGATCGCAGAGCCGTTCCACCTCCAGCATGTTGTGGGAGGCGAGCAGAATGGTCGCGTCGTTCTCCTTGCGATAGGTCTCGAGATGCTGCCTGATCCAGTCGGCGGTGTCGGGGTCGAGCGAAGCGGTCGGCTCGTCCAGCAGCAGCAATTCGGGCTGGTTGATCAGCGCCTTGGCCAGTGCGACGCGGGTCTTTTGTCCGGCCGAAAGTTTCCCATTGGCTCGGTCGAGGAATTCGCCGAGATCGAGGTCGGCGGCAAGCTGTTCGATGCGCCTGGGCAGATCTGCGACCGAGTAGAGGCGGCCGAAGATCGTCAGGTTCTGCCGCACCGTGAGCCGCGACGGCATATCGACGTAGGGACTTTCGAAATTCATCCGGCCAAGCACGGCGGCGCTTTCATCCGGCATCGGATGACCCAGAACCTCGATGCGACCGGCACTCGGCAACACCAGTCCCATGATCATGGCAATCGTCGTGGTCTTGCCGGCGCCGTTGCCGCCGAGTAGCCCGGTGATGCTGCCGCGCGCGATCGAGAAGGAAATATCGTCGACCGCGAGGGTGTTCTTGTACAGCTTCACGAGATGCGCGACATCGATCGCCGCCGCATCGCGCCGGTCGGTTGGGCCAGACTGGGATATCGCGTTCATCATTTGGGCCTGTTCATTGGGCCATCAGGACCTTTAGCGCAAGGCTTCCCGTGGCCAAGCCTTTCCAGTGCCAAGCCTTGCAGTGATCAAGCCTTGCAGTGACCAAGCCTTCCCGTGGCTTTACGCCGCGCTGGTGTGGTGGCTCAGAAGTCCGCATCATGGCTTCCGCAACCGTACGGACCTCGGAATCGGGACACCGGGTCTCATCAGGTAAATTTGTCGGCAGGCATTAGCGCCGTTAAATTGAGGAAATATGTCCGACGCCGCCGCCATCGATTTCCGTCACCCGCGCCGCCATGTCCGCCTGGACACGATCCTGCGGCTGCGCTGGCTTGCCGCGCTTGGGCAACTCGCCGCCATCTTCATTGTCGAACAAGGTCTCGAATTCGACGTCGAGGTCGCGCCTTGCCTTGCCATCGTCGGCTTCTCCGCTCTCCTCAATCTCGTCCTTCAGCTCTGGTTCAATCCGATGGAGCGGCTCGAGCCACAGTTCGCGGCGGCGCTGCTGGCGCTGAATATCATCGAGCTCGCCGGATTGTTGTTCTTTACCGGCGGATTGCAAAATCCATTCTCGTTCCTGTTTCTGGCGCCGGTCCTGATCTCGGCCACCGCGCTGCCGATCAGGCTGACGATTGCGCTTGGGATGCTCGCGGTCGCCTGCGCCTCCGTCCTGGTGTTCCTCTATTTCCCGCTGCCCTGGGACAGCGACGATCCGTTGGTGCTGCCGCCGATCTATCTGTTCGGCGTCTGGCTTTCGATCGTCGTCGCCATCGCCGTCACCAGTCTCTACGCGTTTCAGGTCGCGGAAGAAGCGCGCAAGCTCTCGGACGCTTTGGCCGCCACCGAACTCGTGCTGGCGCGGGAACAGCACCTGACGCAGTTGGACGGCCTTGCTGCGGCGGCTGCTCACGAGCTCGGTACACCACTGTCGACGATCTTCCTGATTTCGCGCGAACTCGAACAGGGCGTACAGGACAAGCCGCAGATCGCGGGTGACATCAAGACGTTACGCGAACAGGCGCAGCGCTGCCGCGACATTCTCGCCAAGATCACGCAATTGTCCTCAAGCGGCGCGCCGTTCGACCGCATGCCGCTGTCGGCGCTGATCGAGGAGACGGTGGCGCCGCATCGCGATTTCGATGTGGCGATCAAGGTGCGCATTGCCGTGGCCGGAACGGCCGAGCCGACCGGGGCGCGAAATCCCGCTATTATTTATGGCGTCGGCAACATCCTGGAGAACGCCGTCGATTTCGCCCGCACGACCGTGGAGGTGAACGCCTGGTGGAACGCCGATACCGTCGAAATCGTCATTTCCGACGACGGTCCGGGGATTGCGCCCGATCTGCTCAAGCGTATCGGCGAGCCCTATCTGTCCCGCCGGCGCGATGCCGATGAGAGCGGCCGTAGCGGCCTCGGTCTTGGTGTATTCATCGCCCGCACGTTGCTCGAACGCACCGGGGCCAAGGTCTCCTTCGGCAACCGGATGTTTCCGGACCACGGCGCGGTGGTGCGGATCGTTTGGCCGCGAAGCGATTTCGAGGTCGGGGAGCCTGCTCCGGAATCCGCCTGAGGTGGCAGGGGGTAAAATCGACATCGAATGGCCTTGGCAGTGCCAAGGCCGACGCCATATGTTGATGAATCCCACGAAAAGGATGGCTTTATCTTGAGCGCTATTGCCGAACTAGCCGCCCACCCCGATCGATCGCTTTTGATCGTGGAAGACGACAAGGCTTTTCTGGAGCGGCTGGCGCGCGCCATGGAAAGCCGGGGCTTCGCGGTGACGTCGTGCGACAGCGTCGCCGAAGGCCTGACCCAGATCGCCAAGGCGGCACCGGCCTTTGCCGTGGTTGATTTGCGGCTCGGCGACGGTAACGGACTGGACGTCGTGTCGGCCTTGAAACGCAAGCGCCCGGAGGCGCGCGCCATCGTGCTCACCGGCTATGGCAACATCGCCACCGCGGTGACCGCGGTGAAACTCGGCGCAGTGGACTATCTGTCAAAGCCGGCCGATGCCGACGACGTGGTGTCGGCGCTGCTCGCCAGCGGCAATCAGAAGTCCGAACCGCCGAGCAATCCGATGTCGGCGGATCGCGTGCGCTGGGAGCACATCCAGCGCATCTACGAGATGTGTAACCGCAACGTCTCGGAAACCGCCCGGCGACTGAACATGCATCGCCGCACCTTGCAACGAATCCTGGCCAAACGCGCTCCGCGCTGATCCGGTCCGTCGTTTCAAAATTCCCCGTGGCCCTGCGGATCGACCAGACGGTTGATTCGCTGCGCCGCCGCCAGCGCAAACCGCACCGTCATCGCTTTTCGGGTCGGCGCCGGCAACCGGTGTTCGGGCGCAGGACGCTGCAAATGCGCCCCATAGGCGTCGGCGACAATCAGCCCGGTCTCGTCGGGGAACACCTCGCACGGCAAATCCGGCGTGAAGGCAAAAAACAGCCGGTCGCAATGCGCCCTGTATTCCGGCCACTTCTGGTCGGCGCGCAAATCCTCGATCGATGATTTGATTTCGACGATCCAGATTTCGCCGCGCTCGTTGATGGCCACGAGGTCGGCGCGGCGGCCCGACGGCAACGGCAATTCGCTGATGCAGGCAAAGCCGAGCGCGCGCAACAACCGCGCGGTGCCGCGCGCGATCGCGAGCGCCGTCTCCGATTGGCGGCGGTCCGGCGCGGGCACAGGAACGGCTTTCTGGGCAGATGATTCCATTCGGCCAAGCATAGAACGTGGATCAAAAAAAGGGCAACGTTTGACGCTGGAACTCGCGCGGAAAA
>NZ_JBAVCF010000549.1:0-4084 GCF_049586575.1 Bradyrhizobium sp.
CTGTGCGGCCGTCCGCTTCGTCCCGGGCGAGGCCAACTCATCGCCGGTCGAGAACACCGCAACCCGAAGCCGCCGCACCACATCAAGCTGAGGCAGCCCAAAAGCAGCGGCAAGCGCGATATCCTGCGGACGCAACCGTCGGCCGGACGTCATTGCGAGATGACCTTCCGAGATATCCTCGCCGGCAGGACGGACATTTGCGCCGGTTTTCAAGCCGGGCGGCAGCACCACTCGGCCCGCGTCGTCGATCCGAACATCTTCCTGCATGAATACGGTATCGGTGCCGTCGGGCATCGGTGCACCGGTAAAGATCCGCACGGCATGTCCCGGGAGGCCCGCTTTTGCAGAGGCGCCGGCCTGTACCCGCCCACTGATCGGGTATGCCTGCTCCCGGTCACGTGGCAGCTCTCTGCTGCCTACGGCATAGCCGTCGACGGCGGAATTCGTAAAAGGCGGCAGCGGCAGAGGCGCGGTGACATCGCGCGCGAGAATTCGGCCGTCGGCCTCGATGAGGGAAACCGTCTCGGTCTCGCCGACCGCTTTGACACGTGACGCGATAATCCCGACGGCTTCATCGACCGATAGCATCGGGCCGCCGAACGCAAAACAGTCGTCAGAGAGCTGCGCCATCCTGGGCTTCAACCTTCGTCTATCGCCACGGATTCCCCGACCCCCAGCCATATCCTCGGTATCAATGAGCCGCCTGCCGGGAAACCATGGCCAGTCAATATCCAACGTGCTTTATATCTGGGTTCGAGTGAATGTCATGCCAGGTACGGCGAAGTGATGAAAATCGTAAAAACCCCCGCCCCCTTGATCGTTCCAAATCCGCAAGACCCGCGGCTGACCGAGCTCGTTACTGGTGTCGACCAGACCGGAGCCAAGACCGAGATCAGGGTGCCGGTCGAGCGGCCGTTGACGCTGTACCTTAACGCGCAGGAGATCGTTACCATGATGACGATCAACGATTACCCCGAATATCTTGCGCTCGGTTACCTTCTGAACCAGAACATGCTCAAATATGACGATGTGGTTACGGAGGTCGAGTATGACGACGACCTGCAGGTCGTGGTTGTGCGCACAGAGCACCACACAAATTTCGAAACGAAACTGAAAAAACGAACGCAGACGTCCGGCTGTGCGCAGGGCACGGCATTCGGCGATTTGTTGGAGGCGTTTGAGAACGTTACGCTGCCTAAAGCGCAACTGCACACGTCATGGCTCTATCGGATGACCTATGCCATTAACTCGATGCCGTCGCTTTACCTCGAAGCCGGTGCGATCCACGGCTGCGTGCTGTGCAAAGAGAGTACGCCCGTCTGCTACACTGAAGATGTCGGTCGCCATAACGCTGTCGACAAGATTGCAGGCTGGATCTATCGCCACGACATCGATCCCGCCGACAAGATTCTCTATACCACAGGACGGCTCACCTCAGAGATGGTGATCAAGACGGTAAGAATGGGGATTCCGATCCTGGTCTCTCGCTCGGGATTTACCGCCTGGGGCGTCGATCTGGCGCGCCAGGTCGGATTGACATTGGTCGGACGCGCACGCGGCAAGCGCTTCATCGCGCTGTCTGGCGAAGAGCGTATCATCTACGACCAGAAACTGGAGTACGTCGAAGAAGAATCCGTGCGGCATCAACGCAAGGGCGAAGATCGTGAAGACTGAGATTCCGCCAACGCCCGGCGTGCTGCTGGCCGGCGGTCTGGCACGGCGGATGGGTGGCGGCGACAAGCCAATGCGCCAGATTGCTGGGCGCACAATCCTCGATCGCGTGATTGCGCGGCTTGAGCCGCAATGCGATGGGCTCATTCTCAATGCCAACGGCGATCCGACCCGGTTTTCCGCCTTCGGCCTTCCCGTTATTGCCGACACGGTAAAGGACTTTCCGGGGCCGCTCGCGGGCATTCTTGCTGCGCTTGATTGGGCAGCGGCCAACCGGCCGGGCGTTGAATTCATGCTGAGCGCGGCTGCAGACTGCCCGTTCCTGCCGCGGGATCTCGTCGCGCGATTGCAAAGCGCTCGCGCTGAACAGAATGCGCAGCTTGCGGTCGCTGCTTCCGCGGGACAGTCGCATCCGGTGATCGGGCTGTGGAGCGTTGCGTTACGCGACGAACTCCGCCACGCGCTGGTCGTGGAAGACATGCGCAAGATCGATCGCTGGACCGCCCGCTACCGGCTCGCGACCGTGACCTGGCCGGCGGAGCCGCTCGACCCATTCTTTAACGCCAACACCATGGATGACATCGCCGCAGCCGAGCGGCTGGCGGAACTGGATGGGAGCTGAGGTCTTTCTCCGCATGCAGCGCCCGATCCTAGAGCACGATGTCGACCGCTATGCCGGCCTAAATCCTGCGCGCTTCAGTGCCGTACGACTTTCATCCGACACCAGCGATGCGAGAAATGCCTGCACCGCCGGACGCTGCTTGCGAGCCGTGACCAGCGCGAAATCATAGTGCTCTTCCGCGAGTGGAATGAAGCCAAGGCCGGCGGCATGTGCGACCGGCGCTATCGTCATACCCCAGTCGGCACGCTTCTGCGCCACTGCTGCGGCGACCGCGTTGTGCGATCGCGGCTGATTCCAGTAACCGTCCGGCCGCGCGGCGCCCAGCAGCCGGTCGATCAGAATGCGCGTGCCCGCTCCCTGATTGCGGTTGACCATGATGCAGGTTGGATCGGCGACTGCCGCTCGCACTGCTTCCTGCGCCGTCAAGCTTTCGAAGCTCGCATCGCCGGCCCGGAACACGATGCCCTGCATGCGCCGCCAGCCCGGTATCAGTTCGAGGCCATCAACGAGAAACGGCGTGTTGTAGGCTTCTGTCGCGTCGTCAAGCAGGTGGATCGGCGCAAGGTCGCACTCGCCGCGCCGCGCCGCCGCAAGCCCCCCCAGACTGCCGATTGAAATCGAGCGTACCACCAGGCCGGCACGCGCCAGAGGGGCCGTTACCAGATCCAGGCCTGTGCAATGACTGCCGACGATGACGAGGTCCGGAACCCGCACATGCGGCGTGAACAATGTCACCTCGGTCTCGGTCCCGGCGGAAATCTGGTTAGCCAGGGCGTCAATGCGCAAAAATCCGTCAGCCTGGGCAAACGACGTAATTGCGCCAGATCCCTTGCCGGAGGGATATGCAATTAAACCATCCGCGCCTTCGAGCAGCGATACCATGACGAATTCCGTGCGGCCAGTTTCCGACGCAATGCGCACCGGCACCTTTGCCATGACCTTTGCGTCGGAGCGCGGTGGCAGTCCCGCCATGCGGCGCAGCACCGGTACGATCATGTCATGGAAGGTGAACATCGCAGAGGTTGGAAAACCCGGCAGGATCACAACCGGTTTTCCGTCGCAGACCGCAAGACAAAGCGGCTTGCCCGGCTTCAAGGCAACGCCATGCGCAATAATGCCGGGCTTCCCAAGCCGCGCGATGATGCGGTGCGACACATCACCCGTCCCTTTGGAGGTACCGCCCGATAGGATCAGCATGTCGCAGCTATCAAGCGCCCTGCGCATTGTGGCTTCGAGTTCGCCCTCAACATCGGGAATGGCGCCGAGAAAGATCGGCTCGCCACCATTCTCGCGAATGGCCGCGGTGACGATAGCGCCGTTGGTGTCGTAGATCGCTGCGGGGCGTAAGGGCAGACCCGGCTGCACCAACTCATCCCCGGTAGAAATCACCGCGACGCGCGGACGACGCGTGATAGAAACTTCGGCAATGCCGCAAGCCGCGAGCATGCCGATTTCTCGCGAGCCGATCACGGTTCCCGCACGCAACAGCGTCTCGCCGCGTGCAATGTCCGAGCCGGCATAGGACACGAACTGTCCCGGCGAAGCCGCTCGGCGGATCTCGATCGCGCGCTCACCGACGGGCTGGGTATGCTCGACCATCGCGATAGCATCGGCGCCACGCGGCACCGGTCCCCCGGTCGCAATCGAGGTCGCCGTTCCCGACGAGACGGTCTGCATCGGCGCGGTGCCGCACGCGATGATTTCGTCGTTGAGAATTAACCGGATCGGGGTCGCCTCCCCCGCCAACGCCAGATCGGCGGAACGCAGCGCGAAGCCATCGACATTTGAGCG
>NZ_JBAVCF010000550.1:0-15711 GCF_049586575.1 Bradyrhizobium sp.
CCCGTGAAGAAGCCGGCATCGGGTGATGCCGTCAGCAGGTCAAGCATGCGTTCCAATTCATGGATTCGGTGTGGGACCGATATCAGATGCGGGTGCAGTCCGATCGCGAGCACGATCGCGCTGTCGCGACATTCCGTCTCGAACCGGCGCAGCGTGAATTCCAGACGCCTCGCCATCTCGCCCGTCGCATGCCGCTCGATGGCATAGATGATGGAGTCATTGACCTCAAGGTTGTAAGGCATCGCGATTAGAGCACCTTCGGTTGTATTCAACCATGCCGGCCGGTCATCGACCACCCAATCGCAGACGTAGTCGATCCCCTTGCGCTTGAGAATTTCGGGCGTATCGACGGTCTCGCGCAATCCCGGCGACAGCCAGCCGCGCGGACGCCGTCCGGTAAAATCAGCGATCTTGTCGAGGCTCGCGCCTATCACCGCCTCTTCGCCGCCCTCGACATGGTTGATAGCTTTCTGATGCATGCCGTGGCCGATGAATTCCCACCCCGCGTCGCGCATCGCTCTGGCGGCTTGCGGATAGGCATCGATGACGCCTGCATTGAAGCTCGTCGAAGCCGGTAGACCACGCGATGCAAACGCCTTGAGAATTCGAGGCAGCCCGGCCCGCATGCCATAGTCGGCCCAGGAAAAGTTCGGCACGTCCGGCACGGTTTCGCGGCCATGCGGCGGCGTAACGATGGTGCGCGGCATCGGCTGATCGAATTGCCAATTCTCGACGTTGACGACGAGATGAACCAGGATTCGCTTTCCATCCAGCGGCGGCAATGCCGCACGGTCAGACGACAACAGATAAGGAATACGCGGATTTGCCATTGACGCCCTCTCGTGTCCCGATTCCGAAGTTCGTAGCAACTTGCGGAGCCACTTTCGAACTTCGGAATCGAAAGGATACTAGCAAACCTATTGAGCTGGTGTGGCTTTGGTTCAGAAGTCCGCATGACGAACCCGCGGCAAACAACGATGCGAACTTCTGAACCGCCGCACTAGACCGGAGCGGCGCTGACCTTCATGTCGGACATGATGCGCGCCTTATAGGCCATGAAGTCCGCACTGGTCAGGCTCGCAATCGAACGCGGGCGCGGCAGCGTGATCGGAATGGTGCGGATGATCCGGCCCGGCCGCGCCGACATCACGCAAATCCGATCCGACAACAGGATCGCTTCGTCGATGTCATGAGTGACGAACAATACGGTCGTGCCGAGCGACTGCCAGACATCCAGCAGTAGCTGCTGCATGGACAGCCGTGTCTGCGCGTCGAGCGCGCCGAACGGCTCGTCCATCAGGAGCGCTCTCGGCGACATCGCCAGCACGCGCGCGATGCCGACACGCTGACGCATGCCGCCCGACAATTGCACGGGCAACGCGTCGGCAAACGATTCCAGGCCGACCAGCTTTAGCAGGTTGCGCGCCTTCGATTCATATTCGGCACGCGGCACGCCCTGAACCTGCGGCCCGAAAATCACGTTTTGCCAGACGTTAAGCCACGGAAAGAGGGCTGCTTCCTGGAACACGACGCCGCGGTCCGGCCCCGGCCGTGTCACGGTCTTGCCGTCGAATAGCAAAGTGCCCTCGGTTGTCTTCTCGAAGCCCGCGAGCAGATTGAGCAGCGTCGATTTTCCACAACCCGACGGGCCCAGAAGCGCAACGAACTCGCCCTCGCCGACGGCGAGATTGATGGCCTCCAGCGCCCGGACTTCGGTCTGGCCCGAGAAAGTCTTCGATACGTTTTCGAAAGCGATCGTGCCCATCGTCATCACATCGTCATGACTGGAACGATTGCAGCCGCCGCCACGCCAGCACCCATTGTTCGATCAACAGGATGACACGATCACTGATCAGGCCGAGCAAGCCGATGGTCGCCATGTCGGCAATGACGACATCCATTCGGCCGACATAATAGGCGTCCCACAGCACATAGCCGAGACCGGATTTGACCGCGACCATTTCGGCGACGATGACAGCCGTCCAGGCAATGCCGAGCCCGATCCGAAGCCCTGTGAAGATCGACGGCAGCGAAGCCGGCAGCACGACCCGCCGCAGGATCGTCCACC
This sequence comes from Bradyrhizobium sp., assembly GCF_049586575.1. GTDB lineage: Bacteria > Pseudomonadota > Alphaproteobacteria > Rhizobiales > Xanthobacteraceae > Bradyrhizobium. Next base: position 2,069 of record NZ_JBAVCF010000550.1, read on the forward strand.
TTCCCGCGCCCATCATCATCGCGGCGCGGACGAGATTGCGCTCGATGTCGCGCGCACCCTGCGCCGTGTTGACCACGATCGGATAGAACGCGCCAAGCGCAATCAGGAACACCGCGCCCATATCGCGAATGCCGAACACCGCGATCGAAAACGGCAGCCACGCTGTGATCGGGATCGGCCGCAGCAATTGAACGGTCGGATCGAGCGTACCGGAAGCAATCCGATTCCACCCGATCGCAAGCCCGACCGGCACGGCGACCATGATCGCGGCGACAAATCCCTTGCCAACGCGTTCGGCGGAAAACAGCAAGTTGGCAAGCCACGTGCCGCTATAGGGATTGAGGCTGAGGCCGGTTGACCCGAAAGCCCACACCTTCCATGCATGCCAGACCTTGTCCGGCGTCGGCAACACGCCGCCGAACAGTGAACCGCCGTTGCCCGCCCATTGCCAGAGCACGATCACCAGAACGGGAAGGACGATGGCGAGAAGGAGTTGCCGAAGGCTCCTGCGGCTGGCAGGAGCAAGCATCAACGAAGTCAGGCGAGAGGCCGAGGATTCGCCCCTTGAGACGATAGGTCCGGTCGAGATCGACATCTTGAGAAAATCCTCGCGAGCCAACGGCGCGGCTCGCTGCTCGCCCTATTTGCCTAAAGCCTTGTCGACGAAGGAGCCGTCCCAATGCGCATCGATCTGGTCGGAGACGTCCTTCTGGATCACGCCGAGGTCGGCAAAGCCCTTGGCCTGCCGCTTGATCTGATCCGGCGAGATCACCTCGCCCAGCTTGATGATCTTCGAGGCCCGCGCCGCGACATCCGGCGCCATGCCGGAGAGTTGCGCGTAAGCATCGGCAAAAGCGGCGGGCGATTTGGCGAGTTCCTCCTGCTTGCTGAGATAAGCCCAGACAAAGCGCTCGATCGCGGCCCGCTTGCTGTCGACCGCCGTCTTTGTCGTCATGAACATTCCTAGCTCGGCGCCAACCGCTTTCGACGAACCGTATTCGAGCCCCTTGGCGAAGAAACCGTAACCGTCCATCACGGGGATGGATTCGAAAGGCTCCCAGGTCACGAGGCCATCGACCTCGCCCTTCTTCAAGGCCTGGTCGAAATTGGCGCCGCCGCCCTGAATGTTGACGGCTTGAAAGCTGTTATAGGGAATGCCGTTTTCGACCAGGGTCGCTGCGAACTGAAACCAGACCGCCGATCCCGGCGCGATCGCGATCTTCTTGCCTTTCAGGTCGCTCCAGGAATCGAACTTCACGCCCTCACGGCCGATGACATATTTGGGCGAAGAACCCACCCCCATCAGCCCGACCACATTGGTCGAACCCTGCGCGAGCGAGATCGCAAGATCGGCCGGCCCAACCGAGGCGGCATCGAGAGAGCCCGCCAGCAGTGCGGTGCGCGCGTCGGCGTAGCGAACGAATTCGACAAGCTTGAGGTTGACGCCGAGTTTCTTCAATTCGTCGGCGATCAGAATGACCGGCGCGAGATGGCCAACCTTCTGGTAACCGACCGTGAGCTCGACCGGCTGGGCCAGTGGCGCCGGCTCGGGTCCGACCGCCTTTGCCGGCAACGGCCCGATGGCCGCTACGACGAACAAAAGCCAAGCAACCTGCTTCAATCTCCGCACGATCCGCCTCCGTTGCGATCAGCCAATAGCTGTAATCCACCAACAAAGACTGCACCAACTCGCGCCCGTTGTGCAACCGACCGCGACCATTTGGCAGTCATGGCTCGTCGGCAATCTCGGATGCGATCGCCGAGGGCACGCGACCGTGCCAGTCGGACCGTTCCTGCAGCTGGACCGCGATCTGAAGCAAAAGGGTCTCGCTGCCCGGCCGTCCGATCAGTTGCAGGCCGACCGGCATTCCGCCGCTGTCGAAGCCCGCGGGAACTGCAAGCGCCGGCAACCCGAGATAGTTGACGAAACGGGTGAAGCGGCTCAGCGCATAGAGCACGCGCGGATTGAAATGCGCGGATGCCGGATTAACGTCGTTTACCTGGGGTGTCCTGATCGGCATCACGGGCAGAACGGCGACGCCGTCCGCGCCAAGACAGGACAAGATAAATTGATCGCGAAGCGCCGCGCGCGCGGCCAATGCCGCGGTGAGATCTGGATCGGATATCGAGAGTCCCTTGGCAAGGCGCTTGCGCAACGTGGCGTCGGTGGCCGGATCATCGATACGCCGGCCGTGTTCACGGGCTGGCTCCGCGAGCAGGACGGTCAAGGCGTGCCTGTCAGCTTCTTCTGGAAATCCGGACCGCGTTTCGACCAGCATACCGCTCTCGGCGAGCAGAGCCACAGCGCCACGACAAACCCCGGCAATCTCCACGTCGCTGGCACCGAACGCATCCTGCAAGACAACTACTTTCTTCGGCTCCTCCGTTCTGGCGAGCCGATCGCCGGAAACGATGGGCCACAGCAAGGCAAGGTCGGCCGCGCTTCGCGCGAAGATTCCGAAGCTGTCGAGGCTCGGCGCGAGCGCCATGGCCCCGTCGAGCGGAATCTTGCCATAGCCCGACTTGAGCGCCGTGACGCCGCAGCAATGCGCCGGCATTCGCACGGAGCCGCCGGTATCGGAGCCGAGCGCAGCAAAGCAACAGCCGGACGCGACCAGAATGGCGGAGCCTGTCGAGGAGCCGCCTGGAATGCGATCGAAGTTCCATGGATTGAGCGCGCCGCGTCGTGTGAAGCCGGACGGCTCACAAGCCAGCTCGGTCATGACAGCCATCCCCATGAGGCTGGCTCCGGCCTGATCGAGGCGGTCGATCACCGATGCGCGTGGCAGCGCCGGCGCTTGCGGGGTTGAACATCCCCATGACGGCCGGCTGCGTCCGGTTGCGAACATGTCCTTGGCAACGTAAGGCAGGCCCGCAAGCGGGCCCTGACGTGCAGCTTCAGAAGGATAGATATGCTCGACCGCACGGAGCATCCGACCGATATGCGCCAGCCGCCGGCGGCATTGCTCTAGCGCCGCGGTCCTGTCAGGTCCAGAGAGTGAACTCCAATCCGGCAGTCGGGCAGTCGATGTCGCAACCGATGTCATGGCTTCTCGTTATCACTGCCTGGATCAGCGGCTTTTGCGGAAATCCGCGACCTATGCGAGGTTCAACCAAAACTCGATACCATGAGGCCAGTCGATACGTGAAGTCAGATGAAGTGATCCATCATGCCGACGGATTGCCGCAACCGCAACTCGGCTGGGCGATCCTGACGATTGCGATCGGCCTGATCATGGCGGTGATGGACGGCGCGATCGCCAACGTGGCGTTGCCCACGATCGCGCGCGACCTCCATGCCAGTCCGGCTTTTTCGATCTGGATCGTCAACGGTTATCAGCTCGCAATCACCATCTCGCTGTTGCCGCTGGCTTCGCTTGGCGAAATCGTCGGCTATCGCCGCGTGTACATTGCCGGGCTCGCGCTGTTCACCCTGGCGTCGCTGTTCTGTGTGCTCGCGCACACGCTGACGCTTCTGACCATCGCCCGCGTCCTGCAAGGATTCGGCGCTGCCGGGATCATGAGCGTCAACATGGCGCTGGTCCGGCATATCTATCCGCGCGCGATGCTGGGGCGGGGGATCGGCATCAACGCGATGGTGGTCGCGGTATCCGCAGCCGTCGGCCCGACGATCGCGGCCGGCATTCTCGCGATAGGGTCGTGGCCGTATCTGTTTGCGATCAATGTGCCGCTCGGCATTGGCGCGCTGGTGATTGGCGTCAAATATCTTCCGTACACCAAGCCCGCGGGCCACGATTTCGACTGGATGAGCGCGGCGCTCAGCGCAGCAGCCTTTGGACTCGGCCTCGCCGGAATCGACAGCATCGGCCACGATGAAGGTGCCGCGATTGCGCTCGCGGAATTTGGCGGCGCGGCGGTCGCGGGCTTTCTTCTGGTGCGCGCGCAAACGCATGTGAAATCGCCGCTGCTACCGCTGGATTTGCTGCGCATCCCTATTTTCGCTCTGTCGATTGCGACCTCGATTGCGTCCTTCTGCGCGCAGATGCTGGCCTTTGTCGCGTTGCCGTTCTATCTCGAAAACCGTTTTGGATATTCAGCCGTCGAGATCGGGCTCCTTATCACGCCCTGGCCGATCGCGGTTGCGTTCGCGGCGCCCTTCGCCGGGAGGCTGGTGGAGCGCTATCCGTCCGGGCTTCTCGGCGGAATTGGCCTCTTGCTGTTTGCGCTCGGCCTCGGCGCGCTCGCTTGGCTACCGCTTCATCCCTCGCCGTTCGACGTCGCCTGGCGGATGGCGGTGGCCGGCGCCGGATTTGGCCTGTTCCAGACGCCGAACAACCGCACCATGATCGCGGCAGCCCCACGCGAACGCAGCGGCGGCGCCAGCGGCATGTTGGGAACCGCGCGCCTGTTGGGACAGACCATCGGTGCTGCACTGGTGTCGCTATTGATCGCCCGTTTCGTACTGGACGGCACCCGGCTCGCTCTGCTGGTCGCGGTTGGCTTCGCGGTCACCGGTGCTGCCTTGAGCACGCTTCGATTGTCGGAGGCCGGCTCCAGAGGCGCCGAACGGGTCCGGGTCCAGGAAGACCAGCGGCTGAGGGGCGAATAGTGGAGCTTCTCTCAAGCGCTCTTCAAAAACTCTCATACAAAACACTTCGCGTACAAATTTGTAAACTAGTCTCAAATTTTATTGCATAGGTGTCTTCCGCCTGCTATAAACAATCGCTTTCTTCGCGCCTCGAAAGAGAGAAAGCATCATGGGTGAACTCCACGACTGGCTGTCGCGCCAGCATCATGGCCTGAAGACTTTCAAGGCCTTTCGACAGAACATGCTCGACCGTGTTGCGACCGATACGCCTCATCGCGCGCTCTATCGCCTGCTCGCCGGACTGACCGAGGAATATATCGCCAAGTACGATGGCGAGGCGGTTCCGGTCGAGGTCGCCGAACAGACCTTCCGCCATCTGCTTGAGGTCGTTGCCAAGGCGGAAAGCTCGGTGACGGCGCCGGCGCCACAGCAAATTCAGATCTTGAATGAACTGGCGGCCGCGAGGCTCGTGTGATGCTTTAACGAGTTGCGTCGGACCCCTGAACCGAGAGGTTTTCGCCCTGCACTCGGCCGCGGGCTTCTCTCCAAGAGGCTCCAGGAAATACTTGCTATAAAAGGGTTTTCGTGATATCGATGGTTGTTTCTTCTTGAGTAGAGGAAACAACATGGTTGAGTTGCATAGCTGGCTTTCACATCAGCATTCAGGTCTACGGACCTACGTCACCCTTCAGCAAATGACGGACGAACTGGCGGAGACCGACGCCGAGCATCGCGCGGTCTACAGGCTGTTGTCGTCGATCATCGACCCCTTCATCGCGTCGTTTGACGAGGAGCCGCTTCCCGCAGGCGTCGCCGAGACGACTTTTCAGCGGTTGCTCGCGGTCGTGCGCGATGCAGACAACTCGATCGCCCTCGCCCCGGACCAGCAGATCGACGCACTGAACAGGATTGCCGCGGTCGACCTGGTCTAGGCGCCAGAACCGCCCCCGGCTGTTTTTCCTTGATGTCGCCAGGGGCGCCGAATTAGGGCTTCCCTGAGGATTGAAAATCATGTACTCCCTTGTCTCAAATATGAGACAAATGGGACATGAGGCAGGCATGAACGCCACGAGCCACCGCTTTGCCGAGATCGGTGAAAGGCTGCGCGCCTACCGGATGGGCCGGGGATTGGCGGCGGAACAGGTCGCCGAACGACTCGGCGTGTCGCGCGCCGCGGTCTACCGGATCGAGGCCGGCGAGGTCGTCAAGATCGAGACGCTCGACCGCCTCGCCAATGTTCTGGAAACCTCCGTCGGCTCCCTGCTCGGCCTTGGCGTCGAATACTACGCCAACGCCATCAGCTATTTCGAGCGGATGCGGCAGATCGAGGAGAAATCCGAACAGGTCATCGCGCACTTCCCGCCTTTGTCCTACCTCCTGACCTCGGATAATTACGCGCGCCAGCTCAAGCAAACGTTGATCGAGGCCGCGCCCTCCTACGCCGATGACGACAAGGACTACGAGGCCGAGATCGACGCCATCGTCGCGGTGCTCGACGAACGCAAGCACGCCCGCCACCGCCGGCATCTTTCCGTCGTCAATTTCGTCAACATGCCGGAGATCGAGCGCTGGCTGAAGCTCGGCCTGGTCGGCCGCTTCGACCTTCCACCTCATGAGATCGTCGAGCGCAGGCTGGCCGCGCGCGCCGAGATCGAGCACCTCATCAAGCTGATCGAGCAGGAGCCGATGGGCATCCAGATCGGCCTGATCGAGGAGCCCCTGCCCAACATCACGTTCCAGCTGTTCCGCACTTCCGAGCGCACGTTGCTGGGCTTGAGTCCGTTCCGGCTCGGCGGCGAATTGCCGAACATCCGTACCGGCGTCGCCATGCTGACGGCCGACGATGAACCTGTGCGTCTATACGAACGACTGGTCGAAAAACTGTGGCGGCGCGCCCACAAGGGACGCGAGGCGGCGAGCCAGCTTCGCATGATCCTGGAGCGATCGGCGATGCGGGCGACCGGCACGCGAAAGGCGTCGTAGCCTGGAGCCGCAAACTCTCTTCGCATCTCCCAGCGGGGAGAGATGAAGACCTGATCAGCTTTGAACCGATCGCTTGGCGCGCCCACCGTGGCGTGTCGACCAGGCCACGGGGTCGGCCAGAAAACGTTCGATCTCGGCGCGATCCTGCGGCGAAACCGCGCCGGCCGCCGGCGAACGCAGAATGTCGGCCCAGGTCGCAAGCGGGTGCAACGTCAGGCCTGCTTGCGCGAGCCGATCGGCCGCGCCCGGAAAGACGTCGTGGTAGAAGATTGTCAGTACATGCTCGACGATCGCTCCGGCGGCACGCAGGCCGCGTGCAAAATTGAGCTTGCTGCCACCATCGGTGGTGAGGTCGTCGACCAGAAGGACATTGAGCCCGTCGACGTCGCCGCCTTCGACCTGCGCGTTGCGGCCGATGCCGAGTGGCCGTTTGCGGACATAACGCATCTTCACATTGAGTTTGTCGGCGAGCCATGCGGCAAAGGGAATTCCGGCGGTCTCCGCACCTGCGACCGCATCGATCGACGCTTGCGGCAACATCGCCGTCACATAGCGAAAGCCGAGTTGCGTGATGGCCTGACGCAAGGATGGATCGCCAAGGATGACACGAACATCGACATAGACCGGGCTGGCCCAGCCCGCTGCCAGGATGAAGGGCTGCTGCCGGCTGACATGGATCGCGCCGCCCTCAAACAACAGCCGTGCGACTTCGCCGCCAATCTCTTGCCTGATATTTTGATCGCTCATGGCGTCAACTTTCCGATCGACCACGGCAGCGTCTCACCACCCCGGAACACCACGACCTCGGTGTCGTCCACGGCGACCGCGGCCATCACAGGCTGCTCGCGCCGCTCCAGGGTGATCGTGCCGCGGTTGAGCTCGAGGCCATAGAACTTTGCGCCATTTACGGAAGCAAACGTTTCGAAGCGGTCGAGGGCACCCTCTTCATCAAACACCTGCACGTAGGTCTGCAACGCGGTCGCGCCACCAAATACGCCGGCCGAGCAGCATTCAGCTTCCTTGGCCGTCCGGCGATGCGGGGCGGTGTCAGTGCCGATGAAGAAGCAGCCTTCGCCCGAGGTAACAGCCTTGCGCAACGCGAGGCGATGGCGTTCGCGTTTTGCTACCGGCAGACAGTAGAGATGCGGACGCAGGCCGCCCTGGAACAGTGAGGTGCGGTTGATGACGAGGTGATGCGGCGTGATGGTTCCAGCCGTATGCGAAGCGTGGGCGCGCACGATATCGACGGTCTCCGCGGTCGTGACGTGTTCGACCACGACTTTCAGGCCGGCGTGCCGCTTCAAGAGCGGCAACAGGCTTTGCTCCATGAAGACGGCTTCGCGATCGAAAATATCCACCGCGGGATCGGTGGCCTCCCCATGAATCAAGACCGGCATGCCGATCTTCTCCATGCGCTGGAACACGGGAGCCAGCGCCGGGATGTCGGTCACGCCGTGATGCGCGTTGGTGGTGGCGCCGGCGGGATAAAGCTTTGCGGCGGCCCAGACGCTCTGCTTGAATCCCTTTTCGATTTCGTCAGGTGACGTGGCGTCGGTGAGATAACAGGTCATCAGCGGCTGAAAATCGGACGTCGCGGCGCGGGCTGCCAGTATGCGCTCGCGATAGGCTATGGCCGTCGCGACCGTCGTCACCGGCGGCACGAGATTGGGCATGATGACGCCGCGGGCAAACTGCGCGGCGGTGAACGGAAGCACGGCTTGAAGCATCGCGCCGTCGCGCAGATGCACGTGAAAATCATCGGGCCTGCGGATCGTGATGCTGTCCGCGCGTTTGGGCGCGGCGGCCTTCTCGAATAATTCGGTCACGCTCATTGGATGGCCTCTTCGATCGCCGCCCGCATTACCGCGATTCCCGCGACAAAATCATCCAGATTCATCGCCTCTTTCGGGTTATGAGAGCCATTTTCATTGCGCACGAATACCATGGCGCTGGGAATACCGGCATTGGCAAACACCGCGGCGTCATGCCCTGCCCCACTCGGGATTTCTTCGTCCGGGAGCCCCAGCGCTTGGGCCGCGCGCCGCAGACGCCGGACCCATTCCGCATCCATGGTGGCCGGCGCCGATTCCAGGCGGCGGTCGAAGGCGAATTCTACGCCGCGCTCTTCCGCGATGAGATTACATTCCGAGCGGAACAGATCGTAGAAGCCCTCCAGCGTCTCCTTGCTCTGGCTGCGCACCTCGAAGCTGAACGTCACCTTTCCCGGGATCCGCGCGATCGCGTGTTCCGCAGGATCGGTCCCGAAAACACCTGATGTCACGACGACATCGCGCCCGCGCTCCAGCAAAGTACGCCAGTGACGGTCGAGATGGGTCATCAGTTCGGCTACCGCGAACACGGCATCATGCCGTAACCAGCGCGGCACCGCACCGGAGTGGCCGGCCTCCCCGATACATTCGACGAAACGATGACGGACATTGCCCCTGATGCCGGTGACGATTCCAACCGGAAGCTCCCGCGCCGTCAGCACCGGACCTTGCTCGATATGAAGTTCGACCCAGGCGGCGATACGTTTGGCGTCGAGCAACGGTTCTCCCCTCTCGATTCGGCCGACGTCAACGCCGACGTCGCGCATGCAATCGCCAAGCGCGCGGCCATCGCGATCAACGGCCCGAAGGTCTTCGGCCGTCAATTTTCCAAACAGGGCCAGCGAACCCATATAGGCCTTGCCAAAGCGGGAGCTTTCCTCGCCGCGCAAACCGAAAAGTTTGACGGTGCGGCGGGGCACGATCTTGTCGCGCTTGAGGCGTGCGAGCACGGCAAGGCCCGCGACCACGCCCGCCGCACCATCGAAATTGCCGCCTTGCGTTACCGAATCCAGATGCGATCCGCAGGCGAGATACGGCAGATCACCCTCGCTGCCGGCAAGCGTCACGACCAGATTGGCGCCGGCATCGCGGACAGTCTCCAGTCCGAATTCGCGCGCTTTGGCTTCGACAATGTCGAGCGCCGTGGACTCGCGTTCGCCAAAGCTTTCGCGGGTGATGCCGACGCCGTCGAACGATGCTTCACGAAGGGCATCGAACAATTCGCCGGCCAGACGTCGGTCGTTCGCGTCGTCGACGAAGACGTTGCGGGAAGGTGCAGCCTCTGTCGTCATGTTGGCGGACTGAGCCAGGCGAGATCCTGATCGTCAGCCTCCTCGATCACGACGCCATGAACCAGATCGGTTACGCGATTGATCTCGCGTTGCAGGCAGAACATCTCGATGCCGTCGATGACGCTGACCATGGCCGCTGGTTGCAGGAAGGTTGCGGTTCCGACCTGCACGGCGGTGGCGCCCGCAAGCATGTATTCGATCGCATCTTCGGCTGACGAAATGCCGCCGCAGCCGACGATCGGAATCTTGACCGTCTTGGCGCACTGGAACACCTGGCGAAGCACGATCGGCTTGATCGCGGGACCCGACAATCCGCCCATGACGTTGCCGAGGCACGGCTTGAATGTCTTCAGGTCAATCGCCATCGAGAGGAACGTGTTGGCGACGACAACTGCATCGGCGCCAGCCGCTTCCGCTGCCCGCGCCACTTCGGCGATATCCCCGGTGTTGGGTGTGAGCTTGACCCAGAGCGGCAGCCTGGTCGCGGCGCGCAGCTCGCGCGTGACCTTCTCGGCGGACACCGCACGCATCGCAAAGGCCTTGCCGTCCTCCTCGATATTCGGACAGGAGATGTTGGCTTCGATCGCCGACACCCCCGGCAGCGTCAGTTCCGCAGCGAGGCTTGCGAAACCTTCCGCGGTCGGCGCGGAGATGCTGACGACCAGGGGCGGCTCGTAGGCGGCATATTTCGGAATGATTTTCTCGATAAAATGCGGCACACCCTTGGAAGGAATCCCGATCGCGTTGATCAGGCTACCCGGCCGCTCGACCACGCGCGGCAGCGGATTGCCGGCGCGCAACTCGCGGGTCACGGTCTTGGTCACGAAGGCGCCGAGGCGATTGAAGTCGATCACCTTGTCGAGCCCTTCGGCAAAGGTGCCCGACGCCGGCATCACCGGATTGCGCAGCTTGAGGCCGCCGACGTTGACGGAGAGATCAATTGAAAACGGCTTGATCATGGCAGCGCCTCCAGCAGATCGAAGACGGGCCCGTCCCAGCAGACCCTGCGACTGACGATCTCGCCTCCGACATTGAAGTCGCGGACGCAGCAGTAGCAAAGCCCGATGCCGCAGGCCATTTGCTGTTCCATCGCGACCTGTCCGGGAAGACCGAACTCGATCGCAAGGCGCTGCTGCACGCGCATCAGGCGGCTCGAGCCGCAGGTAAAGAACGCATCGCACTTTCCTTCCGCGATCAGGCCGCGAAGGATGCGCTCGACGTTGCCCGGCCCGCTGGTCTGCTCAGAGTCCGTCACCGGCACGACGTCAGCGCCGTGGTTTTTGAAGAGATCGACCGACACCAGAAGCTCGGGCCGCCGCGCGCTGAAGATCGCCGTAACCCTGGTGCCGTTGGCTTTGGCTGCCTTGGCGAGTGGGGCCAGCGTGGCAAGACCGGCGCCCCGCCCGATCGCCACGATATGCCGCCACGTTGGATCGAGCGTGAAGCCGGTGCCAAGCGGTCCCATGATATCGACGTGATCGCCGGGCTTGATCAGATCAAGCCCGCGCGTTCCGGCGCCGGTGACCTTGTACAAAAACTCGACCTGGCGTTTGACCGGATCCGCGCCGTAGAGGCTCATCGGCCGCCGCAGGAACGGCTGCTCGCCTGCGGGGTGCGGACAGAGCAATTGAAAGAATTGCCCTGGCTGTGCCGACGAGGCGACCTCGCTGCAGTCAACGACGAGGTGGCGATATTCGGCGTTGACGGCAATATTGGCGACGACCTTGGCAAGCTCGGCGACGATGCTGGGCTTCCAGGGGACGTGAGGAGATGCGGGCGGCATTACCACCGGCTGCACCTGATGCGATGAATGATCGAGTGACATGACGGCCTCTAGTGCCCATCTTCCGAAGTTCGTGCTCCGTCGCAGCACCCACTTCCACGAACTTCGGAAAGTGATGGGCACCAGCAAACCTATTGATTCCAGTGCCGCTCTTCTATTTGAAGTTCCTGAACCGAATTCGCTGCTTGCGGTGCGGGAACTTCAAATAGGCGGCACTGGTCGAACGTTACGTGAGCTGGGCGCCACGGCGCTCGGGGATCAACAGCCACATCGCCAGGATGTCGAACACGTAAAGCGTGGCGAGCAACGCGATCGCGGTCTCGAACGAATAGGCAGTCGCAATCGCGCCGACGATGACCGGACCAAATCCTCCGACGCCGCGGCCGATATTGAACAGCACGTTTTGCGCCGTGGCGCGCGCTGCGGTCGGAAACAGCTCGCTGATCAGCGCCCCATAGCCGCCGAGCATGCCGTTGACGAAGAAGCCCATGATCGCGCCGATAATGAGCAGTTGGATAGGATCGGTCAGGCGCGAATAGATCAGCACCATGACGGCGGCGCCGAACATGTAGCTGAAGAAAGCCGGACGCCTGCCGATGCGATCGGCAATATGGCCGAACATGAAGATGCCAAGCGCCATGCCGGCAAGGGTCACGCAGGTCCACGTCGCCGACCGCGTCAGCGCAAAACCGAAGCGAGTCGAAAGGTAATTCGGCAACCAGATCATCACGCCGTAGTATCCGAAGTTCTGCACCGAGCAGAGGATCACCATGCCAAGGCTGAGCTTGGTGGTCTCGGTGTCCTTCACCAGAAGATGCAGCGCCGATTCCTTCGGATGATCTTTCGACTTCGCGACGAACACTTCGGGCTCGTGGAGCGAGGCACGAATGAAATAGGCGGCCACCGCCGGAAATACGCCGAGCGCAAACATGCCGCGCCAGCCGATCACGGGCAGCAACAGCGGCGTGGCAATGGCAGCCAGCAGTACGCCGAATTGCCAACCCAGACCAACATAGGAAGAGGCTCGCGCACGTTTCGAAGCGGGCCACGCTTCGGCAACCAGCGCCATGCCGATTCCGAATTCGCCGCCAAGGCCGACGCCCGCAAGGGTCCGGTAGATCAAAAGATCCCAATAGCCTTGCGCGAACGCGCAAAGGCCGGTGAACACCGCGAATACGACAATGGTCCAGGTCAGGATGCGTACGCGGCCGAGGCGGTCCGACAGCATGCCGAAGCCGATGCCGCCGAGCACGGCGCCGATCAGCGTGGCCGTGACCAGTGAGGCCGATTGTGCCTGCGACAGATGGAGATCGCTTGCAATCGCCCGCAGCATGAAGCCTAGAATAAGAAGATCGAATCCGTCCATCGCATAGCCGATCGCCGAACCCAGCAACGCCTTCCGCGCATTGCTGTCGACCGTCGTCGGAACGCTCTCAATGCTGTCCGCCGTGATGCTCATTTCGACACCCCCTCCTCGTTTGAAATCCCCGACGTAGCGTAGCTTGTCATAAGCCTGTATCAATTACAATATTAATCTCAAAAATTATACATTACTGACATAACATATTCTTTTCGAACTACTTTCTTCCGTCTCAATAAAGAGAAATCCGCTTTTTCCTGCCCCTGAAGAGTGGCTCCAACGCGCCATCGAGGGGCGACCCTGAACGCATTCCAGCCGTTTCATCCTCATGCAAAAAACTGATGAAGACGAGGCACACTACAAATTTGGGCGGTCAAAACCCTATCGAACTGCACCAGTGCGAGGAGAAATCGATGAGCCACGCCCTACCGGATGTGCGCGCCGCGCCGACGCATCCCGATCCCTATCCTTATGGTGCGCGTCTCGTCTTCCGCTCACATTCGCATGCCGGTCTTTGGCGCTTGATGATGAAGAGCAGCCGGACATAAAAGAGGCTGCCCGTTGGCAGCCTCTCTCACTTCCATTCGGCTTTGGATTCTTCGTGCGCGCATCGAATATTGAATCCAAGCCCATTGCTGGCGCAAAAGCAACCATCCATTGGACATCATCGTCACAGCTTTTGGCAGAGCAAGAGTGTCCCGGCGCTATCTCAAGGCTCAGCGCCCAACAGGGGTGGCGAAGGCGTCGTAGACCAGTTTGCGAAACGCGACCCTGATAGGGCCACGCTCGTTATCGGTCTGCTCCATCAGCAGGTAGAACATGTCGAGCTTGGGATCGATGCCAATAT